>NZHI01000075.1 GCA_002691345.1 Synechococcus sp. MED650 | reverse complement strand
GCAAAAACAAATCACCAATTACCCTAAACTTTCACGGTTACGGAGGAGCAGCTTCAGAATATACTAATTACTCCGACTGGCGCACACTATCAGACAATCACAGCTTCATACTGATATACCCTCAGGGGCAAGAACTAGAAAAAGGCGGCACTCATTGGAATCCTGATCCAATTTCGATTGACAGCAAAAGCAGTTCAGACGACTTGGGTTTTATTGAAAAACTAATCAATAAAATATCAAAAAAGTATTCAGTCGATTCGTCTCGAATCTATGCCACTGGCTATTCAAATGGTGCCGGAATGGCTTATGGCTTGGCACGCCACCGTTCCGATTTGTTCGCAGGAATTGCACCTGTATCAGGCCTTGCAAATGAAAAATATTCATCGACAAACTCAGAAATCACACCTGTCGGACTAATCAGTTTCAATGGAAGAGAAGACTGGGTTCGCCCTGTTGAAGGTATTCAAGGATATTTAGCATCAACCGCCAAAACATCGAATTTCTGGTCGGCAGCCAACAATTCAGAAGATATACAACTTGAGACGATTGAGCACATGCCTGGTCGTCAAATTGAGAAGACATCGTATTTTCGAGAAGACGGTATGGCGACTATTGAGCAATATATAATTGAAAGAGGAGGGCACGAGTGGTTTCACTTAGATGTTGAGGACAGAAACCTTAGTGAGCTTGCATGGGATTTTCTTTCGAGGCTAAGCAAAGAAGAGAATGAACTTGTGATTACACCGGAATCATCGATTGACGTTCTTATACCTGACTCCTTCAGAAGAAGAGTGATCGATGAAATCATCAATTTCGATTCCGCAATTGACATTCTCAAAATTGATACCGACAGCTACGGCATCGACAGGTCCGCCACATTTGCGAGTGGCAAAAACATGAAGACTGTCAAAAAGAAGCTTGATAAGCAGGGTTTCGACTTTCTCTATGACCAAAAGAAGGGAAACCTCTACTTCAACGAAAATGGTGCAGAAAAAGGCTTTGGTGATGGTGGCATCGTTGCCATCCTCCAAGGCAGCCCTGAACTGACGGACGAAAACTTCTATTTTGCATGACCTTGTTGTTGCGCAGGAAATCAAGAGGCTTAGTGTCATTATCTATTTTCAAACTAGTCGTTGAACACTTCATCCAGTCTGCAATAACTGAGAACACGTCAAACAGTCACCTATAACCCATCACCCGCGAAAGGGGTCTTTTCATCTCTTCTTTCTATCAAAGAAAAGCCACAGGAGAATGCTTGCAACCAAAAACGGGATAATTCGTTCAGCTTCAATCTAGTCGGGCTGCCAGATGTAACAGGAAACGATGACTAGGCAGTCAAAGAATAAATACCAGCCAAGAGACTTAAAATTCAGGTTCATAACTCGCAGTAAGATTCCTCAGGGTCAACAAACTCATCACCAAGGAATACTGCCTCAAAGCGATCCTGCAGGGGCGGGCGGGACCTCTCAATCGAGGCAGGCAACCAATGTCTGAAGACACCCGCATGGCGCTCGGCCTGCATGAGTGAGATGTGCAAGACCTGGGGGAGAGATGGGCACCACAACACCCCCCAAATGGGTGATGTGGTTTGTCGCTCATGGGGCGACAGTGAATGCATCAGGGGTCAAACCCACGTACTTAACGAAAACAACCATGATGAACTTCACTCGAATTGCTCTCGGCGCCCTCGGCACCAGCCTTGCCCTTGCTGTCGGCATCATGACCACTGCACCCAAGGCCCATGCCGGCGGTGTGTACGTCAATGGAAATGGCGGCGGTGCCGTTGTTCGCACAGCTCCACACACCACCACCGTTAAACACAACACCAACAAAGACACCGTCAAAGTCTGCCGCGAGTACTACTACGGAACCAAAAACTGCGCTAAGTGGACTTATTGATTTTGCCCACAGGCTCCAATCTCTGAAATCATTTGCACCCTTCCCCCGTCAGCAATGGCGGGGTTTTCTCCCGTACATCTGCCAAAAGGAGCATTGCAGACAGCCTCATCTCACCCGATTCATCACAAAGGAAATTAAGATTGATAGCACAACACTTCCAATGATGGAAATATGGAGGTCAAGAAAAAAGTTGAGAGCGATGAGAATAGCTACGAAGATGACGAGCTGTCTGAACTGCATTACGCCAAAGGTCAATCTTTCGACCAATATAGACAGTCTCGACATATTCACAATGATTTCAAGATCACGGCTAGACTGAACTCTCAAGCGAGAAGCCGATGTTCAGCAAATTTCCAGCACTTCGCCGAGTATCAATCTACATGGTGCTGAGCTATGGCACTTTGGTTTTCGTGAACAACAGTGGCTACGAGCTTGAGAATATGTGGATAATCTATGCACCGATGTTTATTGGTGTATACATCTTTTCAAGATGGATCGATAGCAGGCTTCCAGCCATAAGCGCCAACAAGGATCCAAAGAAGCAAGATTAATCAAGGCATTTTGAAATATTTGTGATTTACATAAGGCCTCAACGCCACATTCTATTCTGATATTCATTGCTCGCTATCATTACCCTTACCAGCAAAACGACGAACCTGATAAAGGTGTCGATTTATACCTGGAGTGAGCGTTGGCAATACAGCATTGCTGCTTCGCCTCTCATTGTATCCCGCGCTACTGTCAACATGCGAAAGCTCGAACAAAATAAATGTGTTGCCAATACCTACAAACACTCACGTATTCAGGAACACAATGGAATTAGAATCTCAAATTCTTTCAGCTGAATACTCCATTCAAAATTTTGAAAACTTAAGGCCTGAAGCAACTCCTTTCAGAGATTCCATCACCGCATACTGGAGTGGCTTCTACCACGAAGCCAATCGACTCCCTAACCCAGACATTGACGAGGAAGTTAAGGGTTTTTTTAAAATTTCGAAGAAAAGCAATCTTATAGGCAAGCTTTACCTCGATAATGGCGACGGCATCTTCTCAAAAGAAGATGATATTCTTCTTTCAAGAAGAAGAGGAAACAAAAGAGACAAAAGAAGATTTGCAGCAAGTCAAGAAGGCATCTTAAGGATTAACTATTACGAAGAATCTTACATTGATGATGATGGCGCGGTGGAATCAGAAAATGGGTTCTATTTTGGCATTAGCAACCATGACTTCACCGAAGAAGGTACAGAGGGGTTTCATGGAGGGGGTCCGATTGATACAGAGCTAGGAACTGATCTTTTTGCCTCCTATGTTCATCCATGCGCCACTCAGATCAACGGTTAANGGNGAAGATCTGGCATTGAATTCATTGCTNTTTTGTTCAGNCCCGTCAGCAATGGTGGGGCTTTTGCCTGCCCGCAACCTGGATTGTTTGACTTCGTCCGCTCCTTGATCGTTAGGGGGAGGTGATGAAGNGTGANTTACTCGCTGTAGGTCATGGTGCAGCGAAAACGGGTCGACATGCCAACACTGATGTCTTTACAAGAACTGTCGGTGACAGTTGCCCCTTTGGGAACCTCCCTCTGAGCTTGCGCCATAGCGAACGCCTCACTCGGGCCCTCAGCCGTGCGGGTGTTTGCANACGAAGCAGAACCGGTAGCCGCGATAGCAATGGCAATGCCGATGGCTTGAACTTTCATGCCGCCTCACATCCGAACTCTGTATAACTAGCCAGCATTCGCTGCCCTGAACATTTCTTGAAGCGCCTGAAACACCAAAGGCGAAAGATCCTGAGGCTTCATCTCGGCCGATCAGAGGCAATTCGGTATCGATAACCACCACTCGTCAACAACTTATAGACGGTCATTACCACCATCAACGCACTTGATCACAGAAATACTCACATTATGATGAATTCAATGAGTAATGCAGGTGGCAAGCAGCCCACAGCGCATTCATCAAATACCAAGGAGAACATCATGAGCAGAAGAGGTATTCATCCCCTCCTCCGGGGGCTAGACCGTCCCCAACGAATCGATCCAGCAAAACATCCCAGCCAGACCACTGGATTGGAGTCGGCACAACGGAAGCGTTATCTCCGCTCTCAAGCCGAAGAAGCGCAGCAATCAAACGCAGCCTCCGACTGTCGTTGAAGATATGTCGGTAGATCAGCCATCAAGACTGATCTACCAACTGGCAAGGTCAACGTGAGATCTGTGTTGAGGCTTAACCAATCACTCCTCGTTGCCAGCCTCGCCACCTTCCTCGTCATCCATGCTGCCNACAGGAACCAGACGAATTGCCTTCTTGCCCAGCTTGATGTCGAATTCGTCTCCAGGGCTTAGTTCAAGCATTGCAGTGTAGGCATTGCCGATCAACAGATTTCCATTGCCCTGCACCCTTGCGATGTAGCTCAGCTTGCGTCCGCCTTTGCCAATCGCGGCACCACCGTTGGCAAAGTTGATGCCCTTGGCTTCGAGCAGCGCTTCGTAGAACGCTGTGAAGTTCANGCGTTCGCCGCCATCCTTCTTTTCAGATACGTAGCCGCAGGCTCTCACTAGGTCTGACTTGGATACGTCGCCAAGATCTTTCACCTTCGTCAGAAGGTCGCCACCGGTAAGCATTGGATTGTTNCCATCACTTCTTCAATACATAGCGGTATTCGTTGATACATGTCAATGGTTTAAACGCGATTGCTCAGCCTTGACCACTTCTCAACACCTTTGAAAANGGGGCTCACAGTGACATTGATGCAACCCAGGAACCTCAGCAATTGAAGAGGAAACGCAGTACGGACGTTTAGATCCAGAAGACTGTCCCTTAATCCGCACANCTGCAAGCAGCTGTTAACTCCGGCGAATCAAGCGAANCCTCGGCCTGACCTTTCAGCACTGAGGAACTCGAGCTGATCCGTCGCGGGGTCGTAAATCGTGTAGTGCTGATAGCCACCGATGCCGATCACACTGCGTTTGGGAACGGCCTGATTGTGGCTGCTCTCCCCGGCGTGGTCTTTCACGTGCGAATGAAGTTCACCGCCGGTGAGTTCGAGCCGGAACTGATGTTGGCTCCGTACCCATCAAGACCGCTGGGCTCAGGCGTGCGGAATTGCTGCACCTCGATCACGGTGAGCTGGTTGTCAACTGGGGGCTTCAGCTCCTGCCCTGGGGGCCGAGCCGCTTGCAGGTCGGGAACCTGATCCTGCAACCAGGCCTGGTCGATGCCGCTGTCGCATCCTTGTTCCAGGCCATCGGGATTGTCTCCAGCGAGGCGGAGATAGGAGCACGAACCCTGGTGCGACTGAAGTGTTTGTAAGGCCCAGGAGGTTTTTCCGCACCCTGGAGGTCCTGAGACCAGGCANACCTGCTGCTTCAACGACACCTCCCTTCACCACTGGGAATNATTCTCATTATGTCGCCTGACGCGANCTCTGCCCACCGCCTNGNGGCTGATGTCCAGCGTTGTCGCTGGGTGCCAACCTGCCATCTTTGGCTATGGTCACATCAGTGCCGGATTGATCGCCATGCAGGCATTGGAGGGGGTCACCCTTGTGTTGGTTGACCTTGCATTGTTGGTTTATCTGTCTGAAAAAGCATGGGGATTGGTGCGGAATCGTCGCAAGATTGCGCGGCTTGTGAACCACCANCCTGAGATGAGGGGAGTGGATCCAGAGGAAGACAGTTTGTTTGTTTTTGAAAGCGACGANTCGTTAAAAGCATTTGTTCTGCAGAACAACGAACCCGGCGTGGATGAACCTTTCTATGTTTCAGAAGACGAATACGACCAAGAGTGATCCGGCCACTCACCTGCGCTGTATGGGGAGAATGAATGAACGAATGGACAGATGAATTCATCGATCAAGCNCAGCAGGAGCTCACGGCGATGGTGAAGGATTGGCAATACGACTTCGGCGCCTCCGACGAGGAATGCTCCGCCATGCTCCTGTGGATGGTGCTGCGGCTGAAGCCCGATCTCAAGCTCGGCCCTGATCTGATGAAGGGAGAATCGGCCTGATGGCTCGCCGGCGTTTCAGNGGTTTGTTCCTTCAGAACACAGGCGATCCTTTGTGCTTCTCGTTCGTGACGTATACACCGCAAACCAGAGATCAGATGGTNTCTTGCGGCGATTTGGGGGCGGATGAAGAGTATTTCAACCCGGTNCTGTTTGATTTNCTCTTGTTTGTTTCTGAGGGCATTCTGGGTTTATCGCCCGATGCTTTGTTCCCGCTTGATTACGACGACTTGGCCATTGTGGCGTCACGGATCAGGGGAACCGGCGTGCAACATGAGTATCTGATCGCCATCAAACAGTCTGCCTGGGATGACAGCAAGCAATCAGTTCTTGATCAACTGAGAGAGATCTTGTCGAGCGATTCGTGGGATGGTGCTCAGTTGAGCAGGCGTCGTGATCAGCCTGAGCTGTGAGCTTGATCAGGTAAGAGCGGCTGATCATTGAAACCATGGCTATCAATGAGGTGCCTTCAAAAGCCCCATGACATTCGGCGATCTGTTTCGCATCATCATTGCCTTCTTCCTGCCGCCCCTGGCGGTGGCCACTCAGGTGGGCATCTCNGGCGTGTTCTGGCTCAATCTGCTCTTCTGGTTGCTGAGCTTCGGGGGGTTGGGGCTACCGCTGCTGGCGGTGATGTGGCCTGTGGCTGTGATTCACGCGATCTATATCTGCATCACCCGTAAGTAGGGAATAGCGGGGTGGCACCAGAGGAGATCTGTTGGCGCTCCTTGCCGGTGTTTCGNGAGAAATCCCCTGCATTCCTTGANGATGTGGCCACCTATCTGGAAGACCTGGGTTCCCTGAACTTGCAACAGCGCAGGAATCTGGCGGTGTTCAAGGCGGCTGAACTGATCAATGCATTGATCCAGATCCTCGATCTGATCGACGCAGNNTNTCGCCTCTTCCATGCAGGCCAGAAGGATGCAGAGGTGTATCGAACGGCCTGATTCAGGCCTCCGCCTGGCACAGCCAAAGGCGGATGAACAATCCCTGGTAGAGCTGCAGAGGTGAACGCCAACCGGCTTGCTCCAGCACTGCCGAAAGCCGGCTTGGATCCAGGGAAAACACCACTGTGTTGCGACTTTCCATGATCGCTTCAACCTTTTCCGGTGGCACGCCCCGATCGATCAGCCGCTGCCGCCCCACGTTGAACACCTGGCGTTGGCTCTCGGGATCTTCCGCTTCGCTGTAGGAGCTGAGCAGCAGGGCTCCGCCATCTGCGGTGCACTGCGTCAATTGCTGCAGCATCACGATCTGCTCGTCGCTCTGGAGGAGGTGAAGCACGTTGTGGCACACCACCAGATCAAACCGAGCGCCTTTCAGTTCGCTCTCGAGGGCCTCGTTCAGGGTGTGCTGCAGCAGCCGGCAGCGATCGCTGCCGGGATGATCAGCCAGGGTTTGGCAGCACTGCTCCAGCATCAGCGCACTGGGCTCGAGCACGGTGAGTGCGGCATCAGTGCAGGCATTGAGCAGATGGGGCAGGTCATCGCCAGGGCCGGGGCCCACCACCAGCACCTGCTGTGCATCGCTGGCTGTGGTTTGAATCGCTGCTCGGGCGATTTCGTGGAGAACGTCGTGGCCGGGAATGGAGTTCTGAACGCTCTGGCGGTAGGTGCGGCCGTAGTCGCCTTCGAAATCAAGCGAGGGCATCGAGGCAGCGCAATGAAGCCCCCCAATGATGGATCTCAATCCGTGGAACGCACCGGCACCACCGTCATGCCCACAGGTGCCAGGGCGATCATCGCCAACTTGATGTGCTGGATTCCGAAGGGAATGCCCACGATGCTCACGAAGCAGGCCAGAGCTGAGCTGAGGTGGCCAATCGCCAACCACCAGCCCGCCACCAGGAACCAGAGCACGTTGCCGAGCAGCCCCAGCGGCCCGGTACCCAGATCGCCCCGGCCGCTGAGGTTTTTGCGGTTCACAGCTTCCTGCCCGAACGGCCAGAGCGCAAATTTGCCGATCACAAAGCAGGAGCGCGCCCAAGGCAGCCCGATGATCGTGATCGCGCACAGCAGGCCCGCCAGCCACCAGCCCAGGGCCATCACGAAGCCTCCGAGCACAACCCAGAGGATGTTGAGCAGGGCGCTGATCATGGTTCGT
>NZHI01000074.1 GCA_002691345.1 Synechococcus sp. MED650 | reverse complement strand
CGCGGTTGAAACCTCTCCCCATGATCGGCTGGCTGCAAGGACGACCGATGGAGTGCTGGACTCAAGGGAACCGTAGCGGCGTTCTGCTGCTTTGCGGTGGCGTCGGTTATGAGGTGCACCTGACGGAGCGGCATCAGCAGAACCTCTCTGCTGACAGCGATCTGAACCTGTGGATCCATCAGGTGCAGCGGGAGGACGGCAGCAGCCTGTATGGCTTTCCCCTCCGTCAGGAACGGGATCTCTTCCGACTGCTGATCAGCGTCAGCGGTGTTGGTCCCCAGGCCGGTCTGGCCCTGATGCAGGAATGCAAACCCCAGGAACTGGTGGAAGCGATCAGCAGCGGTGATCTGCGTCGCCTGTGCAAAGCGCAGGGCATCGGCAAACGGACAGCCGAGCGCCTTGCGGTGGAACTCAGGGCCTCCATTGCGACATTCGCGGGGGTGGATCCCGCCCCATCGCTTGCTGAAGGGATCAGCTCTGAGCAGATGCCAGAAAGCGGAGCCGACGTCGAAGCGACCCTGGCCATGCTGGGGTATGACGATCTCGAAATCCGTCGCGCCATCCGTGCAATCGCCGAAGGTGCAGATGGCCCACCGCCGGACGGAGGCGACCAGGACGCTTGGCTGCGGGTCTGCCTCCAATGGCTCAGTCGCGAATCGGCCTGAGCCGTCCAACGCAAAGGTAAGCTGGTTGTTTGCACTGACAGGGCCGCCCCCCGCGCATGTCGCTTGATACCACCGAGAAGCAGCAGCTGATCAACACCCACCAGACCCACGGCACGGACACCGGTTCCGCTGAGGTCCAGGTCGCCATGCTGAGTGAGCGGATTAACCGTCTCAGCAGCCACCTCCAGAACAACATCCACGACTTCTCATCCCGCCAGGGGCTGCTGAAGATGATTGGCCGCCGGAAGCGCCTGCTCTCTTACATGCGCAGCAAAAACGAGCAACGCTACGCCGACATCATCGCCAAACTGGGCATCCGCGGCTGATCCCCACCCCCCATGGCTGAACAACGCAACCCGCTTCCCTTCGAGCCGAGGGGGTCTGGGAAGGTGGTCAAGCCTGCTTCTGGGACAACCAAGCAGGAAGCCATCCCGCGCTATGTGGCCGATCGGATGGCTCGGAGAGTCGTGGTGTTCACCGGAGTCCCATCCATCGCAGGGATGGGAGTGTTTGTGGCGAGTTACTTCGTCGTCACCCGTGGAATCGCCGATATCCCGCCAGGAGCAACGTTGGCGGGATCTGGATTCTTTTTCATTCTGGGGCTGGTTGGCCTCAGTTTTGGTGTGCTCACGGCCAGCTGGGAACAAGAGCCTGGAACACTGCTTGGCATGGAAAACTTCAAGCCGAACGTTCAGCGGATGCGCGAATCGATCCGAGCCCAGAAGCAACAGAAGCAAGCAACGAAAAGCTGATCAGGACAAGACAAGTCTGTCGCTGCAACGGGCTTCAAAGGCTTGTTCCCGCAGGGCCTCAACGGCGGCTTGAACGTCTTTGACACAGAACTGCGAGCCGAGTCGCACGTAGCGAACGGTGTCTCCCTGTCGCACTTCAGCAACCACAGGCACTTTGACGCCCAGTTCTTCGCGATCGGGACGATGTTGCGTCAGGCACTCGCGCAGCTTGTGCTGAACAGCGATGTCACTGGCCTGGTCGGAGGGCAGTTGCACCAGCAGCAAATTCAACTCATCAACGGCCCGGCAGTCGTCGACGATCAATTGAACCCGCTCATCGCGACGGTCAACCCCGGCCCAAACCAACAACCGCGCCTCCGCCATCAGGTGATCAGCGAGTCGGGCATAGCTCTTGGGAAAGACCACCGCTTCACAGCTGCCGGTGAGATCTTCGAGCTGAAGGATCGCCATCCGGTCGCCTTTGCGCGTTGTGACCTGGCGCAGTTCAGCAACCATGGCGATGGCACTCACCTTGGCCTTGTCCGCTTGTTCCTCCAATGAACCCAGTCCAATCGGCGCCAGGAGGCGAGAAGAGGGACTGAGCTGCTTCAGAGGATGATCAGACAGATAAAAACCAACGAGATCCTTCTCCAGCCGCAACTTTTCGGTGGGTGGATAGTCAGGAACCGGAGCCGCCTTGGGAGCATGGCTGAGATCAGCGGGACCGTCGGCATCGGCCGCTGCAGCCATCAGGTCAAACAGATTGCCTTGCCCGCTGTCACGATCCTTGGCCCGCGACGAAGCCCAATCAAGCAGCAGATCAAGATCGGCCATCAGCTGGGCCCGATTGGCTTCCGGATCCATGGCGTCGAGAGCGCCGCAGTGAATCAACGATTCCAGCCCCCTGCGGTTCAACACCGACGAAGGAAGGCGATCGCAAAGATNTGCCAGTGAGCGGAACGGTCCGTCGCTGTCCCGNGAACGGATCAGCTGACGGATCGCTCCATCGCCGAGGTTCCGGACAGCGGAAAGCCCGAANAGAATCCTCNCCCCGTTGGGTGTGAAGTCTGTTANCGAGGCATTCACATCCGGTGGCATCACCTCAATGCCCATGGCGTTGCAGTTCGAGATGTAGCGCTGAACCTTGTCGGCGGCTCCGGCATTCACCGTGAGCAGAGCGGCCATGTAAGCCACCGGATAGTGCGCTTTGAGGTAGGCGGTCTGATACGTCACCGCGCCATAGGCCGTTGAATGGCTTTTGTTGAAGCAGTACTCGGCGAACAGCACCATCTGATCGAAGAGCTCGTCGGCGACCTTTTCGTCAACCCCNCGTTCTCCGGCTCCCTTCACGAAGATCCCGCGATGCTTCTGCATCTCCGACACCTTCTTTTTGCCCATGGCACGTCGCAGCAGATCGGCCTGCCCGAGGGAATAACCCGCCAGATCTTGCGCAATGCGCATGATCTGTTCCTGGTAAACCATGATTCCGTAGGTCTCAGACAGGATTGGCTCCAGAATCTTGTGGGCGAAGTCAATCGCCTCACGGCCGTGCTTGCGGTTGATGAATTTCGGAATCAGTCCGGCATCGAGAGGGCCGGGTCGGTACAGAGCCAGGATCGATGAAATGTCCTCCAGCGATGAGGGCTTGAGATCGCGAACGATCTGTCGCATCCCGCTGGATTCCAGCTGGAAGATCCCCTCCAGATCTCCCCGGGCAAGAAGAGCGAACGTGTCTTCGTCTTCCGGCGGGAGCTTGTCGGGATCGACACGGGTTCCACTGCTCACCTCCACCAGCTCGAGGGTCTTGTCGATCATCGTGAGGTTCTTCAACCCCAGGAAATCCATCTTCAACAGACCCATGGATTCCACGTCTTCCATGAAGTACTGCGTGATCACCTGACCATCGTTGTTGCGCTGCAACGGCACAAGCTCATCGAGGGGGTCAGCGGCGATGACCACACCTGCGGCGTGGACACCGAAGGTTTTGTTGGTTCCTTCAATCCGCATGGCCATGTCGACCCAACGTTTCACGATTGGATCCGCTTGGTACTTCTCGCGGAACTCAGGATTGGGTGATTCCTCACCAATCATCGCCTTGAGTTTGGCGGGCTTACCGCGAACCACNGGGATCAATTTGGCCAGCCGGTCGGCATCGCCGTAGGGAATATCGAGCACCCGGGCCACATCCTTCAGAACCGCCTTGGAGGTCATCCGGTTGAACGTAATGATCTGGGCCACCTTGTCTTCGCCGTAGCGATCGGTGACGTAATCNATCACTTCCCCGCGCCGTTCGATGCAGAAATCNGTGTCGATATCAGGCATCGACTTGCGTTCCGGGTTGAGGAAACGTTCAAACAGAAGGCAGTTGGTGATCGGATCGATGTTGGTGATCCCCAAGCAGTACGCGACAAGCGACCCTGCAGCAGAACCTCGACCCGGACCCACGGGAATGTTCTGTTCCCGNGCAAAACGGATGTAATCCCACACCACGAGGAAGTAGGTGGGGAATCCCATCTGCTCCATGATTTTGAGCTCATGGGCCATGCGCTCGGCATANTCGTCGGGCAGAGGAGCATCCAGGCTGAGCTCGAGGCGANNCCGCAATCCCTGCTCCGTCACCTCGCGGAGGTAAGTCACCGGTGTGTGGCCCTCGGGAATCGGGAATCGGGGCATCTGATANTTGCCGAGGATGTCGTAGTCCTCCACTTTTTCGGCAACTGACACNGTGTTGGCGATCGCCTCCTGCACCACNTCTGGAGCCAGGTGATCAGCGAAGAGACGGCCCATCTCCTCTTCGGTCTTGATGTATTCGGTGCCGGTGTATCGCAGTCGCTTCTCATCGCTGATCAGCTTGCCGGTGAGCACACAGAGCAGNGCGTCATGGGCTTCAACGTCCTGCTTGCTCAGGTAATGGGCATCGTTGGTCGCAACAATCTGGATGCCGAGTTCCTTGGCGATTTTGACGATCTCAACGTTGACGATCCGATCTTCCGGGGATCCATGGTCCTGGATCTCAAGGTAGTAGTCCTCGCCGAACACCTCCTGATACCAGGCCGCCACCTTGCGTGCCACATCGGGGCGACCACGCAAAATCGCCTGGGCNATNTCTCCTCCCAGGCAGGCTGTNGCAATGATCAGCCCCTCGCTGTGCTTCTTGAGCAGCTCCTTGTCGATGCAGGCTCTNGAGAAGATCCCTCTGCCGCGCATCCCCCGCAGATGGCTGATGCTGGTGAGCTTCACCAGATTGCGGTANCCGGTGGCGTTCTTGGCCAGAACAACGAGGTGGTATCGCTTCTCTTTCTTCGGCTGTGGGTCGTCGATCGAGCCGTTGATCACATACATCTCNTTGCCGATGATCGGCTTGAGATCTGTTCCTTTGCAGAGCTTGAGCAGCTCCACTGCGCCGTACATCACCCCATGATCGGTGAGGGCAATGGCCGGCATCCCCAGCTCCTTGGCGCGCTCCACCATGGCCGGTAGCTGCGATGCCCCATCCAGAAGGCTGTAATCGCTGTGGTTGTGGAGGGGGACAAATGCCATAGGGTCAGATTAGGACCCCACGCAAGATCAAGCGTCTAACTGTGCAGGGANCCACCAAATGTGGTGCCCATCAAGGCACAAGCGCGGCGGACGGGCGCTTCGAGAAAACCTCGGCAGCCTGCTCGTACTGATGAGCCACTTGAAGCAAGCGTGCTTCATCAAGAACGTTCCCGATGAGCTGCATGCCAATCGGCAGCCCAGCTTGACTGAAACCGCAGGGAACACTGATCGCTGGCAGGCCTGCAAGATTCACCGGAATCGTGAGCAGGTCGGCGAGGTACATCGCCAGAGGGTCATCGGCATGGGCCCCGGCCTTGAAGGCCGTTGATGGTGCGGTGGGCGTGAGCAGCACATCCACACTGTTGAAGGCGGCATCAAAGTCGCGGCGAATCAAGGTCCGCACCTGTTGCGCCTTCCTGTAGTACGCGTCCACGTAACCGGCCGACAACGCATAGGTGCCGATCAGGATTCGGCGTTGCACCTCAGCACCGAATCCCTCTGCCCGGCTGCGGGACGTCATCGAGGCGAGGCTTTCAGCATCCTCAGCTCTGAATCCGTACTTCACACCGTCGTATCGAGCCAGATTGGCGGATGCCTCCGATGGAGCGATCACGTAATAGGTGGCAATCCCGTCGTTGAAACGGGGGCAGCTCACCTCGACCAGTTCTGCACCGAGAGCCTCCAGCTGAGCAGCAGAGGCCTGCACCGAGGCCTTCACCTCCGGATCCAACCCCTCAGCATCGAAGCACTCCTTGATCACTCCCACCTTGACCCCCTTGATCGACTGATTCAGAGCCGCACTGAAATCAGGAACAACTGCGTCGAGGCAGGTGGAATCGCGAGGATCAGGCCCTGCAATCACCTGAAGCAGTTCAGCGGCATCAGCAACGCTGGATGCGAAAGGGCCGACCTGGTCGAGAGAACTGGCAAAGGCAACAAGGCCCCAACGGCTCACCCGGCCATAGGTGGGCTTGAGGCCCACAACACCGCAGAACGAAGCGGGCTGACGAATCGATCCACCCGTATCGGATCCAAGCGAGGCGATGCAGGTTCCAGCAGCTAGGGCTGCCGCACTGCCGCCTGAACTTCCCCCCGGAACATGGTCGGTGTTCCAGGGATTGCAAGTGGCGCCAAAAGCTGATGTTTCAGTTGAGCCGCCCATGGCGAACTCATCCAGATTGGTCTTGCCAACGAGAACACCTCCGGCCGCCCAAAGCCGCTCTGTGACGGTGGATTCGTAGGGGGGAACGAATTGCTCCAGCATGCGGCTCGCGCAAGTGGTGCGCACACCGCGGGTGCAGAGGTTGTCTTTGATCGCCAAGGGCAATCCGGCCAGAGGGCCCAGCGCCTCACCAGCCGCTCTCGCTTCATCGATGCGGGAGGCTTCCGCACGAGCCTTGTCAGCCGTGACTTCAACAAAGGCGTTGAGAGCTGGTTCAGAAGCCTCGAGCCGGTTGAGGTGCTGATCTACCAGTTCACGGGAGGACACCTCCCCCCGCTGCAGCTGCTGACGCCACGCGCTGATCGTCATGAACCCGCAATCCATTGCAGGAAGGACGCTATCAGCCGAAGATCAACCCTCGGCCGCGATGGTGAGAGGTTCGGAGCGACGGGTGCGAACAAGCGAATGGCTGACCGACCCAGGCTGCTCAGAGGCAATGTCGTCGAGAAAGCTGCTCAGCTCCTGCTCCAAACCACGACGGGTAATGAACGGTCCGAACCAGTACGTGACATCTGGCCCGGTGGTTTGAACCCTTGCCCACCAGGCCACACCAAAACCATTAGCGATGCTGCGCAGCGGCCGGATCAGGGGACTCATGGAGCACGAAATGGATCGACGCATTTTGCCCTGATTGAGGCAAAAAAAATGTCTCGTCAGGGAGATAACTGAATGCTCTGATCAAATTCAAGATCGGCTGTGGGTTTGGGGGGATCCAGATCCAGCTCGATTCGCTGTTCCTGAACCACTGCGGCAGCAGCCACCTCGCCCCCAACCAAGCGAGGTCGCTTGATCGGTGGCGATGGAGCCTGGCCATGGATGTCCTTCATCCAATTTCGCCGCGCAACCTCGTAGACGCAGAGAGCCGTGGCCACAGAAGCATTGAGACTGGGCGTGATGCCGCGCAGCGGAATGCGCACCAACTGATCGCAATGACGCCGGGTGAGCAGTGACAGGCCTTGATCTTCAGAGCCGGTCACGAGCACCAGCGGGCCGCTGAGATCCACATCCGTCAGCGTGACATCACCTTCTGCGGCAAGGCCCACCACGCGGTAGCCCGCATCCTTCAGTTTCTCCAGAGAGCGGTTCAAATTGACAACACGGGCCACGGGAAGATGCTCCAGAGCACCAGCAGCAACCTTGGCTGTTGAACCGGTAAGGCCAGCACTTCGACGCTGAGGAATCACAACGCCGTGGGCTCCCATGGCCTCAGCGGATCGCACCACAGCGCCAAGATTATGGGGATCGGTGACACCGTCCAGCGCCACAAGCAGGGGGGGCTCACCGAGGTCTTTACAGCCGTCGATCAAGCTGTCCAGATCCAGGGTTTCGGATGCTGCTGTTTGGAGAGCAATGCCCTGGTGAACCGATCCGCCGGTGATCTGCCCCAGTCGAGCCCAGGTCACCTCCTCCACCAGAACTCCTGACGCCTTCGCATCACGAAGCAATTGCAGAAACTTGGCGGCACTGCGCATTTCGGGAGTGCACCAAATCCGGTGAAGCGGGCGACCGGATTCCAGGGCCGCCTGGGTTGCATGGCGCCCCCAGATCAGATCATCCGCGGGAGGCGTGGCGGCAGCCGCTTCTGGCTGAGCATCAGGACGCCGGGATCNTGAATTGTCGAAACGAGGCCGGGAATCATCGGATCGGTAGCGGGGGCGCTGGGACGACTGGCGTCGCTCATCCCCGGAACGACGCCGATCGGGATAACGATCGGATCGTTCACCAAAACGCTTGACGTCCTTCCCCTGGAACTTTGAAGGAGGTCGTGCAGAACTCCGATCTCGATCGCCGCCCCGAGACCAATCCCGACCCTTATCCCGATCCTTATCCCGATTCCGATCCCGATCCCGATCCCGATCGCCATTGTTGGTGCGCTGCCAATCTCCACTCCGAGATCCACGGGTGTCGTCCGACCGAACTCCATAGGGGGAGCGATTGCCATCAGATCGGCGACTG
>NZHI01000073.1 GCA_002691345.1 Synechococcus sp. MED650 | reverse complement strand
CAATGAGCTGACGGATGAGCTGATGCGAGCCATCCACATCGTCAGCACTAAATGAGTGGTCGACCTCTGGCACACCACCACGGTGCAGCACCAAACGTCCTGAACCCTGATCAATCAACAACCAGACGAGATCACCCTCCCAGTCATTGGTGAGCTGCATCAAGCCGCGTTGGGCTGCAGACAACAACCAATCCACTCGGCGAAGCGGCAGATCCGCGCTATCGACCACATCGATCCATGCCTGCGTGAGGAGGCGCGGAACAGCCACAGCCTCAACACTGCCACCCAAATCGCTCAAGCTGATATAGCTCTCAGACAGATTGAAGGGGAGCTCACAGGATGCAAGACGGGCCCGAGCAGCACTCAGATCATGAGCAGCCAACCCATCCACCACGCACCAACCTGCCGCCGAGAGAGGCAAGCAAACAATCAATTCCGCACCAACTAAATCACATTCAAGAATGAGATCAGCAATCAAATCAGCTACTGCATCCCGAGCAACCGGAGTTCCCTCTCTCACCACTCCATCGGGGAGTGACACGACTCGATACAGCAGAGAACCAGATGCGGCCCAATAAAAAGCAAGACGCTCATTGGAAACACAAACGAAAACAGGGCGCGGGACGAGGAAGCGTCTCAAAGCGATCCCAAACGACCCGAGTGACAACCCTTCCGGCAGAGAGAGAGGTGCCACATGCTTCGAACATTTTAATAAGACTAGTCAAAAGAGTAATCACACGCATCAAGTGAAAATCCGATGAGATCTCCATGAAAGCTCTACGCCTCAACTTGCCTAGACGCGAAAAGCCACTAAAATAAAGAATGATTCTGTAGCAGCATGACAGGTAGACTCGTCAAAGATATCAATCCCAATAGCAGCTCATCCCCCAAAGAGCTAATCGATATTGAAGGCATTCTCTATTTCGTCGCAGATTCGGGGGCATCGGCAGAAGGGAACGACAGCAGCGGGATTGGGCTTTGGAAAAGTGACGGAAGCGATGGAGGCACACGCCTGATCCGATCATTTGATGGCATCAGCAGCCTGGTTGAAGCGAATGGATTTCTCTATTTCATTGCCGAGACGGAAGGTGAATACGAAATTTGGAGCAGCGATGGCACCTTTGCGGGAACCCAGAAGGTCGATGCTCTTAATCCTGGTTCGAGTGACTTCGCCGCATACAATCTCTTTGCTGTCAACGACACACTATTTTTCAGCGCTAGTGACTCCGATGAAAGCAACAATGGATACGAGCTATGGCGCTGGGACGGCTACGACGTCGGCACCAAGATTTTTAGAAATTTATTTCCTGACCGATACATCACACAACAGTCTATTGAATTTGACGAAGAAACAGGGCAGCAAATATTAACAATTGAAACAGCTGAAATTAATACCAATACTCCAGAATATTCTCCAGACTCATTCCCAGGAAACTTTACAAATGCGGGAGGAGGGAACTTTTTCTTCACTGCTTATGCAACCCAAAGCGTAAAAGCAGTTATTGATGGATTTGCTGACGAAATCCAACTCGGTGGTGTTGAACTCTGGTTCAGCAATGGAACAGAAAGTGGGACATATCCAATACCAATCAACAATGAAAGCTATAAAATTTACAATCCTGTAGCTGGCTCAGCCTCCCCACCTAATTTATATGAAGAGTATTACATCGCAACGGGGAGCTCGTTTCCAAAAAATTTAACCCTGTTGAATGACAAGCTCTATTTTACAGCGAACGATGGAATTAATGGCGTCGAACTCTGGAGGGTCAATAGCACAGGGCTTGGCGACAGGCTCGTCAAAGATATTCATCCAACAAGCAGCTCAAATCCTCAAGACTTAACCGTTGTTGGCAAAAAACTTTACTTCACTGCTGACGATGGCAATGGAAGAGAACTTTGGATCGTTGAAAACGATAATATCGTTCAAAAAGTAGAGAACAGTGGAGAGAATCCTCAACACCTTACCGAAATCAACGGCAACCTCTATTACTCAGCAAATTCAAGCCAAGGTCGTGAGCCATGGGTTATTGAGCCAAATGAGCCTGCACAACAACTTCAAGATATTAATCCTGGAATTAGGTCTTCAAACCCTAAAAATTTTCAACTCATCCGAGCCGATTCAAGCAAAAAAAAGACGGAAAACTTTCTATTCTTTACCGCAAACGACGGAGAGAATGGAATTGAACTATGGAACCAAAATATTAGCGAAGAAAACACAAAAGCAGAACTCTTTGAAGATTTCTATAAAGGAGCCCCAAGCAGCGACCCGCGTGATCTAACAAACTCCAATGAAAGATTATTCTTCACCGCAAATGACGGTGAATCAGGCCGAGAACTTTGGACAATCGACGAGCAATCTTCCACTGAACCATGTGACCCTAACTCTCAAGATAATTGTGATGGGAGTCAACCAGGTGATGGGAGTCAACCAGGCACAGCCAAGACTGACCTTGTTAAAAACATACGAAGAGATGAACTAAGCTCCGACCCAACTGAACTATATAATCATCGCGGTGAATTATTTTTCAGCGCCAATGATGGCCGGAACGGATACGAACCATGGACCAGCACTGGCAACGCAAAATCCACAAAATTATTCAAAGACATCAACAAAGGGGGCAAAAGTTCTGACCCTTCATCATTTTTAAGCCATAAAAACTCGTTGTTTTTTGCCGCCGATGATGGGTACAAAGGCTCGGAACTGTGGATCTCGAATGGAAGCAAAAATGGAACAAAGCTCGCTGCAGACATCCAACGCGGAAAAGAAGGCTCTTCACCTTCAGATCTACTCAACCAAGGAAACAAGCTTTACATGAGTGCCGATGATGGCATCCATGGACGCGAGCTCTGGTCTTACAACATCAAATCAGGTCAACACCAACTGATTCGCGACATCCGCACCGGCTCAAGAATAGGGTCTAATCCAAGTAATCTAACTCCACTGAATGGTCAGATTATCTTTGCTGCTGAAGGGAATGTGTACGGGCGAGAACTCTGGATCAGTGATGGCACAAAAAATGGCACCAAATTGCTGCTGGATATTAATCCAGGAGGTCTGGATTCAAATCCGGAAGATCTAAGCGTACTCGAGGGAAATCTCTATTTCACCGCAAACACATATTTCAACGGGCGACAGATTCTCAAACTGGATGGAAGTGGCTTGAATGTTACTGAAACCATTGGGAATCTAGGACAGGCAACATCAAGCGAACCCAGTGATTTATATGCATCCAAGGATCAACTGTTCTTCAGTGCTGAGACAACATTAGATTCAACTGAAGAATCAACTCCTTCCTCACCTTCCACGGGTGGGGGATCCAATTCTGGATCTGATCCTGGCGGATTCATGGTTGCCGCTGACGGAATCAGTGCAGACGCAGTGTCATACATCAATGATTACAACAGACGCATTTCGGAATACCAAGAATCCAATGACATCTTTGACATACAGTCTGGTCCAGGGGGTGCTGGATTCTCAGCCAATTTACTTTTAGAGTTCGAAAATGATTCCTCGCTCGCTGAAGACTGGAATCAATATTTTCAACCACTAACCAATGATCCCCCCTTACAAATACCTGCTGACACCCCTGCTGAAGCCGCAACACGCAGCTCAGGCGGCTCCCCCGGCAACAATTCAATTACTCCCAGNGAAGAAGANAANGCAAACANCCTCGGCCGTGAGCTCTGGATCTCCAACGGGAAAGTTGACGGNAATACACTCTTAAAAGACATCTTTCCCGGAGAGGGAAGCTCAAATCCCCAGGGATTTGCCACTGTGGGAACAAAAACTTATTTCAGTGCAAATGATGGTGAGTTCGGAGAAGAGTTGTGGGTAACCGATGGAACAGAATCTGGAACCTTCATGCTCAGTGACATCAACACAGGGCCTAAAGATTCATCCCCCAGATCGATCACAGAAGCTGACGGTGCAATTTATTTCTCAGCCAAAACCGATCAATATGGACGGGAACTCTGGAAGCTAAGCGAGCCAGAATCAAACAAGACTCAAAGCGCCAACAAGAATTCAAGCCGTGACCAAGACGTTGATCTGACACGACTCGTTTACGACACCCAAGGGAAAGGGCGTCTACGCGGTAAACGCAACACGTCTGATGAGTTTATCTTCTCGCAACGCAAACAATTCGGAGCCACGAAAGCCGATCGCATTATTGGCTTTTCTGCTCAAGAAGGAGACACGATTCAATTGAATGCGGAAGCCTTTCCTGGTGCCAACAGGAACCGATTCAAAGTGGTCAACACCATGCAAAGCTTCAATCGTCAATTGGAACAATCGAGTTCGATCATCTACTTCAAACCTCTCGGAGAACTCTATTTTGATCAAAACGGACGCGAGCCCGGACTGGGTGACTCCAAGGAATCAGGCCTGTTTGCCATTCTCAAAGGCGCCCCGGAACTCAATCGTGCAGACATCGGCTTGATGTAACCCGCTCTTGTTTCACTCTTGCCAGGGCAAGCCACAACCACAGGCCTCAGCAATGTTGCGCAGGCCATGGCGATCCAGCTGCTGCACGAGACCCTCAAGAATTCGAGGCACCAGATCCGGCCCCTTGTAAATCCAACCGGTNTAGAGCTGCACCAGTGATGCTCCAGCNGCNATGCGCTCCCAGGCCACGCTTGGTGAGTCGATACCGCCNACGCCAATCAAAGGCANAGAGGGCCCNGCACTCACGCGCANTCGCCGAATCACCTCCAAAGCACGGCGGCGCAGAGGCATACCGCTAAGCCCACCGGCTTCCTCGGCAAGTGTGCGCCCGGTTTGAGCAAGGCGACGTTGCTCCAGGCCCAACCGATCCAGGCTGGTATTCACAGCAATCACCCCCGCCAAACCTTCCTCAAAAGCCAGACGGGCAATGCCATCAATCGACTCGTCATCCAGATCCGGGGCAATCTTGACGAGCAACGGCGGGCAGGCCGGCAATCGCCGCAGCCGTTCCACGAGGCGCCGCAGCTGAACCGAATCCTGCAGATCTCTCAGCCCAGGGGTGTTGGGAGAACTCACATTGATCACCGCGTAATCCGCTAATGGAGCGAGCAACTCCAACGACGAGGCGTAGTCATCCGGTGCCTGCTGCAGAGAGGTGATCTTCGACTTGCCGACATTGATACCCAACACAGCTGGCCGGCGCCCAGGGGGATCGAGTCGCTGACGCTCAAGGGTCTTCAGCAATGCCTGCGCACCATCGTTGTTGAACCCCATGCGGTTCAGGGCTGCCTGCTCCTCAGCCAGACGGAACAGCCGAGGTTTGGGGTTGCCGGGCTGACCATGCCAGGTAACGGTGCCCACTTCGGCGAAGCCAAAACCAAAGCGGTCCCAAATGCCGGCAGCGACGCCATTTTTGTCGAATCCCGCAGCGAGGCCCACTGGATTGGAGAAGCGGCAGCCGAACAGCACCTGCTCAAGCCGCAGATCCCGGCGTTGCAAATCAGCCGCCACCCCTTCAAGCACGGCGGAAATACCGGGCCAGCGGCGGCGCAACGAGGCCTGGCCAAGGGCCGTTAAAGCAGCCTGTGACAGCTGTTCCGCATCCATCCCCTCGTCACGAGCCAACACCGGACCAAGCCAACGCTGATAAAAGGCACCGCTGCTGAGCGGTCCGGCCGGGGAGGACGGCGACATGCGCTGCTTCAGGACTGTCCTGATCCTGCCTCGCGACGTTGCAGGGTCCAGCGGCCTTCACGCTGGGGAACAACACTCCAATCCCGCCAAAACCAGGGCTCCGTACGGGTTTCGAGTTGTTTTAAGGGCTGCTCCACCAATTGCGCCAACTCCACAAGGGACAAGGCATAACCCCCTTGCGCCAGCCGATCCGCCAGCTCAAGGCGGCTGAGCAGCTCCAACAGCGGCTGAGGAGCTGGTTCAAACGTGGGTTGGGACGCAGGCTCAGGCTGGGTCGAACCGGATGCGAGATCCGGAGCGCGCCCCTGGGAGAACGCCACAGCGATCCGATCCACCCGTTCGTTGTCTGGATCACCGCTGTGACCCTTCACATAGCGAAGCGGAACGTCGTCCAGCCGTGCGGCATCCAGGGCCTTCCACAGGTCCTGATTCAGGACCGGCTTGCCGGCAGCCGTTTTCCAACCTTTGCGCTTCCAGCCTTTCATCCACGAGCCCAGGCCATCGATCAAGTACTTGCTGTCGGTGCGCAGGGTCAGGTCGGGATGACGGGGGAGGTTCTCCAGCCGTTGCAGCACCTCCAAGGCAGCCTGCAACTCCATGCGGTTGTTGGTCGTATCAGGGGCATGCCCCCCGAATTCCTCCACGCTGCCGTCCTCGAAGCGCAACAAAGCACCCCACCCCCCAGGGCCTGGATTGCCGCTACAAGCCCCATCTGTGGCCGCAGCCACCACCCGTCCCCGTCCATCAGCCATTGATTAGCCCCAGCAGTGTTCGGTACAACACGGTTTCTGGCGCAGCCGTGCATGAGGCGAACCTACCCCCGGGGTGCAGCCCTGGCCTCCATTGCTGTGATGGGAATCGCGGTTCCAAGTGCCCTCGCAGCTCAAAGCCTGTTCAACAGCAAACCGCTCCCCCAGAAGCAATTCGCCGTGCTGGCCCAACCGGTCGGACGGTCAGACTGGAAACTCCTGGTTTTGGAGCAGATCAAGAGACAGCCCAGGTGCTGGACAGAGCGCAGAGACGGCTTGATCGACCCCAGCCTGAATCGCTTCAATTTTTCAGGNATTTGCAGCCGATACCTCGACAGCAATGGCTACTCCCTCCGCACCGGTGGAGAAGACCTCGGAACACGGTTCCGACTGCGCGTGCAGCAAGCCGGAGCATCCTTGACATTGCNGGCCNTTGACCCAAACCAAAGAGCGCCGATCACCATTGGTCGTGCCGACATTCCTCTCCGCGATCGCAATGGATTCGTCAGTTTGGCGCTGGATCCAGGCTGGAAGCTGGANCGCCGGGTCTACAAGGGAAGGACCCTGAGTCACGTGTATTTCGCGCACCAAACGCCTGTCAACCGCTTGTTGGCTTTGGCAGAGCGCAACGACAGTCATTCGGGCTTTGCCCGACTCGGGGCTCCCGTGCCTCCGGCGCCACCGCTAGCCATCGGGTCGCTTCAGCGCAACCGAGTCGCCAGTGCAGGGCCGATCCGACTGCAGGTCATTCCCTACGCCCGCTGACGACTGACTGGCACAGTGACAGTTGAAGGAGCGACCCGATCNAGACCACAATTCNTTGGCGAGAGATTATTTTTTGAATGTGTGAGGAGTGCTGAGCGTCTCTTCAGGGTCGAAACAAGGACAGACTCCTGAATATGCTCCACCCCAAAACCCTGCCTTNGGCGGGGTTTTTTTTATGCTCNTNCNTAATCCAAAAAAAACCGGCCCCTGGATGGGACCGGNNGTTGAGAACGTTGTNNCGGTGGNGAGGCCGAAGCCNCTGGCACGAATCACTTGAGGGTGACTTTGCCGCCGGCTTCTTCGATCTCTTTCTTGAGAGCTTCGGCATCGCCCTTGGAGATGCCTTCCTTGACAGGCTTGGGGGCAGCTTCGACCAAAGCTTTGGCATCGCCGAGGCCAAGGCCGGTGGCATTGCGGACNGCTTTGAGCACCTTGATTTTGGCTGCAGCGTCGAAGCCTTCNAGGATGACGTCGAATTCCGTCTGTTCCTCAACAGCTTCGCCACCGCCAGCAGCAGCNCCAGGGGCAGCCATCACAACACCAGCAGATGCTGCGGCAGACACGCCAAAAGCCTCTTCAATCTGCTTCACAAGCTCAGAAGCTTCAAGCAGAGAAAGGGTCTTCAGCGATTCGAGAATTTCGTCGGTTTTTGCAGACATGGTTTTGAAAGGGGAAGCAACAGATCAGTGAACAGTGGTCTCGGCAGAGCCGATTCAGCCTTCGCCGCCTTCGGCGTGCTGCTTGAGTGCCCTGGCCATACCAGAGGGAACCTCGTTGATGCCCACAGCGACCTTTGTGGCCACGGCGTTGATGGCACCGGCGATCTGAGCCATGAGCTGCTCCTTGGAGGGGAGATCTGCAATGGCCTTGATCTCATCCTGAGAGAGGAGCTTGCCTTCGAAAAGGCCGCCCTTNGTCTCGGACTTCTTGAGTTCCTTCTGGAAGGTCTGAACGGCCTTCACACCAGCACCAACATCGCCCTTCACCAGGACGAAGGCGTTGGTACCAGTCAGCAGGGAGTCGAGGCTGGCCCAGTTGCTGTCACCATCAATGGCACGGCGCATCAAGGTGTTTTTGGTCACCTTGCAAACGCTGTCGCTGGCCCGCAGACGATCCCGCAGGTCAGACATCTCCTTGATGGACAGGCCCTTGNAATCAAGGACAAGTGCCAGTTCGGCGTCGGCGAGGAGCTCNTTGAGCTCTCCGACGATCTGCTGCTTGTTCTCCAGCGTGCGGCCCATAGGGATTGGATCGGATCAAAGGAACAAGCCGGGCACACGGCCGATCGAGTCTTCTGAAACGAAGACGAGGCCGCGTGCCGATCCAATCCCGACTGGGACAAAAACCGTGTCGCGTCTGCCTCGGCAGGGATTACATCGGGGGACTCAAGAAATCTCGAATCCTTTGAAATCCTGCTGTCTCTGGCCGGGCGCATGCCCGTATTGGCTTTCGCCAATCTTCAATTATAGAGGAAAGGCTGATCAGCCTTCCTGAGCAATGTCCTGCAGGGCGGAATAATCCACNTCAACAGATGGGCCCATCGTGGAGGTCACNTACAGACTCTTCCAGTAGCGCCCCTTNGCACCACTNGGCTTGTTGCGGTCGATCGTTTCCTGAAGGGTCTTGAGGTTTTCCAGCAGAGCCTCAGCCGTGAAGCTGGCTTTGCCGAAACGCACNTGAACAATGCCGGTGCGGTCAGCACGGAACTCCAACTTGCCCGCCTTGAACTCTTTGATCGCAGCAGCAAGATCAGTGGTCACAGTGCCGGCCTTCGGGTTGGGCATCAGGCCACGCGGGCCAAGCACTCGGCCCAACTTGGCCACCTTGGGCATCATGTCGGGCGTGGCGATCAGCAGGTCGAAAGCCATTTCGCCCTTGCTGATGGTTTCCACCAGTTCTTCATCGCCAGCGAGCTCGGCGCCAGCCGCTTTGGCTTCGGCAACCTTCTCACCACGGGTTACCACGGCGATGCGAATGCTCTGACCGGTGCCGTTGGGCAAGGCCACTGTGGTGCGCAGTTGCTGGTCGGTGTATTTGGGATCGATGCCGAGGCGCACATGGGCCTCCATCGTCTCGTCAAATTTGGCGTTGGCGTTGNCCTTGACGAGGGCAATCGCTTCGAGGGGTTCGTAGGCACGATCCTCAATTTTGCCGGCGAGGCTCGCCAGGCGCTTGGAGAGTTTGGGCATTGCAGGTGTGGGGTGCGATCGGCATCAGCGATGCCTCCCCCGATAAGGGTTAACGANTGAAGCGGCGACGTCAGTCGCTGATCGAAACGCCCATGTTGCGGGCAGTACCTTCGATGATCCGCATGGCGGAATCAACGCTGGTGCAGTTCAGATCAGGGAGTTTGGTCTTGGCGATCTCTTCGAGCTGAGCCCGAGTGATCGAACCGACGCTGCCCTTGGCGGACTCGCCGGATCCCTTCTGAATCTTGGCAGCCTTGGTGATCAGCACCGACGCCGGGGGCGTCTTGGTGATGAAGGTGAAACTGCGGTCTTCGAAGACCGAAATCTCAACCGGAATCACGTACCCGGCTTTGTCCTGCGTCCGAGCGTTGTACTCCTTGCAGAACATCATGATGTTCACACCGTGCTGACCGAGGGCAGGACCCACCGGCGGCGCGGGGTTGGCTTTGCCGGCATCTAGGGCCAGCTTGATTACAGCTACGACTTTCTTGGCCATCGGCTGGGGTGTTTGGACTGCTGCGGATCACCAAGCCCTCAGGCTGGATGCGGCGGAGTGGTCACCCACCCCAATGGCCGCCCTCCACAGGGAGACGGCCGCCGCCGGATCAGTTCTGCTTGCTGATCTGNGAAAACTCCAATTCCACTGGGGTCTCTCGACCGAAAATGGAGAGGAGAGCCTTGAGCTTGTTGCGCTCGCCTGAGACTTCGATCACCTCTCCCTGGAAATCCTTGAACGGTCCGGCAGTNACCAGGATCTGATCCCCTTCGGTGAGATCCACTTTGACCACCGTTTTCTTCTCAGCGGCACGCTTGAAGATGCGATCCACTTCAGAACGGCTCAATGGACGCGGCTTGATGTGACCGCGCGCTTTGCCGGTGGCACGGCGGTCTTCAGCACCCACGAAGTTGATGACATTGGGGGTGCTCCGCACCGCCATCATCGTGTCTTCATCGAGAACCATCCGAACCAGCACGTAGCCCGGAAACACCTTCTCCTCAGTGGACTGACGGGTGCCGTCTTTCTTCAGCTTGACGGCAGGAGTTTGAGGAATCTCAATCTCCAGAATCCGGTTGCTGACGCCCAACGTGACAGCGCGTTGTTCGAGGGTGGCCTTCACCTTCTTCTCGCAACTGGACGCCACCTGAACGGCGTACCAACGGGCGATCGCGGTATTGGCAACAGCGGCCGGGGGCAAGGTGCCCTCTTCCCCGTCATTCGGGGCCGGCAGATCGAGCACCTCAGAGGTGTCCGTTGTGGTGAGGTCGTCGGGCACGGCGAAAGGGGTGATTCGAGTCAGCGGAACACCTGGGACGAAGCCCATCCGAAGAAGCGACTCACCGCAGCAATGGTGGCTGCCGACAGGCTGACCATCAGGATCACGGCGATGGATTCGCTGAACAGCTGCTGCCGACTGGGCCAGACGACCAATTTCAGTTCGTCGACCGTGTCTGCCAAGAATCCGCCAGAGCGCTGTGACTCGGCGTCAGCCTTGGAGCTGTCTGTGGTGGTTTCCTCGGAGATTGGGCTGGTCACGGAGATGGGACCGATTGTTGACAACGGTGCCGGTAGGCACTTCGCCAAACAGATAGCTTACCGGACGCCCTCAAACCCTNACGGGTTCAAACACCAGGGCATCAGCGTCTGGATCCCCCAGACGGACATGGACTCCGCTNGCACCGCTGAACCGTTCCTCCAGGAGCTGTGTGGACAGGGGGTTTTCCAATTGACGGCGCAGCACTCGCCGCAGCGGCCGAGCCCCGTATTCCGGTTCGTGCCCCGCGCGGGCCAGACGCTCGGCCACAGCCGGATCCACTTGCAGCTCCANCCCCTGCTCCGCCAGCAGCTTGGCGAGATCGTTGAGCTGNAGTTGCACAATCCGAACAAGATCGACGACCTGGAGCGGACGGAAGCGAATCACCTCATCGATGCGGTTGAGGAATTCCGGCCGGAACTGGCTGGCCAAGGCAGCATCCACCTGTTGCTGCAACCCTGATTCATCAGCAGATCCCGAGCGCGCATGCTCGAGGATCGCTTGGCTGGCCAGATTGCTGGTCATCACCACCACGGTGTGACGGAAGTCAACGGTGCGGCCCTGCGANTCGGTCAGACGCCCGTCATCCAACACCTGCAGCAACAGATTGAACACATCGGGGTGAGCTTTCTCCACCTCGTCCAGCAGCAGCACCGCATAGGGGCGGCGGCGCACGGCTTCGGTGAGCTGTCCCCCTTCCTCGTAACCCACGTAACCAGGGGGCGCACCAATCAACCGGGCCACGGCGTTGCGCTCCATGAACTCGCTCATGTCCAGGCGGACAAGCGCTTCCTCTTCATCGAAGAGTGACGCAGCCAACGCCTTCGCCAGTTCCGTCTTGCCGACACCCGTCGGTCCCAANAAGAGAAANGAGCCCACCGGGCGACGGGAGTCCTTCATCCCCGCGCGNGCTCGGCGAATGGCTGCTGCAACCGCAGCCACAGGCTCTGCCTGACCAATCACNCGATCNCCCAACTGCTGATCCAGCTCCAGCAGCTTGCGACGCTCTCCCGCCAGCAACCGCTGAACAGGAATCCCCGTCCAACGCGCCACCAGATCAGCGATATCTGCAGCTTCCACCTGCTCACGCAACAGGGCGGTTCCGGAGGCCTGAGATTCAGCCTGACTGGCCTCAAGCTCATCACGCCGCTGCTGGACGCGATGGAGCTGGTCGTACTGCAGGCGGGCTGCCTCCTCGAGATCTCCATCGCGTTCGGCTTCAGCGATGGCATGGCGAAGATCTTCATCCTGCTGCAGCAATTGGCCAAGTTCCTCGAGCTGCGCTCGCTCCTCCTGCCAGCGGCGACGCAGATCCTCCAACCGGTTGGCCACCGCCAGTCGGTTGCTCTGCAGCTGAATCCGTTCCGCTTCCGGTGCCTGTTCAGCCGCCAAAAGCGCCAGTTCAACCCGGCGCAGATCCCCTTCCGCCTCTTCCACCACCTGCGGTTTGGAGGTGACTTCCATCTTCANCTGAGCTGCCGCCTCATCAATCANATCGATGGCCTTATCGGGTAGACAGCGGTCGCTGATNTAGCGATCAGCCAGACGATTCGCGGCCTGAATCGCCTCATCGGTGATGGTGACACCGTGGTGAAGCTCATANCGCTCTTTCAATCCGCGGAGGATTTCAAGGCTGAGGGAAAGATCGGGTTCACGAATCACCACCTGCTGGAAGCGGCGATTGAGTGCCGGATCCTTTTCCACCGTGCGGCGGTAGTCCTCCGGAGTTGTGGCTCCGATGCAACGCAAGTCGCCACCCGCCAGAGCGGGCTTCAACAAGCTGCCGGCATCGGTGCTGCTGCGATCACTTCCCACCACGGTGTGAAGNTCATCGATGAACAGCACCACGCCGGAGTCGGAGCGATTCACCTCCTCCAGAACNGATCGCAGCCGTTCTTCGAACTGCCCACGAAATTTCGCTCCGGCGATCAGTGCTCCGAGATCCAGGGCNATCAAGCGCAGNCCNTGCAGNGATTCCGGGACTTCTCCCGCCACNATCCGCTGGGCCAGCAGCTCGGCAATGGCCGTCTTTCCTACACCGGGTTCTCCGATCAACACCGGATTGTTCTTGCTGCGGCGGGAGAGCACCTTGATCANATTGCGAATCTCCGCATCCCGGCCAATCACCGGATCCAAGGTTCCCTCTTCAGCTGCAGCGGTGAGGTCGCGGCCATAAGACTCCAACGCCGTTGGTGGCTCCTGCAGAGAGGCCTCGGGGGCAGCTGGAGGCTCGAGGGGGTCTGGCCGACTGGGCTTGGCCGCCGGGACACGAGCCACCCGTTCACGCCGCGGAGCCTCTTGCGANNACTCTTGNGAANACTCTNGCGANAANCGTGGCACCGGCCGCCCCTGGGGTGGAGAGGGAGCCCCGACAACCCGATCGTCAAGATCGTTCTGGAGCAACAGCTCCAGCTGATCGGCGGCAAGCCCCAGATCAGCAAACAGCTCAGCACCCACCCGCTGATCAGCACCGATGGCCATCAGCAGCTCAGGCACANCGATCAGAGCGCCGTCCCAGCGGCGACGAACAGCCTCAGCAGCCTCCAGCAGCTGTTCNAGGTCNTCACCGATGAACAGTGCNTCGCCGCGNCCTGACGGCTGCTCAGCCAAGACATCCTCCAGCCGATCAAGCAGCGCATCCGCTGACAACGGCAAGGCATCCACCCAACGCCGACAGGAGGGGTCAGTGAACAGCACCTGGATGAGATGTTCCACATCCAACTGCTCATGGCGCCAGCGCCGAGCGACGTCCTGACCACTCAGCAGCAGATCCCAGGCCGCATCGCTGAAGCGATCCGGCTCATGGGTGAGGCTGCCGTTCCATGCAGGGGATGAGGTCATCCAGTTCAGGCGGGGGCTTTAGAAGACAGCTCGATCAATTCCACCTTGTACCCATCGGGATCTTCGACGAAGGCGATCACGGTGGTGCCGTGCTTCATCGGTCCAGGCTCCCGCACAACGCGACCGCCTTGATCCGCAATGCCCGCACAGGTGCTGTGGATGTCTTCAACACCCAGGGCGATATGGCCGTAGGCATCTCCCAAGGTGTAGCTCTCGGTGTCCCAGTTGTGGGTGAGTTCCAGAACGGTGTGATCCTTCTCGGAGCCGTAACCAACAAAAGCCAGGGTGAAGCGACCGCTGGGGTAATCCTTCCGACGCAGAAGCTGCATGCCCAGCACCTCGGTGTAGAAGCTCAAAGACCGCTCCAGATCAGCAACCCGCAGCATGGTGTGGAGCATCCGCATGGGTCTGCGTCGCGCAATGTGAACATCCCATCATTCTGGCTGGGTATGGCCCGTCACAGCATGAGGGAGAGGGGCGACCCATAAGATCCCCGGGTTAAGCGTCCGTCCCAACGTGATCGATTCCCTCGACCTCGTCATCGACACCATCGTGGCCCGGGAGGTGCTCGATTCCCGCGGCAACCCAACCGTTGAAGCTGAGGTGCTCCTCGAAGGCGGCGCCATGGGACGGGCCATCGTGCCCAGCGGAGCCAGCACTGGCGCTCACGAAGCCCATGAACTCCGCGATGGCGGCGACCGCTACATGGGCAAGGGCGTCAGCCAGGCTGTCGCGCATATCGAAGAGCGCATCGCACCGGCACTCTGCGGCCTCTGCGCCCTCGATCAAGCAGCCGTGGATGCCGCGATGCTCGAGCTGGATGGCAGCGACAACAAAAGCAATCTGGGTGCCAATTCCATCCTGGCGGTGAGCATGGCCACCGCGCGTGCTGCCGCCAATGGCTTGGGCATTCCGCTCTATCGCTACCTGGGAGGCCCCATGGCCAACCTGCTGCCGGTGCCGCTGATGAACGTGATCAATGGTGGTGCCCACGCCGCCAACAGCCTGGACTTTCAGGAATTCATGCTTGTACCCCACGGCGCCCCAAGCTTCCGCGAAGCACTGCGGATGGGCACCGAGGTGTTCCACACGCTGAAGAAACTGCTCAGCGACAAGGGCATGAGCACTGCCGTTGGTGATGAAGGCGGCTTCGCTCCCGACCTTGGCAACATGGAAGCCGGTGAAATCCTGGTGGAAGCCATTACCAAAGCCGGTTACAAGCCCGGTGAGCAGATTTCCCTGGCTCTGGACGTGGCCAGCACCGAATTCTTCGAGAACGGTCGCTACGCCTTCGACGGCGGCAGCTATGACAGCGCCGAGATGGTTGGCCAACTCGAACAACTGGTGAACAAATTCCCGATCGTCTCGATCGAGGATGGCCTGGCCGAAGACGACTGGGACGGCTGGAAGCTGCTCACAGAACGCCTGGGCGGCAAGGTGCAGCTGGTGGGTGATGACCTGTTCGTGACCAACACCAAGCGCCTGCAGCAGGGCATCGACAACAGCACGGCCAACTCGATCCTGATCAAGGTGAACCAGATCGGATCTCTCACCGAAACCC
>NZHI01000072.1 GCA_002691345.1 Synechococcus sp. MED650 | reverse complement strand
AAGAATGCCGGACCAGCCGACAAAAACGAAGCGGTCGCGCTTGAGCCAGTCATCGAGGACGTCGAACCATCCCCGCTGAGGCGCGCGTCCTACAGCGATCGTCATGAGAGGTGAACGGTGCGGAAAGCCGCAGGCTGTGGGATACGACGCGACCTTAACAATCTCAAAGGGTTCTGCGGGGGCGATGTGCATGAGCTGAAACCCCTTGTATCGCTATGTTTCTTAGTGATTTTTTCTGATTTCAACGTCGGGGGGGTCTTGCCGTCACAATGGCGCTTCTGATCTGGCTCGGTCATGTCTGCTGCAGTGCTTGAGCAACCCGTGCTCGGCTCCCGCCGTCTTTCGAACTATCTGGTTGCAGCAGCCGTCAGCATTGGTGGAATCGGGTTTCTGCTCGCATCTCTCTCGAGTTATCTCGGTCGGGATTTGCTGCCTCTGGGCCATCCTGCTGCGCTGGTGTTTGTTCCCCAGGGGCTCGTGATGGGTCTCTACAGCATCGCTGCCGCGTTGCTGGNNACCTATCTCTGGTATGTCATCGCGATCGATGTCGGCTCCGGAACGAACCGGTTTGANAAGGACGCNGGTGTGGTCACGATCAGTCGTCGTGGTTTCCGCAAACCCGTCAGTGTTGAAATTCCGCTCAAGGATGTGAAGGCTGTGAAGGTTGAAGTNCGTGATGGTTTCAATGCTCGCCGGCGGGTTGCCCTCCGCATCCAGGGCCGTCGCGACATGCCGTTGACCCGTGTGGGCGAACCGCTTCCGCTCGCTCAGCTCGAGCAGGACGGTGCGGAACTGGCTCGCTTTCTTGGCGTCAACCTCGAGGGGCTTTGATCGCCATGCATCGTTTTCGACTCTGGGCTCTCTTGCTGCTGGTCCCCTTCATGGTCAGCTGCAGTCCATCCCCCCGAGCCTCCGTTTCAAAGGGATGTGCAGACGCGGCANCGGCTTGTCTCCAAGGCCAGGCCCTGGTGCGGATGAGCACATCTCGCGGTGACTTCACCATTGCGGTGGATGGAGATGCNGCTCCGCTGACCGGCGGCAATTTTGTTGATCTGGTCCGTCGTGGCACCTACGACGGCACCTTGTTTCATCGGGTTGTGCGTGAGCCTGTTCCCTTTGTCGTTCAAGGCGGTGACCCCCAGTCCAGCGATCGTTCTGTTCCTTTGAATCAGCTCGGCACAGGCAGTTTTGTGGATCCCGAAACCGGTCAGGCNCGGATGATTCCGTTGGAGATCAAGTTCAACGGTGAAGAAGAGCCCCGTTACAGCCGGATCAGCACGAACCCCGCTGAACTCGACCAGCTCACCCTGAGTCATCAACGCGGAGCCGTTGCCATGGCTCGNTCTCAGGCCCCTGATTCCGCCAGTGCTCAGTTCTATGTGGCTCTGCGCCCATTGCCGGAACTCGATGGACGTTATGCGGTGTTCGGCCGCGTGATTGATGGGCTTGAAGTTGTGGACGTTATCCAGCAAGGCGACCGCATCAAGTCGGCCAAGCTGGAGAATTAACGATCTCAGGCGGGAACGCGACTTTCACTCGGCGACACCTTGAGCAACTCCGTGTTGACGCCGGAGGCGCGCTCAAGGGCCACTTTCCCNGTGCGGGCGATTTCCAGGATGCCGAATGGTGCCATCAGTCGTTCTAGGGCGACCAACTTGCCAGGGTCTCCCACCACTTCGAGGGTGAGGGCTTCGTCTGCGACGTCCACCACCTTGGCGCGGAAGACCTGCACCAAATCGAACACTGCACTGCGGGTTGCGGCTGGGGCCGACACCTTCAGCAGCATGAGCTCCCTCTCCACAGCAGGACGCTTGGTGAGGTCGAGCACCTGCAGAACATTCACCAGCTTGTCGAGCTGCTTGGTCATCTGCTGAAGCGTTTGATCGTCCCCCTCCACCACCATGGTGAGCCGGGATTGTCCNTCGGCTTCGGCGTGGCCCACCGCCAGGCTGTCGATGTTGAAGCCGCGTCGGGCGAAGAGTCCCGCAATGCGGCTAAGCGCGCCGGATTCGTCCTCCACCAGCACCGAAAGGGTGTGTTTCATCGCTGCTGGTCGCCCTCTGCCGCTCTGCTGCATCCCAAGTTACGGTCCAGCCAGGGCAGCAGCACCGCGAGGAAGCGATCCGGCACTTCATCGTGAGGGCAATGGCCGCAATCGTCGATCACATTGAGCTCCACCTGCGGATGGTCGGCCGCCACCTGCTTGCCGATGCTCATGGGCACAAAGTTGTCTTGGCGACCCCAAATCAACAGCAGAGGAATCTGCAGTNGCTGCAATAGGCATGGAGCNGTTGCTCCCCGCGGTCGCAAAGCCATGCCCAGGCTCATGCCCCGCAGGGCTCTGGCTGCTGTGGGGCGTCGAGCTGGCCGGCGGATCAGCTGCAGCAATTCCCTGTCCCCCTGGATGGATGCCCGGTAAGCCCCCTGCAGTGCGCTNTNGAGCAGTGGGGTGCGGGCGATGAGGGGCACCAGCAGCTCGAGGGGGAGTAAGCGCAGGATCAACTTGATCANGCGTCGTTGCCAGCGTCGGCGCCAGGGGGGACGACGGGTGGGCAGGGGCTGCACCAGGGCCGGGTCCGGTAACGGTGCGGCAACCACGGCTTGAATCAAGGCGGGTTGTAAAACTGCAGCTGTTAAAGCCGTCAGCCCACCAAGGGAATTNCCCANCACCACNGCCGGTGTCTGCACAACATCAGNCAGNAAGGCGCANACTTGACGGCCCCACAGNCGATTGTCCAGGGCGCATCCGGGCTGATCGGAACGACCGAAACCCAGCAGGTCCAGGCTGTAGACCCGCCAGCCCAGCGCTGCCAGCAAAGGAGCTGTTCTCCGCCAGTGGTCGCTTGACGCTCCGAATCCATGCAACAGAAGGATGGAAGGTCCTTCGTGTGGACCGCTGACTCTCCAGTGGCATCGCCATCCCAACCAGATCCAGTGGCTTGGCTCACCCCAGTCGGCAGTCTGGACAGCAGCGGCCGGCACGGTTCTGGCGACATCAGACTCTCACTATCGCGAAGGGGCTGCGGAGCTCACCCTTGGGAAGGGCTTTTTCCGCCCGGAATCACGNCCTGCCCGGGATCTCTCGGTGCTTCTGGCTCGTCACCAGCGTCAGAGCAAAAGGGGGCCACTGCGCTGGCTTGATCTGATGGCCGGCTGTGGCATCCGCGCTCTGCGCTGGGGGTTGGANGCTGCGGAGTGCTGTTCNGAACCAGTGGAGATCTGGGCCAACGATGGGGATCCAGATCGCTTGCCGTTGATCGCTGCGAATCTTCAGCCTCTGCCGATGGTGGTGCAGAGCAGTGCTGAGCCCGCCGAAGTGGTGCTGGGGCGATGTGTTCTGCGCCGGGAGTACGTCGATCTGATCGATCTCGATGCCTTCGGTTCACCGGGCCCCCTGATTCAGCCGGCTTTGCAGACCCTCCGCTTCGAGGGTTTGTTGTTGCTGGCCAGCACGGATGGGCGGTCCCCCACGGGGCACGACCGGCCTGGAGCCCTTCGCAATCTGGGGGCGGCAGCCCGGGTNCATCCGGCGAGCTGGGAAATGGCCCTGCGTCATCAGATCGCTCTGGTGGCGCGGCAGGCCTGGATGCTCGGCCGGGGGGTTCAGCCCTTGGTCTGCTTCAGCGAAGGTCGAACATTCCGCATCGCCTTGCGGTTGCGCCGCCAGATTCAGCCCCAGGAGGAAGCCCGGCTTGGGTTGCTCGCACGGTGTGAGGCCTGTGGCGCTCAGGCGGTTCAATCCCTGATCAAGCTCGGTAACTGGCCCACGTGTCACTGCTCGCCTGGGCAGGGCCGTTGGAGCATCAGTGGGCCGCTGTGGATTGGCGCTCTTCAAGACCCGCTCACCCTTCAGCAGNTGATCGACGATGCGGTTCAGCTCGATNGAAAGTCGATGTCCGCGGCNACCTTCCGTCTGATGCAGCGCCTTCTCGCCGATCCGGGAGAGCCCGCTTTGGTTTGGTCCACCGATGAGCTGGCCAGGCGTCTCGGAACAGGCGGTCCGCCGCCTTTAGCCCTGCTGGTGCAGGCGTTGCGNAAGGCCGGGTACCGATCCACCGCCAGTGGGGTGATGCCTGGGCAGGTGCGGACCAATGCTGATCTTCCCGACCTGTTACAGATCTGCTCCAGCCTCAGAGGCGTAGGCATTTAAATGGGGCGGTGATCGCTACNCCCTGACCATGGCTTCGGAGATTTTCGGGACTGCTGCCATCTTCTGGGTGCTGATCCCCATCGGCCTTGCTGGTGGTGCGCTGCTGCTCAAGCTCCAGGGAGACGATTGATCGAGTCGCTTTCGCTCAGGGGCCATTAGGCTCCTGCCCTTGTGGTGAAGGGCCCAATGCAGGTTCTGGTGGTGGGTGGCACAGGCACCCTGGGTCGACAAATCGCCCGTCGTGCCATTGATGCCGGCCATCAGGTGCGCTGCGTCGTTCGTACACCTCGTAAGGCCGCGTTTCTTCAGGAGTGGGGCTGCGAACTGACCCGGGGTGACCTGCTGGAACCAGACAGCCTGGATTACGCCCTCGAAGGTGTCGATGCCGTTATCGATGCAGCCACCAGTCGTCCCAGTGATCCCCGCAGTGTTTATGTCACCGATTGGGATGGAAAGCTGAATCTGATCCGAGCCTGTGAGCGGGCTGGCGTGAAGCGATTGGTCTTTTTGTCGTTAATCGGTGCCCATCAGTACCGCAATGTGCCGCTGATGGANATCAAGGCCTGCACGGAGAATCTGCTCGAAGCCTCCGATTTTGATTACACAATCCTTCAAGGCGCCGCCTTCATGCAGGGCGTGATCAGCCAGTTCGCCATTCCGATTCTGGAGAGCCAGACGGTGTGGGTCAGCGGCAGCCCAACGGCCATCGCCTACATGAACACCCAGGACATGGCTCGATTCGCNGTCGCGGCACTGGAGCGCTCCGAGACCGTCCGTGGCACCTTCCCTGTGGTCGGGCCCCAGGCCTGGAACACTGGGCAGCTTGTGCAGCTGTGTGAACGCTGCAGCGGCAAGACGGCACGAGTGTTCCGGGTGCAGCCATTCCTGATGAACCTGATGCAGGGCGTTGCCTCATTCTTTGAGCCTGCTGTGAATGTGGCCGAGCGACTGGCCTTTGCCGAGGTCACCGGAGGTGGCCAGACCCTCGATGCCTCCATGGAGAACAGCTACGCAGCCTTCGGCCTCGATGCCTCCGAGACCACTGACATGGAGAGCTACATCAGGGAGTACTACGACACCATNCTCAAGCGNCTGCGCGAAATGGAAGCCGACCTGGATAAGGACGCCAAGAAAAAGCTCCCCTTCTGAGCTTGCNTGNNCATGGTTCGTTTGTACTATTTGCNTTGATAGGGTTGTTCTGATGGCAGTTGCCCAGTTGAAAAACCTGCAGCGTCGCCTGCAGCTTCTCTCCGATGAAGCCGAGCAAGGTCTGAATCGGGTCTGCGGCCATGAATTGTGGAAGTCCGTTGGCCCGGATGCCGTNGATGGTCTTGAAGACCCCGATCGACGCGCTGAGGCCAACTACTGGTATGGCCAGTGGAATGTGGTGCGGGAACTCCAGGAGGCCATTGGCTGATGTCGGATCCATGCTGTTCCTCCTCCTCGCTTGATCAAACGGAAGCTGTCGAAGCGCGTTACGGGGCAGCCGCCCATGTGCAAGAGGCNTGCCTCTGCACACCGGTNGGCTTTGACCCGGAGTTGCTGCGCGCGATTCCNAAGGCCGTCGTAGAGCGGGACTACGGCTGTGGTGATCCCACGCGATGGGTTCGTGAGGGCGATCGCGTGCTGGATCTCGGCAGTGGCAGTGGAAAGAACGCCTTTATCTGTTCCCAGATCGTTGGCCACAGCGGAGCCGTCATTGGGGTGGATCGCAACGCCGAGATGCTGATGCTCTCCCGTTCGGCCATTCCCGACGTTGCGGCGGCCATTGGTTTTGAGAACGTGCGATTCGTGGAGGGCGCGATTGAGGCCCTTGATGCTCCCTCTGCCGATGGTCAGCCGTTGATCGCTGATGCAAGCATTGATCTGGTGCTCAGCAACTGTGTGCTGAACCTGGTGAATCCTGCTGATCGTCAGCGTCTTCTGGCCAATATCCGGCGGGTGCTGGCCCCCGGTGGCCGGGTCGCCATCAGCGACATCGTNTGTGATCAACCTGTGCCGCTCCTTCTTCAACAGGATCCCGAGCTCTGGAGTGGTTGCATCAGCGGAGCCTGGATCGAATCGGAATTCCTAGAGGTGTTTCAGAACCTTGGCTTTGAGCAGGTGCACTACGCCGACCGCAGCNCTGATCCTTGGCGGGTGGTGGAGGGCATTGAATTTCGGGCTGTCACTCTCGTCGGAGAGCTCCCCGGTTCCNTGCGCTCCTGCTGCTGAGCAAACGTTTCAGACGCTCCNCTTCGTCACGGGAGACCGGGCGCCATTCGCCAGGTGAGAGACCCTGCAGATCCAAGGGCGCTCCACCATCCATCAGGTCGATCCTGCTGCGCACCAACCGCAGGGTTGGCAGCCCCACGGCGGCTGTCATTCGTCGAACTTGTCGGTTGCGTCCCTCCGTGAGGGAGAGTTCCAGCCAGCTGGTGGGGATGGCAGCTCTCACGCGGATCGGCGGATTGCGCGGGGGGAGGTTTGGTGCCTTGTCGCCTTGCAGGTGCTGCACTCTGGCGGGAAGGGTCTGTCGCCCCTGAATCGGAACCCCATTTCGAAGTTGGCGAATCTGGTGGAGTTCTGGGATCCCTTCCACTTGNGCCCAGTAGCTGCGCCAATGCCCGAAACGTGGATCGGTCAGGCGCTGCTGCAGCCGACCGTGACTGGTGAGCAGGAGCAATCCTTCACTGTCGGCATCCAGACGTCCTGCGGCATAAACCTTCGGCACNTCAATGAAATCCCGCAGACAGCCCCAACGGCTTCCTTGTTCAGGNGTGAATTGGCTGAGCACCCCGTAGGGCTTGTGCAGCAGCAGGGTGGTCAAATCAGCCGGCGTTTTCGCGTGTTCTCCACAGATTGACCAAGCCGATGGAAATCAGCAGCAGACCCAGGTCCATGCTCAGGGGGGGGAGGATCACGGGGATATCTGCGAACGGCGTTGGAGCCTAAAGGTCAGGATCGAGGAACCGAGGTGCCAGTGGCCTTCTAAGCTGNTCTGAAGTGAATTGTTTTTGATTACCAGCGCATGATCGAAACCTCGGGCGTGATCGAGAAGGAACAGGGCAACGGGTTCTATCTGGTCACCCTCGAGCAGCCAGAAGGCCATCAATGCCTCTGCCGTGCAGCTGGCAAGTTGACCAAGTTCCGGATCAAGCTTCTCGCTGGGGACAAGGTGCTTGTGGAAATCTCCCCTTACGACCTCACCCGTGGCCGGATTACGTACCGCGAACGCAANGCCGGCGCCCCGGGCGGACGTCCAGGCGGAAATCGCCCCGGTGGTCCGCGCCGCCGCTGATCCTCAGGCGGCGTTTTTCAGGCAAGCCTCGATCGCAGCCTTGAACTCGCTGCGCTGCTTGACGCCGCGCCACTGCTTCACCATCGACTTNTGATGGAACAACTGGATGGTGGGTGTGCCACTCACTCCGGCCTGTTCAGCGATTTCCTGATCGGCTTCGATGTCGATCACAACCGCCTGAGCCGATCCTCCGAATTCCTTGATGACGCGCTGCAGTTGAGGCTTCAGCACGTGACAAGGGCCGCAGGTGGGTGAGGTGTAAACCACCAGAAGTGGTTTATCACTGTCGTGATACAGCTTTCGCAGAGCGAAGCTGCCCTTCTGCCATTCGCCTTGGGGGTCGTAGGTGGCTTCGGTGGTCACGTCCACGTTCACAGGACGTTCAGCGGCTGCAGGTTCGACGACGTCCCGCTGAACCCGACGCGCNAGGTCGTGATGGCTGAGCCAACGTTCTGCCGCTAAAGCTGCTTTGCATCCACTGCCTGCGGCAGTAATGCCTTGGCGCCATTCCGCATCGGCGACATCGCCAGCGGCGAACACGCCTTCGCAGGAGGTTTCTGGGCGTCCGGATGCCGTGAGCAAATAGCCCTTGTCATCAAGATCGATCTGCCCTTGAAGCAAGTCGGTGTTCGGCGTATGGCCGATGGCGTAGAACAAGCCCTTCATGGGAAGCGTGCTGGTTTCTCCAGTGCTGCGGTTCCGCAANGTGAGGNTTTGCATCCAGTCATCCCCGCCGACATCAACGACTTCGCTGTTCCAGTGAACAGTGATAGAGCCGTTGGCGAGCACGCGATCAGCCATGGCTGCACTGGCGCGGAGCTTGTCGGAGCGCACCAAGAGATGCACATGGCTGCCGTACTTGGTGAGGTACACCGCTTCTTCGCAGGCTGAGTCGCCGCCGCCCACCACAGCCAGTTCTTCCTTGCGGAATTGAGGGGTCGCGCCGTCACANATGGCGCAGGCGCTAATGCCTTGACTCCAGAATTTCGTTTCGGAGGGCAGGTCGAGTCGATTGGCTCGTGCACCTGTCGCAATCACAACCGCATGGGCAAAGATGGTCTGACCATCAGCCTCGATGCGGTACGGCTTCTGACGGAGGTCAATGACATCAGCATCAGATTCGAGCAGATGCGTTCCCCAGCGGGCTGCCTGAGCCTTCATCAAGTCCATCAATTCCGGACCGAGAACCCCATCGGGGAAGCCGGGGAAGTTTTCAACATGGGTGGTGGTCATCAGCTGACCCCCTGGAATGCCACCCTTTTGGAAACCGGTAATCAGCAGGGGCTGCAGATTGGCTCGAGCCGCGTAGATCGCTGCCGTGTAGCCGGCTGGCCCGGACCCAACGATGACGAGATTTTCAATGTGACCAGGCGCTTCCGCAGCCATGGCTTATCCGTATTGACTATGAGTTGAGTTTAGGTCTTATGGCTGACGCTCTGTTGAAAAGGGCACAAAAACAATGGCAAAACAATTAGTGGAATTTAAGGAAGATTTCAGATTTCAATCTGAAAGTCGCTTGACGTCGGGTCGTTCAGGGGTGGCCGCTTGCTCGGATTGCGGGGGACGCTGAGAACATTGGCCTCGAGCATCTCTTGATTTTCGCCCATACAGGTAATCCATTCACAGAATTCTTGCGTGATTGCATAACTGTCTTCATAGCGCTCTTCCTTGTCCAGCACTGCGATTCTGGTGGATGCCCAACCGATTGCGACGACGACCCTGCGTTCCATTGCGGCGTCCATGGTTGACTCCCTGATGTTCACTACTTTGAAGGATCGAGGCACCCATACGAGGCCTGATCTCGCAGAAGTTCGCATTTTTCTCTGCCTGATGCTGTGATCAGCGCTGCAGAAATGAAGGCAATTCTGGAGTTTTCAGCCGAATCACGTTTCCTGCTCCGTCTTCCACGGCCTCCAAGGGGAGGTTGGGGCCTCGCCAGCTTCCGCCATCCTCGAGAGGCTCGTCGCCGTCCTGGAGGCGTGGCCGCAGCACGTAGGGCGCAGCGACCGACCAAGACCGTGCGTACTCCATCAACAATGGATCCGCTGGGGCGAAAACAAAGGATGGGGAGCGGGGAATTGGCTCCACAGCTGCAAGATCTGGTGTCATCCGAACGGCGCGGGTGATGCCCTGAACAAACCGGCTGCGGGTGACCACGGTGGTCAGATACGCAACCACCCGCAGGCGAGGCGCATCGAATCCTTCCGCACACATGTCAATGCTCACAAGCCAGTCGGCGTGTCCGTCCTGGAAGCCATTCAGTCGTTCCGTGGCCTGCGGACTCTGGGAGTGGATCAGGTCCACCCGATTGCCGTCTTCAATCAGCAGCTGCGCGATCGTTTCGGCATGGTCGATGTCCCGGGCGATGACCAGACCAGCGGCCCGGGGGTGATTCACCCGAAGGGCATCCAGCTTGCGCTGGGCCCGAAGCAGAACGTGTTGACCGATGCTGCTGCTGTCGGCCAACCGGATCGCCCGGCGCAGGTTGCGAGCGCGCCAGCTTTCGCGCTGCTCTGCGGAAAGGGGGGAAACATCACGGTCGGGTTGCCCTTCCTTGCTGTGTTCGACCCAGCCGTCCTGGAAACGGAATTCCAGCGGGCGAACATCCCCAGCTGCGATGAGCTCCCGCGGCTCCACGCAAAGATCAGGCCGGATCTGTTCGACCCAGGTTCCGTTCACTTGCACGCTGATGCGACGCGCGGCACAAAATCCGAGATTGTCAGCGCGGAAGGGAGTACCGGTCAGGCCCAGCCTGAGGCGGAGAGAATGGGTGAGCTCCTGAAAGGTCTGCCCCCAGGCCGTGGAATCGGGTTCATCCGGATCGACGCCCAGGTGATGGGCTTCATCGGCAATCGCCAGCCATCGACCACTGTTCAGTTGCTCGATTTGGTTGAGTAAGTCGTGATGTTGGCGTCCAGCACCCTGGTAAGTGAGAAGTAGACCGTCAGCTGTCTTGATCTGATCTGGTTCGAAAGGTCCCTCCAGCAAGCTCAAGCCGAGGCGGGTGGCGGCTTTTTTCCACTGGCTCAGGATTGATGTGCGGTGGCAAAACACCAAAAAGCGATCCAGGCGCCCCTCCTCCCGCATGCTTCGGAAAGCCAGAAGGGCGCCGAGCGTTTTGCCAGCTCCTGGCCCCGCGAACACCAGAAGATCTCGGCTGCTGTCCTGGCGCTCGAGTCGTCGCCGAACCAGCTGGATGAGCTGACGCTGCCAGTGGCGAGGTTGAACCTGTTCCGAGCTTGGTGCCGTCGGAAGGTTGAAGCTGACGACGGCGATGGCGATCCTCGGAGAGATGAGTCTTTTTAACGATTCCCAGCCGCGGCGGCATCTCTACTGTCCGGCCATCAGCTCCAACGGGATCGGCTCCCGCCTCCTGCCATGGCCCAACGCCGACCATCGAAAGATGTTCTGACGCAGCAACGTGATCAGTTGAACCGTTGCTGGCACCAGTATTGCGACATTGATCCCCTGATCCTGCGCACGCGACTCCTACGCCGTCAGGGACGCTGGCGGTTGGCCCGTGGTGTGGATCAAGAAGTGCTGCCGATCATCTGAACGGCAGCACCTGGTCAAGCGTTGCTGATCAGAGCGCTTCGGCGTGGTTAACCAAAAGGCGTTCCACCTCCATCAGCGCTTCTTCTGAGGCTCCCCGCGCGGCCTGGACGTTGCCTTTTGCGGCGTGCAGGAGATTTTGTGCCAGCCGATCCAGGAGCTCTTGGCGCCGTTCCTCCAACATCGAGACAATCTCGGTTTCAACGAGATGACGGACCGCCTGAATTCTGAGGTCGTCGTTTGAGGCTTCCGCGAAGGTGCCCTGAACGAGTTCCTGAATGAACAGGCGGTGCACTTCACTGCTGCGCAGGAAGCTTTCCGTTGCATTGATCATCCCGTCCACCAAGGTGCGGTCGGGCTCACTTTCCACGTCGTTGAGCTTGAACTCCCAGTCGAGATGGCGGCGCTGCCACCCGGCGCTGTGAAGGGTGGGCATCACGCTCTGGGAGAAGCTGTCGACAGAGATCTCGTAGATGCGCTCCGCCAGCCGTTCGCACCAGTCCTTGCCGTGCTGCTGAAGTGTGGATTCCATCGTTTCCCTCTCCACCGCATGGCCACCGTGGTGGCTGTGGCAGACGCCGTCGGGGCATTCAATTGCGCTGAGACCCATGGAGAGGAGTGTGAATGCTCCTCCAATAGCCACCAACACCGCTCCGGCACGGTGTTCTTCAGGAAACTTCCCGATGGTTAGAGGGCGACCTCGTAATCTGGCTTGGGTCGGTGGACGTGCTCGCCTTGCCCAGACTTTTAATACCGGTGGAGTCGACACCGGGAGAAACCCGGGTCGCGGCATCGCCCGACACGGTCAAAAAATTCATTTCGCTCGGCTGCAGCGTTGGTGTTGAGCGTGGGGCCGGCGTCGCTTCTGGCTATCTCGATGAGGCTTACGCCGAGCAGGGAGCTGAATTGATGCCCCCTGGCGAAAGATCCGCTTGGAGCCAGGCGGATGTTCTGCTCTGTGTTCAACCCCCAAGTGCAGACAACCTGGCTCTCCTTCGCCAGGGAGCTTTGGTGGTTGGGCTGCTGTCTCCCTATGCCAACGAGGAGCTGGCGGCAACGTTGAACCGTGGCGGTCTTTCCGCCATGGCTTTGGAACTGTTGCCTCGGATCAGCCGTGCCCAGTCTGCTGATGCCCTCTCATCTCAGGCCAACATCGCCGGCTACAAATCGGTGCTGATGGCTTCTGCGGCTCTCGACCGCTATTTCCCGATGCTGATGACAGCAGCTGGGACGGTGCAGCCGGCCAAGGTGGTGATCCTTGGTGCTGGCGTCGCCGGTTTGCAAGCCGTGGCCACGGCGCGCCGTCTGGGTGCCGTGGTTTACGTCAGTGATATCCGCCCTGCCGTGAAAGAGCAGGTGGAGTCCCTCGGGGCACGCTTCATCGAACCGCCGCAGATGGAGGACAAACCCTCCGAATCCGGTGGTTATGCCAAGCAAGCCTCTGATGCTTTTCTCGCCGCCCAGCGTCAGCAGCTGTCCGATCAGTTGGCAGAAGCTGATGTGGCCATTTGCACGGCGCAGGTGCCTGGCCGCAAGGCTCCTCGTTTGATCAGCGAAGACATGCTCGATCGGATGCGTCCTGGGGCCGTGGTGGTGGACCTGGCTGTCGCACAAGGTGGCAACTGCGCCGACACCGTTCCCGGTCAGACGGTGGATCGCAAGGGCGTGAAGCTGATTGGTGGAAACGATTTGCCCTGCACTGTTCCCAATCACGCCAGCGCGCTNTACGCCCGCAATTTGGTGGCTCTACTGGAGCCCACTCTCAAGGACGGCGCCCTCAACCTCGATACCGAGGATGAGCTGATCGCCGGCTGTCTGATCGCTGAAGGCGGCACCATCCGCCGCGGCGACGTTCTCACCCCAGGTGCCAACTGATGTTTGTTGAATTCCTTTGGGTGCTTCTGCTCGGCAGCCTCCTTGGGCTCGAGCTGATCGGCAAGGTTCCCCCCACCCTGCACACCCCGTTGATGAGCGGCGCCAATGCCATTTCCGGCATCACCGTGCTGGCTGCTCTCACCGCCATCATCAAAGCCGGCGACAACACCGTGGTGTTGCTGCTCGGCTCCGTCTCGCTGGGCTTTGCCCTGTTCAACGTGATCGGGGGCTTCCTCGTGACCGATCGCATGCTGGCCATGTTCAGCCGCAAGCCTGCTCGTAAGGAGAATCGCTGATGACTGACCTTCTCAAATACGCGATTGAGCTGGTTGCGGTTCTGTTGCTGGCCCTCGGCATCAAGGGTCTCTCCAAGGTGCGTTCAGCCCGGGGTGCGAATCAGCTGGCGGCTGTGGCGATGGGCCTCGCGGTGCTTGGTCTGCTGATCAACTATCTCGGCACCAGCGGCATCAGCAGCGCGGCCTGGGGCTGGATCATGGCCGGCACGTTGGTGGGTGGTGTGTTCGGAGCCATCACCGCCCAGCGCGTGCCGATGACCTCGATGCCGGAGACGGTCGCCCTCTTCAACGGCTGCGGTGGCATGTCGTCATTGCTGGTGGCACTGGCTGCCGCGCTCTATCCGGCGGCCCTTGATGCTGCAGGCCCTGTGGCCGTGGTGTCCATCGTTGTGTCTGTCTTCGTGGGCGCGATCACCTTCACCGGCTCGATCGTGGCCATGGCCAAGTTGCAGGGCTGGCTGTCCACGCCGGCCTGGATGCAAAGCAAGGGCCGCCATGTGGTGAACATCGCGCTGGCNGTGGCGTCCCTTGTGGGTGCNATTGAGATGCTGCGCAATGCTGAATCAGGCACGGGCCTCTGGCTTCTGATGCTGGCCTCTGGCCTGTTGGGCATCGGGGTGACACTGCCAATCGGCGGTGCCGATATGCCCGTGGTGATCTCGCTGCTGAACAGCTACTCGGGGGTGGCTGCGGCCGCCGCNGGTTTCGTGGTGGGCAGCCAGTTGCTGATCGTGGCGGGTGCCATGGTCGGCGCCGCCGGCTTGATCCTCACCCAGGTGATGTGCAANGGCATGAACCGTTCCCTGGTGTCTGTTCTCTTTGGTGGAGCCCTTGGTGCAACGACCGCCGCTGGGGGTGGTGGTGGCGAATACACCAACATCACCAGCTGCAGTGTCGAAGAATGNGCCCTCACTCTTGAGGCTGCTGAACGGGTGGTGATTGTTCCGGGTTACGGCTTGGCTGTGGCCCAGGCGCAGCACACGCTGCGGGAAGTGACCCGGGTGCTGGAGAGTGCCGGTATTGATGTGGCCTATGCCATTCACCCGGTGGCTGGTCGCATGCCCGGCCACATGAACGTGCTGCTTGCCGAGGCTGATGTGCCCTACGAGCAGCTCCAGGAAATGGACCAGATCAATCCNGAGTTCCCCGCTACCGATGTGGTGTTGGTGCTGGGGGCGAATGATGTGGTCAATCCCCAGGCCAAGAGTGATCCCAATTCGCCGCTCTACGGCATGCCGGTGCTGGATGTGCAGGATGCACGCACCGTTTTCGTGGTGAAACGCGGCATGAGCGCTGGCTACTCCGGCATCAAGAACGACCTGTTNGAGCTGGCCAACACCTCGATGTTGTTCGGCGACGCCAAGAAGGTGCTGGGAGATTTGCTGGTGGAACTCAAGGATCTCGGTCTCGGTAAAAAGTGATGGGCCGCGGCGTGGATAACCCCCAGCTGCGCAAGCGGCTGGGGGTTGCGTCGTTTCAGGAGCGCTGGCCCTGGATCGGTGGCGATCTNCAGACGTTGCGGGACACCCTGCGTGAGGTGGATCTTCCCAGTGATCAAGGGGTTCCAATTCACATTCCTGTGCCGGCCCTTCCCAGTGGAGCGGCCGCTGCAGGGGCTTTGCTGGCGTTGCTCGATCAGCCGGAAGGGGAACCCAAAGGCATGGTGCTGCTTCTGCATGGGCTGGGGGGATCCAGTGCCCGGGAAGGCCTGAGGCGGATGGGTGTGGCTTTGCAAACTGCAGGTTTTGCAGTGCTGCGGCTCAATCTGCGCGGGGCAGATCCGGGTCGCCATCTGGCGGGGGGAACCTACGCAGCGCGCTGCAACAGTGATCTGTTGCCGGTGATTGCGCGGGCGCGAGAACTGGCGGCGGGGCGCCCTCTGCTGGGGGCAGGAATCTCCTTGGGCGGCACGATGCTGCTGAATGCCTGTTTGGCGTCGCCCGGCGTGCTTGATGGCCTCTTCTGTGCCAGCAGTCCGCTGGATCTGGCNGCCTGCAGCGCCTCGATCGAGCGACCGCGCAATCGGGTCTACCAACGTTGGCTGCTCAAGCGGTTGGTGCGTCAGACCCTGGCGGATCCCTTTGGGGTGAGCGCCGACGAGGAAGTCAAACTGCAGGCGACGCCCCCCCGTTCGATCCGTGAGTTCGANAGTGCCGTAACGGCTCCGCGCTGGGGGTTTTCAGATGTTGAGGACTACTACGTCAAAGCATCACCTCTGCAGCATCTTGTTCCTGTTTCGGATCAACTCCCGCCAACTCTGTTGTTGCAGGCGTTGGATGACCCTTGGGTCCCAGCGGCTTCAGCGATCAACCTGCAAGCGAAACTTCCGGCTGGCTCACCGCTCCGCACATTGTTCACCAANCGTGGGGGCCATAACGGCTTCCACGGCGTAAATGGTTGCTGGGGAGATCAGCTGGCGGCGGCTTGGCTGACATCCATCAGCAACTGATCAATCAATCTTTCACATTCTTTGAACAATGCTTGCTTTTAAGAAAATCTGATCAATTAAAAAGTTTATTGCAGCAATGTTGAGTGTCTTGATTGTAAACAGCTGGTGCAAATTTAGCTATTAATAATAATAGGCTTTGTTGGTCGGGTTCTGGTACACGGCACCACCACAGGATGTAGCGACGCGCCACAATGCNTGATGGATCGGCGTGGGGTCGAAGCGCACAAGATCGGGAAAACGTTCCCTTAAAAGTGCTGTTCCACGCCATGCATTGTAGTGAGGAATGGAGGAATTGATGTGGTGGCAAACATGGGTCGAGCCAATGCCGTGATGCAGGAAATTGAGTATGGGGCCGTAGGGNCGATCAACTGTTTGAAGAGTGCCTTTGGCCCAAGACCAAGTCTCGTCAGAGAAATGAGGAATATCGAGGTCAGTGTGTTGCAGCCAAGTGTAAGTTATAAGCCACATATTGATTACAANATATGGAAGTCCGTAGAGGCAAAGTATGCGGAGCCATGAAAATTGAATCGAGGCCACAACTAACAGGATGAGCATCGCTGCAAGCCCTAGATTGGAGCGCACCATCCATTTTTGGAACGTTCCAGGAAAAAGATTTCGTTTCCCTTTGGCAGAGTGTGTTTTGTTCCAGAAATGAGATGTTGGCGAGTTGTAATCTTCCCCTCCTGTAACTCCCAGAAAGAGGTAAAGAGGCCAACCTATNACGAGATGATTAAACAGAGAAATCGTGCTGAAAACAAGTGGATGTAGTTTTTCTTTCAACTGTTCTGTGATCTTTCCTTGTGGTGATGTTGCACGCGGTGGAACGTGGGTTTCACCCCTTTCNAGATGATTGCAATGNGCGTGATGAACGGAATGGCTATGGGCCCAGCTGNAGTANGGGACGAGTAACGCGCTGTGCAGAACAAATCCGATCGCTGCTTCAATACGTCGATTGGGGTGAAAAGCATGATGCCCGCATTCATGGGCAATCACCCAGCAGCCCATNGCGATGGTGCCGGTAACGATTCCGTATAGGAGCCAAAGAGGGAGNGCTNCAGGGGTGAGGGGGATCCACGTTCCAGTTCCGAACGCCAGTGCNGAAAGCCCAACGGACATGGCCAAGCTTCCCCAGGCCTTGATGGGCTTGAACTTGCTGAGTTCAGAAGGTAAGGCGTTGAGAAGTTCTGATTTTGTTGGATTTGAAACGGCTCCAATGCGGCTATCAAGAGCGGCTTTTGGTGAGANGTGCGTTGTTGCCAATGTCAATCGAAATCCTCGGAGCAGCGCAAAAAGACGCGTTATATTTTTTTAATATAGTCGATCGGCGTTTGAGCCGTGTGCTCGGTGGGTTGATTCTGATTGGATTGCCTCGAGTCAAGNNAGTTNTGTCAGTNTTNTGGGCTTATTCTGTGATTTAAGTGTAGTTATTGGATTAATTGTGAATGCTGGAATGGAGTTGTTTTGATGATCCACTCTTGAATGGGTTGTTGGTTGATGACGTGTGATTGAACGATTGTTTTGATTTTCTCTGGTGAGACATCTTCNTACCAAATGCCATCGGGCCAAACAACAAGAATTGGCCCTCGTTCACAGACTCTCAGGCAGTCGACTTTGCTTCTTAAGACGATTCCTTCGGGACGCTGCACATCTTCCAGGTTCAAATCACGAATGACTCTTTTGAGTTCATCCCAGGTTGCGATTCCTGTTGCCGGATCGCAGCATTTCGCTTTGGTAGGTGTTGCGCAGAGCAGCAGATGGTGGCTGACTCGGATGGATGTCACGCGGCCATTGCAGCGGACATCGGCAGTCGGGTAACCCCACGACTGACCTGCTCTCGCACGGCGATGCGAGCCCACTGATCCACCTGAAGCACGTCTTCCAGCTGGGGCTGAGCGATCAGATCCTGCTTGTGCCGCTCGCAGGCGGCATCGATCACCACTGGGATGTCGAGGAAGTGGATTCGTTCTTCCAGGAATTGAGCAACAGCTTCCTCGTTGGCGGCGTTCATGACCGCGGGCATCGTTCCCCCGGCGCGGCCAGCGGCATAAGCCAGTTCCATACAGGGATACTTGGCCGGATCGGGAGCCCTGAAGGTGAGCTGCCCCACGTCAGTGAGATTCAACCGCCGCCAAGGTGTCTCCAACCGAGAGGGCCAGCTCAGGCAGTAGAGGATCGGTAGTTTCATATCCGGCCAGCCGAGTTGGGCCAGCACCGATGAATCCGCCAGTTCGATCATCGAGTGAATGATGCTTTGCGGGTGGATCACGATTTCGATGTGGTCGTAATCCAGGCCGAAGAGGTAGTGCGCCTCGATCACTTCCAGCCCCTTGTTCATGAGGGAAGCGGAATCGACCGTAATCTTCCTCCCCATGCTCCAGTTGGGGTGGCTGGTGGCATCGGCCACCGTTGCCTGTTCCAGGTCTGCCGCATTCCAATCGCGGAATGCTCCACCGGAGGCGGTGAGCTGAATTCGACGCAGCCCAGGCGTTGGAATCCCCGTGGAAAGGCGTGCATTCTCGGCCCAGGGTGTGCCCTGCAGACACTGGAAGATTGCCGAATGTTCAGAGTCGGCAGGGAGAAGCCGGCTGCCGCTTTTTTTGAGCTCGGGCAGCACCACAGGGCCGGCCGCGATCAGTGTTTCCTTGTTCGCCAGGGCTAGATCTTTGCCAGCCCGGATGGCGGCCAGGGTTGGCAGGAGGCCGGCGCAGCCGACGATGCCGGTGACGACCAGATCTGCCGTCTCCCANGACGCTGCAATGTTGAGGCCGTCAGGGCCACCCACAAGTTGAGGTGTCCGCGGCAGGTTGAGCGCCTCAAGCCGTTCCTGCAGCGCCGGCAGGCGCTCGGNATCGGCGAGGGCCACGAGTTCCGGTTGGTGGCGCTGGATCTGCTCAACAAGGAGATCGAGATTGCGCCCGGCCGTCAGGGCNACCACGCGGAACTGCTCGGGAAACTCCTCGGCGATCTGCAGAGTTTGGGTACCGATCGAGCCTGTGGAGCCCAGCACGCTGATGGCTTTCACGCAGATTCGGCGGTTCTCCCAAGTCTCCCACCAGGACCGGCGATCGCTGGCAAGCTGGCTGACAACTTGAAAACAGCGCGTGGCACGAGAGCAGTGGCGGTCTGGGCTTGGGTTTGTGTTGGCGGCCGCCGGCAGTGCCGTTGGTCTTGGAAATCTTTGGGGTTTCGCTTACCGCGCGTCCCAAGGCGGGGGTGGCGCCTTTCTGTTGCTGTACTTGGTGATTGTGCTGTTGGTCTGCTTGCCGGTGCTGGTGGCCGAAATGGTGTTGGGGCGGAGCACCGGAAAAAGCCCTCTTCTCGCTCCTGTGACGGCGGCCGGACGAGGCTGGCAGCCCATGGGCTGGCTGTTTGTCTTGGCTGCCAGTGGGATTTTGGCCTTCTACGCCGTTCTGATGGGCTGGACCGGAGCGACTCTGGTGCAGACCCTGACGATGGGTCTCCCGGCGGATATTGCTTCGGCCGAGNCATTCTTTGCCGAGCTCAGTGGTGGTCGCTCCGCTTTGATCGGCCAGCTGCTGAGTCTGGTGGCAACTGCCGGCGTGGTGGCTGCCGGCGTGCGTGGAGGAATCGAGCGGTTGTCCCGCTGGGGCCTGCCACTGTTGTTCGTGCTGCTGATCGGCCTTGCGGTTTGGGCNGCTGGCCTTGAGGGCGCCTCGGAGGGCTACCGGACGTTCCTGCTGCGCTGGGACAGCAGCCAGTTGCATGACCCCACCACGATCCGCAATGCCTTCTCACAGGCCTTCTTCTCGATTGGAACGGGGATCGGTTGCATCCTTGCCTATTCGGCTTATCTCAGCCGGCGTGCTCACCTGCCGCGGGAAGCCGTGGCGGTGGTGGGGATGGACACCGCTGTGGGATTGCTGGCCGGAATGGTCACCTTCCCCGTGGTGATGAGTTTTGGCCTGANNGATGTCATCAGTGGGTCCACCCTTGGAACGATCTTCATTGCTCTTCCCACTGGTCTGGGGTCGTTGGGCCTGACGGGACAAGTGGTGGCGGTGCTCTTTTTTGCNCTGGCCCTCATTGCTGCGATCACGTCAGCCGTGTCGCTGCTGGAGGTGCCGGTGGCTTGTCTGATCGATCGATTGGGATGGAGTCGGGCGCGGGCCGTTTGGGTGTCCACGGCCTTGATCTTTGTGGCCGGCCTTCCGGCGGCCACCTCCATGGAGGTTCTGGGTTGGATGGATTCGGTGTTTGGCGGTTTATTGCTGATNCTGGGTGGGTTNCTCCTGGCCGTGTTGCTCGGTTGGGTGCTCCCCGATCGGTTTCAAAAAGACCTCACACAGTCGGCTAGTCCGCTCTGGCTGCAGCGCTTTTTGTTGGTGATGCTGCGTTGGATTTCGCCACCTGTGATAACTCTCGGCCTGGTAGTCAGCGTGATCGATCTGGTTTCCAGCTGAAGGATTCACTGGGCCCGAAGGTGGCCTGCAATTGCCTTGATGCGAGCGTGATTTCCCGCAGGAAACAGAACGCTGCTGAGGNGAGCATCAGCATCGCGGCCACGAACAGCGGTGCCACAACCACCGAAAGGTTGATCTGCAGGGCCACTGCGAGAAAGATCACGGCGACAACNGCTGAAATCAACAGAATCGACAGGGTGAGCAGCGCAATGGCGCGAACCACCAATTGNATGCGNTGACGAATCAACCTGAATTCAGCCTGTTCGCCGCCGTCCAACTCATGGCAGCGACGCTTNAGCTCTCTGGCNCGATCNACGCTGCGGCNGAGGCGGCCNGAGAGCACATTCATCATGGCTCCGATGCCAGTGAGCAGNAACACCGGCGATACCGAGAGCTGNATGGCTTTCAGCAGCGTNTCNGCTGGNGCNGCNCTCATGGCTGATCAGGGGAATTCAGCATGGATTCCATCTTGCGAATTCGCAGCAGCATTTTTCCCCACACCTCCGCTTTCCAGGCTTGCTCTGGATCGCCGCTGGATGTGGCCAACTGCTTTTGAGTCGCGAGCTTGGCGTCGAGGTCTTCGCCAGCATCCAGAGCTTTCATCAGCTCCATTTCCAGCTTTGCGGTTTCCATGAAATTCAGCTTTTTCAGCCAGAGCATGGGGAGCTGAGAACGGTGCTTCAGTCTGGCCTGATCAGGAGCGGATCCACTCGGTGATGCCACCGGGTTTGTCGATGAGCTCGACTCCTTGGCCAGCCAGGTCGTTTCGAATCCTGTCGGCTTCCCCATAGTTCTTGGCCGCTTTGGCGGCCTTCCGCGCCGCGATGGCTGCATCAATGGCGTCGTCGTCGAGGCTGGAGGCCGCCTCGGCTTCCGAGCGCAATCCCAGCACCGCCGCCAGTTGGCGTAGGAGCTGCCAGCGACCCTCGAGGGCGTTCAACTCNTGCTCAGGCAGTGCGGTGTCCTCGCCTCGTTCCAGCCGGTTGGCAAGGGCTCGGAGNGGCTTGGCCAGATCGAACAGAACAGCNAGTCCCCCCGAGCTGTTGAGGTCATCGTCCATCGAGCTGATGAAGCGTTGCTCGAGCTCCACCAAACCGGCGTCGGCTGGAGTGTCATCGGCNGTCATTGCACCCTCCGTCAGGGGCGCGGGAGTGCTCCAGCCAAGGCGCTCACTCTGGCGATCCCCCAGGCTGAGAGCAGCATTGAGCCCCTTCCAGCCGGTGGCCGCGGCGTCCAGGGCTTCGGCTGTGAAATCAAGGGGTTTGCGGTANTGCGCCTGGAGNACAAANAGNCGCAGGGTCATCGNCGAGANNCCGCTCTCCAGCAGCGCGCGGATGGTGGTGAAGTTGCCGAGCGATTTGCTCATCTTCTGGCCGCCCACATTGACCATGCCGTTATGCATCCAGACCCGGGCCAGGTCTTGGCCTGTAGCCGCTTCGGATTGGGCGATCTCGTTCTCATGGTGCGGGAACACCAGNTCNGCNCCNCCNAGNTGNATGTCGATCGTGTCGCCGAGTTCCGCACGCACCATGGCTGAGCATTCNATGTGCCAGCCCGGGCGACCTTCACCCCANGGGGAGGGGAAGCTGGGTTCACCGGGTTTGGCNCCCTTCCAGAGTGCGAAATCGAAGGGGTGCTGTTTGCGGGCTTCTTCAGCACTCGCGACGCGACCAGCGGCGTTGTCTTGCTGTTCGCTCAAATCGCGGCCGCTGAGCTTGCCGTAACCGGCATGCTTCATCACGGCGAAGTACACATCACCCTCAGCGCTGTAGGCCGCNCCTTTGGCCTCCAATTCGCCGATGAGATCGCGGATCCCATCAAGGCACTGGGTGGCGCGGGGCATGCGGTCGGGCCGCAGGATCCCCAAGGCATCCATGTCTTGGTGGAAGGCCTCAATGTTNCGCTCGCTCACGGCCGTCATCGAGGAGCTCTCCTCATCGGCGCGTTTGAGGATCTTGTCGTCGATGTCGGTGAAGTTCTGAACGAAGGTCACCTCGAGGCCCCGCCAGATCAAATATCTCCGCAGTACATCCCAGTTGATGTAGCTGCGGGCATGGCCCAGATGGCANAGGTCATAGACNGTGACGCCGCAGCANTAGATNCTNNCCTTGCCGGGNGTCAGCGGNGTGAANGGCTCNGTGCGGCGGGTAAGGGTGTTGGTGAGCCGCAGGGACACAGGCCTTCAAAGTCTTGGGAGGAGGTTAAGGCGTGACCGATATGCGGCCCTTGAACGTTTNTTTAAGCAGCAGCACTCTGACGGCAAGANATCGCACTAATTGGCAATNTTGANGAGGATTTTCTTAAGAAGTTCGGTTNTTTTTTCGTCNTTGCGGTTAGTCGGTGATNTNAATTTTTATTGTAATTTTTCCTTGGATGGCTAGGATTGCAGAGATGTATTTGCCTTGGCTATGTGTTATCTCTGCCTTAGGAAAGAGGCNTTTAATAGGTCGGTGATCTCTCTTGAAGAGGGTTCGCTTTTTACGCAGGGAAATAATCCTTGGATTGATGGCATCACCTACAACGCGAAGTGGGGAGAAAGCTCGCTTGTTCCAACGAAGGTGGATGTCAANATTTTGCAGCCACAAGACCAAAAAATACATGACTTAGANAGTTTGTCTTGGTATCAGGTCGGCTTGTCGGATGGTGGGTGGATTNAGGACGGAAATCCGATTGCAAGAATTGGAAAAGGTTATCGAAAGGCTATTAAAGACGGTTATAAGGCTTGGTCCGATGTTGCTGATTTGGACTTCAATTTTGTTGAAGACCCCATGCGCTCAGGCGTTTTAGTGACGTTTGCTAAGTATGAAAATCAGGGTNTGAAAGAAGGTTTGGGGGTACTTCTTGGTTCGCACCGGGGTTTACTAGTTGATCGAAATATTGTGCAGGCTGATTCACAGTTTGGGTCGCAGCTAGGTGCGGAGTCTCTGCTGGGGAGTGCTCCAGCTCCATCACCGACTCCCCTGATTCTTGATTTGAATTACGATTATTTCACGAAGATGAGTCCTTTGGATTCAGGCTTCATGGAAACGATTATCCATGAAGTGGGTCATGGNATCGGNATGAGTCATCCCCATGATAGTGGGCTTGGAAGTGTCCCNTCGGGAGTTTTTCCGGGCATTCAATCGGGTGATCTCTTCGCATCTAATGGCACAGGATTGTATGGCCTGAATCAGAATGTGTACACAATTATGTCTTACAATCGTTCCAGTAAAAGTAATGGCACGCTTGATGAAGTGCATGCCATTNCGCCAATGGCACTTGAGTTGTTGGCTGCTCAAATAAAATATGGTCCGAATCTCTCAACACGTCGGGGAGATAATATCTACAGTTTGTTGGATCGTACAAGGCCCGATCGCAAAGCATGGGTTTCGATTTGGGATGCCGGTGGCGCNGACACCATCAGTGCAAGAGGTCTGAGGTTCGGGGTAGAGATTTCGTTAAGGGCTGCCGAAATGAATGCTCAAAGGCCAGAAACGGGAATGCCTCAAGAGCAGTATGAATGGACTTCTCCTTGGTCTGACTATCAAATANCTCTGGATTTTTTGGTCAGNNCGAAAGCATCTCAGCCTGGGGCTTTGCTTGGTAGTGGAATCAGAAAAAGTTTTGTTTACTCCGTTATTTTGGATGAGATTTCGGGTCTTGGTACTTATTTTCAGTCAGGCTATTCAGATGTCATTCATGAAAATCTGAGCTCGTTGTCGGGAGCTTTGGAGATTCTCTATGAAGCTTACGGTTTTATAGGCACTTTCTCTCTCGGTTCAGGGAAAGAGGAGCTCCCGTCCGATGCTCCGATGGATGTGCAGAAGGCTCTTGCTCAGGTTGATAAGGCGTATCGGGAGCTAACCAATATCTTGGACCCTCTGGAGTCTGAGGGGCTTGTTGAATTCATTGCTGATTCCGGTCTCGCATCGTTGAAAATTGATGATTATTTTCAAAAGCTTTCTGAAGTCGAGGCTGTGCAATCTGATGTTCAGGTTCGATCTGCAAAAGGGGTTGCAGGCTATATCTCCGAAATTCGCCGGTCAGAGGTTTCAGGTTTGCCTGCTGCCAGCCGGCCCGGTGGTGGATTTACGATCGCAGCTGGTGTGACGATTGAGAATGCTATTGGCGGCGCTGGTGATGATGTGATTACAGGTAATGTTGCTGATAATTCAATTCGTGGCTTGGGTGGGGATGACTTAATTCGTCCTTATCTTGGTTCGAATAAGATACGAGGGGGTGGTGGTGTGGATATTGTCAACTTTGATTCTGAGCTGGGTGCCTGGCCGTTGAGTGAGCTTTCCTTCGAGGAAGGTGATCGATGGGTGAAAGTCACCATGGGTACCAGTGGTGATGTGAATCGCTTGCGAGGTGTTGAATTTCTGATCTTCGGAGGAGAGCAATACGCTGTTGATTCTCTGATTTACAAACAAACTGTTTGAAACCAGCTCTTTTTTGACTGGGGATGTTTTCTTATTTCGCTTCCATCCAGTTCGCGCCAACGCCGGTCTCCACCACCAGGGGCACCGTCAGCTTCACGGCGTTCTCCATGGTCTGCACCACCAGCTCCCGGGTGGCTTCG
>NZHI01000071.1 GCA_002691345.1 Synechococcus sp. MED650 | reverse complement strand
GAATTCGGTTTCTGCGCCGCCATCCCGATCTTTCCGGGCCTGTTCGGCGAACTCGGGATACATCGTTGTGTATTCGTAGGTCTCCCCTTCAATCGCCAGTTCAAGGCAGCGGCTGAGGATGGCCTGTTTCTGCTCATCGCTGAGGTTCTCGGCGTCCTCAATCACCAGCTCGGGGTGGAGCAGCCGGAAATGGGCGAAGGCATGCTCCGTTTCTTGGGTGGCGGTGTCCCGGAACAGCTTGGCCAGGTCTTTGTGGTCGAGCTTCTTGGCCACATCAGCAAAGAACAGATATTTGCGGTTGGCCATGCTCTCCCCTCCGAAGGCGGCTTCGAGATTGGCTTGGGTTGATGGGTTGGAGAGATCCATGGCACATAGGCAAGCGACGTAATACTAGGGCTAACTCATACCAGTTATGAGTTAGCTGAATCACGCGTGGGTGGGTCAGTAGTTGGCTCCGCTGCGCCTCTGGTGCACGGCTGTGCTGCCATCGGCGTCAAACACTCCCCCATGCTCCACTTCGGCATAAATCAGCCAGTGGTCACCGCATTCCATCCGCTGGCTCACCTTGCCGTCGAGCCAGGCCAAGGCCTTGGGTAGCAACGGCTGATCGGAGGGGCTGCTCTCGAGTTCGAGACCTGCAAAACGATCGGCACCCGGTTCGAACGGTTGCAAAAACTGCTTCATCAGCCCTGTTTCACGGCCATCGGCCAGCACATTCAGGGCGAAGCGGTCTCCTTTATGTAGAAGGGCTTCCACAGCGCGGTCTTTGGCGACCGCCACCGTGATGCCTGGAGGGCTGAAGCTGGCCTGGCTCACCCAGCTCGCCACCATGGCGCCGCTGAGTTCTCCTTTGCGCGTGGTGAGCACGCAGAGGGAGCCAATCACCCGGCCCAGAGCCAGCACGGCCGGGTCGCTGCGGCTTTCGCTCAAGCCGCCGGCACTTCGGCGTTGGGCCCGCTTCTGGGTTTGCAGCAGCTGGCGGGCAAAGCGAGTGCCGGTTTCCTCGAGCTCCTTCACCCGGGCGGAGTCGGGGCTGAACTTCACGCGGATCGGGTCGAAGCCGAAGCTGAAGCCGCCATCGCGCAGCTTGGTTTCCAGCAGGTCCACCGCTTCTCCGCTCCAGCCAAAACTGCCAAACACACCCACCGGTTTGTTGCGGTCGCCCTCTGCCAGGAGCGTTCCCAGGGCCGAGACGATCGGCGTTGGGGCGTGTCCCCCCAGGGTTGGAGAGCCGATCAGCACCGCATCGGCTTGTTGAATCGTGCGAACCAGCTCATCAGCAGGGGTGAACTCACAGTTGAGGCTGCTCACCCGGATGCCGGTCCGGCTCACGCCGCGGGCCAGGGCATCGGCGATGGCCGCGGTGTTGCCATAGGCGCTGGCGAAGAGCAGGGCCACGGTGAGCGTTGCGTTTTGCTGGCTTTCACCCCAGCGGCGGTAATCGTTGAGCAGGCTGCGCCAACTGGCCTCGATGGCTGGGCCATGGCCCGGCGCGATGGTGCGGATGTCGAGCTCTTCGAGCCGTTCCACCAGGGCATCCACCTGCTGGGCCATCGGCGCCATCAGGCAGTCGTAGAAATGGCGGCGCTCTTCTTCGGTGCTGCTGCGGTTGGTTTCNGCCCAGTTGTCGGTGCAGAGATGCGCGCTGAANAATTTGTCNCTCATCAGCAGGCCGAGGCTTTCCTCAAACGCCAGCAGACCCGCCCGGCCAGCGNGGGGTNGGNGCNGGNAGNAGCNNCAGGCTGCGCTGGTGGCTGAGGGAAAGGCTTTGCTCCTGGCGGATCACCCGCAGCCGCGGCAGGGGTGGCAATGGCGGTTGCTCNGNCTCTTGCCCAGGNGGAGCTGGTTTGCGTTGGCTCCACAGCTCTTCGATCAGCTTGGCGCCGGGATTGGAGACGATCAGCTCCAGTGCTGGGTAGGTCTCCGCCAGGTTGCGCAGCAGCGCCACCCGGTTGGGGTTCACGTGCCCNACCACCACCAGCAGTTCCGCTGCGTTGCCAGGGAGAGCTTGCGCGAGAGCCGGAAGAAACACATCGCTGTAGGCAGCACCCGGNGGATGCACCAGCACGGCGGGGGCTCCATCACCGGCTTCGAACAGCACGCTGTTGGCGGTGCTGCCCCGTTCCAGGGCATATTCCAGTTCGAAGCGATGCCGCTGAGGGCTAAGACCCCGCAGGCTGATCACGCCGGTGTCGACCGGGATCTGGATGGTGCGACGCTCGGNGATGGTGGTGATCACGCTCATCAGTAGTGGTTGCCCACTTTGCGGTGGTGAACGGCGGTGTTGGCTTCGGCGTCGGCCACATTGCCCTGTTCCACCACGGCATAAATGATCCAGTGGTCGGGGCCTTCCATGCGCTGCTCCACCCGGCAGCCGAGGNAGGCCAGCGCATCGCTGAGCACGGGGCCCCCGTCGGCAGCACCATTCAGAACGTTCACGCCCTCGAAGCGATCGGCACCGGGCGGGAAGCGCTTGAGGAAATGGCGCAGCAATTGCTGGTGGTTGTCTTGCCGCAGCACGTTGAGCACGAACTGATCTCCCACTTGCATCAGGGCTTCAATCGCACGGTCTTTGGCGACGGCCACCGTGAGGCCCGGTGGGCTGAAGCTGGCCTGGCTCACCCAACTCGCCACCATGGCGCTGCGGCGCAGCGATTCGCCNTCTCCCTGGCTGGCGGTCACCACGTAGAGCCCACCGCTGATGCGGCCCAGGGCTTTGTCGAGGTCGCCATCGAGANNNTTCATCGCNGCGATCGTTTTCTCTTTGGTGAGCAGCTGGCCGAGATCNGTGCCGGATTCTTCGCAGCGCTGGTAGTCGCTGCCCTGGGGCAATTGCTTGATGCGCAGGGGGGTGAAGGCTGGCTTCTGGCCTTGGCTGCGCAACTGATCGGCAACGGCATCAATCGGTTCATCGTTGCCGCCGAANGCGTCGTAGACGCCCACAAGCTGCTTGGGGTGCAGTGCNGCNAGCAGCGTGCCGATGGAGGCCTGCAGGTCGGCATCCGGTTCGGAGGGCCAGGTGGGCACCACCACCGCCTTGGCATCGCCGATCAAGGCGGTGAGTTCCTGGGGGTCGGTGGCCCGCAGATCCACCAGCTGCACCTGAGCATCCGCCTTGCCGATGCCGTGGGCAATGGCCTGACTGATCCGATCGGAGAAGCCGTATTGGCTCAGATAGCAAACNGCTGCGTAGCTTTCGCCTTTGCTGCGCTGGCCGCTCCATTCGCGGTANTCGCTGATCCAGTGGCTGAGGTGATGCCGCAGCAGAGGGCCGTGGCCCACGGCGATGGTGTTGATCTCNGGNAGGCCGTCCATGCGCTTGAGCGCCTGCAGCACGCTGCGGGCGTTGGGGCCCATCAGACAGTCGTAATAGAAGCGGAAATCCGGGGCAATCGCGCCGGGATCCCGGTCGAAGACATCGTNNGAGCAGTAGTGCAGGCCGAAGGCATCGCAGGTGTAAAGGATGCCGCTGCCGTGATCGAAGGAAAAGATCGTGTCGGGCCAGTGCAGGTTCGGCGCGCTCAGGAATTCGAACCGGTGCTGGACGCCGCTTTCCGGGTTGGTACCCAGATCGAGCTCCTCGCCGGATTTCACCGCCCGGGATTTGAAGGGCCGGTGCACCTGGTCCTGCAGGAATTGCAGGGCAACTTTCGAGCCCACGATCTCGATGTCGGGATTGAGATCGATCAGGTCGCNGATCAGGCCGGAATGATCCGGTTCGGTGTGGCTCACGATCAGCACATCAATCGCCATNGGATCGATCTGCTCTTTCAGCAGTGGGATCCAGGTNTCGCGGAATTTGGCGTGGCTGGTGTCGATCAGGGCGGTGCGCTCACCCCGCACCANAAAGGCGTTGTAGGTGGTGCCGTTCCGAAGGCCGAACTCGATATCGAAGCGGCTGCGCTCCCAGTCGAGGGAACGAATTGTGGTGGTGTCTGCAGCAATCCCCTCGCACTGCAGCGACAGCTTCGGAGCAGCGGGAGCGACGACCATGAAACCGACCATGACGGANGTCGACTTTAGGGAGATTCACCAGGCCGGGTCGCACACACTGGTGTCAACCGCAACCGTTGTGATGGCGCCATCGACGCTTCGCCAGAGCATTGGCCCAGGGATTTTGCTGGCCGGCGCCTGNATCGGCGGATCCCATTTGATGTCGTCCACCACCGCTGGTGCCCGTTTCGGCTTTGCCCTGGTGGGTCTGATCCTGCTCACCAACCTGGTCAAGTACCCCTTCTTGCGGGTGGGCACCCGTTTCACGGCAGCCACTGGGTTGTCGCTGCTGGAGGGTTTCCAGCGCCGCAATCCGGTGTATTTGCCGCTTTATCTCTTGGTGAGCCTGGTGACGGGCACGTTCACCATCGCGGCCGTGAGCTTTGTGGCCGGGTTGTTGCTGACCAACGTGCCCGGCCTGGCGGGGCAGGACCCGTTCGCNCTCTCCATCGGTGTGCTGGTGGTGAGTGGCCTGGTGCTGCTGCTTGGCCACTACCGGGCCTTGGATCGTCTCTCCAAGCTGCTGGTGGTGCTGCTCACGCTGCTCACCGGTGTGGCGGCGGTGTCGTTGTTGATCAGCGGCCCGGTCGGCGATGTGGCTGCCAGCTGGGTGGCCACGGATCCCAGCCCCTGGACCCTCGCCAATCTGGCCTTTCTNATCCCGCTGATGGGATGGATGCCAGGCCCGGTGGAGATGTGCGTCTGGCCGTCGCTGTGGATGTTCTCCCGGGCCCGCGATACCGAGCACACCGCAACCCCCAAGGAGGCGGAGTTCGATTTCAACCTCGGCTACGGCGTCACCGTGGTGACGGCGGTGTTCTTCGTGATCCTCGGNGCCTACACGATGTACGGCAGCGGCGACGGCATGCTCGCTGGTAGTGGGGTGTCCTTCGCGCAGAAACTNATCAAGCTCTACACCGCTGCCATGGGTGGCTGGGCCGCGTGGGTGATCATTCCGGCCGCCTTCTCAGCCATGTTCAGCACCACGCTCACCTGCCTCGATGCNTACCCCCGCAGCATTGCGGCGATTCAGGGGCTGCTGCGCCGTCACGACAGTGGTGATTCCGCGCCGGGCCCGATGCAGCGTCGCTTTGATATCTGGGTGGTTGTGCATNTGCTGGCGGCCGTCGTGGCGCTGGCGATCGCCAAAAGCGGTGGCATTGGGGTGAAGGATTTCGTGTTCGGGGCNATGACCGGCAGCTTCCTCACGGCGCCTCTGTTTGCCTGGATGGCTATGGACACGATCAACAGCAGCCTTGTGCCGGTGGAGCACCGCTACGGGCCGNTGACGCGGGCCTTCTGCTGGTTTGGGTTGGTGTTCTTCAGCGGTTTCAGTTTGTTGTTCATCGCCAATGCTTTCTTCGGCCTGGGCGGCTGAAGCACTTNGGCTGTTGCGCACAAAAAAACCCCGCCATTGGCGGGGGTGGCTTTTCCGTTCGTCGTTTGGTGCGAGGTGTTGATCAGCTGTCGATCTTCACCGAAACGCTGGTGTGCTCCACAGCTTTACCGGCGTTGATCTCGAGGATGCCGTCGCGGTAGCTGGCCTTGAGTTGCTCGCGATCGAGGCTGTGGGGGAAGCGGAAGCTGCGGCTCCAGGTGCCGCTGCGGAATTCGCTCAGCAAAGGAGCGTTGTTGTCGTCGGTGTTGGTGGCTGGGCGTTCGGCGGTGATCACCAGGTTCCGATCGGTGGCCTTGATGTCGATCGAGTCGCGATCAACGCCGGGCAATTCGAGCCGCACGGTGTAGCCGGTTTCGCTATCGAGGATTTCAGCGTTGGGGACGCGTTCAGCGGTGGCGATTTGNTGTTCGAGCCGTTCGAACAGATCAAAGGGAGATTGGCGAAGGGTCAGCATGATGGTTGCTCCGAAGAATGAACATCTGCGGACTTGGTTGATCGCCCGCCATCACAATTTGCTCCGGTTGGATGAGAACCAGGAGTGTGAGAACCGTCCATTTCGATTCGGCCTGCACCACCNGGTTCGGTTGGTACAACTGGGATGGAGTGAGAACCGAATCTGCTTATAACCACCACCAATCGCTGAAGCAGGCCGCCTGGCCGCACACCCGCTCTTCTTGATCCCAGAGGGTCCAGATCCGGGCCTTGTTGATCATGAACCGTCTCCCTNGGCGGCTGATACGTAGGCCGCGATAGTTCNGCACNGCATCNAGGCGTTGGGCNTGNCCNAGGGCGCTGCTGCGTTCCGCCCGTTCGCTGTCCGGTGCGGTGAGCCGTGAGGGCATGCCGATCAGCTCATCCCAGCTGGTTTCCCATAGCTGCAGTGCTGCTGCATTGGCGTAACTGAGCTTTGGATCCTTTTCCGTGCCGTGGGCCAGCACTGGAAAGCCGCAGGNGAACAGCTCCTGGCACAGCAACCGCTTCGAGCGGCCCGCTTGGGCAGCGGCGATCAGCGGCTGACCGAAGGCCCGTTGGTGGGATTGCAGCAGCAATCCGGCAAGCCCTTGTTTTTCAGNTGTGAGCCAGGCGGCTTCGNGGGCCATGGCTCCCCCGCTTCAGCTGCCNGCCGCCATGGCTTGCAGCATCGCCTTTTGGGCACTGGCCTGGCCNTGGGCCTTGAGNTTGCTCAGGAAGGTGCTGCGGGCCTCGGCAAAGCGCGGGTCTTCCGCCAGCGGCAGCTCGCCAGCGGCATCGAGGCCCGTGTCGCCGTCCATCGCCGGAGTGATCACCACCAGGTCGCCATCGAGGCTGCGGTTGTAGCGCCACCACAGGTCTGGATCCTGAACCGCCGCATGGGGCGGTAACGGGCTGGCTGTCTCCAACGGGCTGTCCGTTCCAGCTTGCTTGGCTTCTGCTGCGCGTTCTGCCAGGGCCTTGCGCCGGTGTTCCGCCAGGTCTTCCAGCAGCCGGGCCCGGTTGCGGCCCCGCAATTGGAACAGCACAAAGGGGTCTTCACTGAAGCGGTCTCCCATCANGAANTACACCGCGCTGATGTGTTTGCAGGGGTTCGCCTTGTCGGGGCAGCTGCACTCGCTGCGCACCTCCTGCAGCTTGAACGGGAACAGGCGTTTGCCGCTGGCAGCGAAGGCCCGTTCGATGTCCGAGGGCATGATCCCNGCCAGCAGCTGGGCCGACCAGCGGGCTTTCTGGGTCAGGGCTTCCATCACNTAGCCCCAGTCTTCGTCGTTGAGCACGTCGAGCCAGAGCTTCACCTTGTAAGGCGCTTCATCGGTGCCCTGCACNCGGGCATGCACCCGGCGGCCTTCAAAGCGGATCGAGGTCACATGGCCTTCGCGGGCGTAGCCCCAGGCCCGCTCCAGTCGTTTCTTGAACCGGTAGCCGTTGATCAGCTCCATCCACTGCTCCACCCACCAGGGCTGTTGNCCCAGGCCTTCGTCGCCAATGGCGGTGAAGTTGCTGCCGTTGCTGATGCTCATGGTCAGGTGTCCTCCAGGGCGACGAGGTCTCGCAGTTGATCGCCTCCGAGGCTGCCCAGCCAATCTTCCCCAGAGCCGATCACATCTTCGGCCANGCGTGATTTCTCACGAATCATCCGATCGATCTTTTCCTCCACCGATCCGCTCGTGATGAATTTGTGCACCATCACCCGGTTGGTTTGGCCGATCCGATANGCCCGGTCGGTGGCCTGGTTCTCCACGGCCGGGTTCCACCAGCGATCAATGTGGAACACGTGGCTGG
>NZHI01000070.1 GCA_002691345.1 Synechococcus sp. MED650 | reverse complement strand
TTTCTCAAATTTATTTGAAGTATAAACCGTAAGGTTTGGAATCAGAACTTGTCTGGAATACAGAGTGTTTCCATTGCCAAGGCCGTCGTCAAAAATACCGCGGGCTGCGATGACACCTGAAACTTCACCATATCCGTAGCCAAAGCCTTTGACTTCACCCGTAGGGCGAGGAGAATTTCCGTTAGCTTGCCCCTTGTAAGTTGCAGGGAAAGCAGCATCCTTCAGGCCACTGAAGAGCTCATTGATAGTATTCCAATCTATATTTGTTTTTGTGATTGCATACTTCAAATATGCAGTTGCGTTAACAGTAGCTGTTTTTGTTGCAGCAATATCTGCATTGATAGAGCAAGTGTCAGTAACCTTAAGTTCGAAGGCCTTGACTTTGATGTTGCCTGCATAGCTGCTGGCAGAGGTGAATTTCTCAGTAGTTTGCTTATAAAGATAGGTGTCGTAGTTGATCTTGTTGCCATCAACTTGGATGACATCAGAGCAGAAGCAGTCCTCGTCGTCTTTTGCGTCATAGTCGGTGATCGTGGCACCGCCCACGGCTTCAATGCTGAAGGTATCAGCGCCTTTGCCGCCGATCACGGTCTGGCCGCTTCCTACACGGAGGAAGTCTTTGCCCTTGCCGCCATCGACGGTCATGGCACCCGCGTCAGCCACCTCAATGGTGTCTTTACGATTGCCACCATAAATGATTGAACCGGAGGTGGTCAGCTCACCGGTGGCACTGATGTGGTCTTTTCCATCGTTGCCAGCGATGACGCTGTCAATCAGGGTTGCGCCAGAAGCAATAACAATCGTGTCTTTACCGTCATCACCTTTGACGGTGGCACCATCAAGAGTTGCTCCTGCAAGGATATTGATGTCGTCATCCCCAAGAGCACCAGTCACTTCAGAGCCAGTGATGGTTGCAGTTGCATTGGATCCTGCAACATTCAGGTCAACCGCACTGCCCAGGGTCAGCGTGTCATCGTCTTGACCACCATTGATAACGGCACCAGTTGCACGAGCAACTTCAATGACGTCGGCATCGCCATTGCCATAAATCGCACCTGTAACGGTCAGCAGTCCATCGACTGCCTTGATGACGTCTTTTCCATCCTCGCCTTTGACGATGATGTTGCTTTCAGCTTCATCGTCGAACTCATTAGCTGCAGTGAGTTCGACCAGATCTTTGCCCCCGGCCAGGGATGCCGTGATGTTATCAACAGACTCACCGGAAGCAGTGAGCTTGTCGTTCTTGTCGGTCCCCAGAATGGGGTTCAGGGTCGTGTCGACCCCATTCAGTTTGATGGTAGCCAAGGGAAGAGATAAAAGGCTCAGCGTCAACCTAATGGCGAGTGCCAATAGGGTCAAGCTCTTTGATGGCATTCCGTGACAGCTTCCCCAATGTCACATAAGCCCAGTTGTCGCAAGCGATCTCGCTTGTTCTGCCTGATAATAGATTTTTAGAATTCCCGCAGAGAGTCTGTGCTGTCGCCGAAGCTTTTTAGAATCAATTGAAGGTAACTCACTTTTCGAAGTTTGATGTTCGCTGTCAGAGTCATCCCCACCTGTAGTGGTAGTTTTTTGCCGTCGTTTAACACCAATGATTGGGTTTTAAGGGTGATATCCACAGGAAATCTGTAGTCGAGTTGACCGGTGGATGGATCAGGGGGCATCGCATCAGAGCCTATTTTGCTAACAACTCCTTCTAAAATGCCAAAATCATTTGCGCTGTAGGAGTCAATGCTCACATCAGTGCTCTGCCCGCTGTAGATAAAACCAATTTTGTTACTCGGCACCTCAACGCGTGCTTCGATTTTGTCGAGGGGAACGATGCTCATCACTGGTTGGCTGCCTTGACCCACAAATCCGCTCGCTGTGGGCTTGAGGTCGAACACCACCCCATCAACCGGTGAGCGGATTTCCTGGTAGCGCAGTTTCACCACTTGTCCCGTTTTCTGGCTTCCCAGGCTGCTGAGCTCGCTTTTCAAGCTCTGGATCTGTTGATTCAACTGTGCTTCCTGGCGGCTGCGATCAACGCGCAGTTGCTCCAATTGCCCTGTTACCTGCTGAATTCGATCCTGCTGTTGTAACAGCTGGATTTCCGGTGACGCCCCCTGTTCGGCCAGGGCTTCGTAGCGACTCAAGAGTTCCCGCTGCAATTGCAGGTTTTCGTTCAGCACTCGCTGTTCCGTGCTGTTCAAGGCAAGGTATCGATTCAATTCACGCTGTTTGAGTGCCAGTTGGTCTTTCTTGAGTTGCACGGATTCTTCCAACGAGCGCCGTAGATCTTCATCAGCTTCGGTATCAAGGCGGAGCAGGATTTGATTGGCCTTTACCCGTTCTCCCTCATTCACGAGGATGTCTTTGACAACGCCACCGATCGGCATCTGAATGTCTTTAACAGAGCCCAGGGGTTCAAGTTTCCCTGTGGCCACCACCACTTCATCGGTTTTGGCGATCGCCAACCAGGCGATGGCGAATCCTGCGGTGCCCACCATGGTCCAGATCACAGCTTTCAGCCACGACCGTGATGGTTTGAGCAATTCGCTTGTGTCTGGTTTGGCCTCGCGGCCCAGAGGTTTGAGTTGATTGGATTCATTCATGGCTGCAAGTTCCTCATTCCGATTCCTGTTGGCGGTAAAGCGCGTAGTAACGGCCTCGCGCTTTCATCAATTCATCGTGGCTTCCTTGTTCCACCACAGCTCCTTGGTGCATCATCACGATCTGATCTGCCCGTTTCACCGTGGTGAGCCGATGGGTGATGTAAAGCACGGTGCAATCGTGCAATTGTTCTCTCAGATTTTCACTGATGCGCCGCTCATTTTCGTAATCCAGTGCGCTGGTGGCTTCGTCCATGATCACCAGCTTGGGCCGGTTCAGCAACGTGCGTGCAATGGCGACCCGTTGCCTTTGGCCACCACTGAGGCCAGCTCCCCGTTCGCCCACATCACTGCTGTATCCATCCGGCAGCTCCATGATGAACTCATGCGCGCAGGCAATTTGTGCTGCATTCACCACTTCTTCGCTGCGTGAATCCGGCGCTGTGAGTGCAATGTTGTCGTTAACGCTGCCTGAAAAAAGGAGCGGATCCTGGGGAACAATGCCGATCTGGCGCCGCAGCGAGTACAACTCCACTTTGGCGATGTCGTAACCATCGATCACGATTCTTCCTTCTCTGGGGGCATACAGACGTGAAAGAAGTTTCATCAGTGTGCTTTTGCCGCTGCCGCTTTGGCCCACGATGGCCACGAAGCTGCCTGGTTTGATTTCCAGATTTACGTGGCTGAGCACATCGGGTTTGTGCGGCGCGAAGCGAAAGCTCACATTTTCAAAGCGAATTCCGCCGTGAACAGAGGGGAGTGCCACTTTCCCTTGATCAATATTGTCTGATTCCATNGGAGTGTCGACAACATCTCCCAATCGCTCGAAACTCACACGTAATTCCTGTATGCGTTGCCAAATTCCCGACAATCGCAAGAGCGGTTGGGTGACATAACCACTGATGATGCGGAAGGCAATCAGCTGGCCCAGTGTCAGTTCCCCTTTGAGAACCATCGAAGCGCCAACCCACAACACCAAAAGCTGGGAAATTTTCTGCAGCACGCTGCTGATTTGGCTGATTGTGGTGCCTGTAATCGCTTTTTCGAAACTCCGGGCGACGTAGCGGTTGTAATAGTCCTGCCACTTCCAGCGGCTCACCATCTCAACATTCTGCGCCTTGACTGTTTGTATTCCAGTTAAAACTTCAACCAAATGGCTCTGAGTTTTAGCGTTTTCTTTGGCTGCNTCGCGGAATTGCTTGCGGAACAGCGGCGCCCCCAGAATGGTGAGGCCAATCTGAATCGGCACAACAATCAGTGCAACGATGCTGAGTTGCCAGCTGTAAATACACATTACTCCGATATAAATCACCGAAAAGGCGCAATCTAATACCGTGGTTAACGCCTGGCCAGTTAAGAAGTTTCTGATCTTCTCCAGTTCGCCAATGCGTGTTGAAAGTTCTCCCACAGGGCGTTTATCGAAGTAGCCCAGTGGCAGGCGNAGTAGATGATCGATCACCTCAGATCCCAGCCGCATGTCGATGCGATTGGTGGTTTGTTGAAAGAGAAATGTTTTCAGTGAGTTGAGCACCCCTTCAAAAATGGTCACGGCGATCAAGGCCATGCCCAACACCTGGAGTGTGTCAAGGCTGCGCTGGCTGATTACCTTATCGATGATCACCTGGATCAGCAGTGGGTTGGCCAGGGTGAACAGCTGCACTACAAACGACGCCACCAACACCTGGATCAACGCCTGGCGATGGCGGCGGATCGCTGGCCAGAACCAGCTCGGGCCAAATTTCTGTTCCTGGGTGGCGCTGGTGCGTTCCACCAGGGCTACCTCAAACCCATTCGGCTCCAGTGCAGCGATTTCATCGCAGCTGAGTTCTCGCCATCCATCGCTGGGGGATGCCAACAGAATCCCGGCTTCGTTGCTGGCGATGGCCAGCGCTGTTCGATTGGCAATGCGCACAATCGATGGGGTTTGCAATTGCCTTGCCTGAGCCGGTGTCACGCGCCCCCCCACAGCGTGCAGGCCGAGCATGGTGGCCAGTTGGCCGATCAATTGCAGATTCACGCCTTGGCCACGAGCCATGGCGTCGTTCACGATCTTCTCCATCTGGTCGCGACGCAGTTTCAGCTGCATCAGTTGCGCCAGCATCTGGAAGCAGGCGAGGGTTTCTTCCGCTTCTCCGGTGGCACGAACCAATTGAAGATTGGCCTTCGGATCCCGTTGGCCGAAGCCAGCCGTGGTGGCTAATGGGGTGCCTGCCTGTGCCGGCTCAATCACTGCCAGGGCCGACTGACCTTCCTCTGCGGCAGGGATGCTGCCGCTTTCATTGGGATCCACCAGCTCCGCTGTGAGCAGGGGAGTGAGCAGTTGTCGAATCTGTTCTGCGGGAATGCCAATCAGGCGCAGCGGCATCGGTGGCCGCACGGGGCCGGTAAGCGCGTCGGTGGTCAGCAGTTCAGATCCCAGCTCCAGATCACTGTTGGCTGATGCCACAAACACACGACAATCGCGATTGAAGGCNGCTTCAACAGCGCCGGCTTGGGGCTCGATGATGCAAGCCTCAGCCATCAGTTCATCGAGTTTCGGGGCTAGGGCTGGTAAATCTTCGGCATTGGCCTCTCGCATCGGTTGCAACAGGCGTTCCAGTTCGGCGGCCCAGAGGTGCNGATGGCACCAGTGGCTGAATTCAGGATCGCTGTTGATCTGATTCAGCAGATCTTGATCACCGAGCACTGCGGCACGCACGTCCGTGCTGGCATGGGCCCGTTCACAGGGTGCGGCTGAGATCAGCGAGGCCAGACCCACCACATCGCCAGGCCCCAGTTTCAGCAACGTGGCGGTTTGATTGCGTTCACGGGTGAGCATCCGCGCGCGGCCTTCGAGAATCACAAGCACCTGATTCGGCAGCACGCCTTCTGCAGTGAGAGGTTGTCCTGGCCGATACAAGCGATGGGATGACACATCCTGCTCGAGTTTGGCTAACGCCTTGGGCAGCGATTGCAGGGGGATTGTGTTGCTCATCAGGACGCTGTGTCGTTGTGGCTTGAGAACTGGGATGTGAGGGTCGCGATCTGTGCGTTCACCGTTTCGTTCACATTGTTTTGGAATAATTCAATGCACATCCGTTGGTTCATCGCCTCGTCGAATTCAGTGGGTTGGTATTGCTCCAAGCGCACCACATACCAATTCGCCTGAACTTGGATGGGCTCCAACAATGTTCCAGGAGCCACAGCTTGCAGAACCCTGGTTAGAGCCTTGGGCACGCGAGCCATGGCAATGGGCCCAACATGCCATTGAGGCTTCTGTTGGGCACCGCGGGATAAGCCCAGTGCCAGATCTTCGAAGCTGGCTTCGTCTTCATTGAGCCGCAGAAACAATTCCTGGGCGAGGTGCTGATTCTTGACAATCAGTTGGCTGAAGGTGATCTGGTCAAACTGCTCTTTGCGTGTGAGGTAGTGAAGTTCTGCTTTGTTCCCATAGCGCTCCTGGCTGGTGCGGCGAATCCGCGCGGGCAGTTGCGCCTGCCTGAGGAACTGCTCCTGGCTGAATCCCTGCAGGNGGCAATGTCGCTTGACATCCTCCGCAGTGTTCAGATTGTGACGCCGGCGGTAATTGATGAGGGCCTGTTGTTGAGCGTCTGCGCCCAAATCCACCGGATCAAGCTGATCCTCCGTGATGATCGAAGTGAGCAAAGGGCGCAATTGCCCATGCTCGATCAGTAGCTTGAGCACATCGGGCCCCAGGGTGTTGATGAGGTCGGCTCCGCCAGGCTCAGGCACGGCTCAGTACTTCAGCGGGTTAAGGACGATTCACCATACCGGTGGATTTCGACGAGAAGCCTGTACGGATCGCCGCTCATCCTGTTCGGTCATTGGCTCCCACTGCTACTGAACCGCAAGTTGCCTGCTGAACTCTGATTCAACGGGGCAATGGTGTGGCCATACAGATTTCAAGCGCTGGTCTGTTTGTGCAAAGCGGCCCTACCGCATTGGCTNCTCCATNAANGACANCGCTGAGGGCTTTTCAAACTCAGAGGGTTCAGCGCTGCGCCGACTCTTTGCCTTGCTCTCGGTAGGCTGGCCCGACGATTCCGGTAGCCGCCGTCACCATGCTCAAGCTCCTGCTGGGTGATCCCAATGCCCGCAAGCTGAAGCGCTACCAGCCGATCGTCTCCGATATCAANTTGCTGGAAGAGGAGATCGCTCCTCTTTCGGATGATGAGCTGCGGGGAAAGACCGCAGCGTTCCAGGAGCTTCTGGCCAATGCCGGCAGCCTGGAGAACCAGCGCCCGATCCTGGATGAGATCCTCCCGGAAGCCTTCGCGGTGGTGCGCGAAGCCGGCAAGCGGGTGCTGGGCATGCGCCATTTCGATGTGCAGCTGATCGGCGGCATGGTGCTGCACGAAGGCCAGATCGCNGANATGAAAACCGGGGAAGGCAAAACCCTNGTGGCCACCCTGCCCAGNTACCTCAANGCNCTCACCGGCCGCGGTGTGCATGTGGTGACGGTGAACGACTACCTGGCCCGCCGGGATGCCGAGTGGATGGGCCAGGTGCACCGNTTNCTCGGTTTNTCNGTGGGTCTGATCCAGCAGGACATGCGGCCCGAGGAACGCAGGCGCAACTACGGCTGCGATATCACCTACGCCACCAATTCCGAGCTTGGCTTCGACTATCTGCGGGACAACATGGCCGCAGACATCAGCGAGGTGGTGCAGCGGGAGTTCCAGTACTGCGTGATCGACGAGGTGGATTCGATCCTCATTGACGAAGCCCGAACGCCCTTGATCATTTCGGGGCAGGTGGAGCGCCCCCAGGAGAAGTATCAGCAGGCGGCTGAGGTTGCACAGGCCCTCGAGCGGGCGGCCGAGATCGGCAAAGACGGCATTGATCCGGAAGGGGATTACGAGGTGGATGAAAAGCAGCGCAGCTGCACCCTCACCGATGAAGGCTTCGCCAAGGCCGAGCAGATGCTTGGCGTGCAGGATCTGTTTGATCCCCAGGATCCCTGGGCTCACTACATCACCAATGCCCTCAAGGCGAAGGATCTGTTCGTGAAGGATGTGAACTACATCGTTCGTGATGGCGAGGCGGTGATCGTGGATGAATTCACCGGCCGGGTGATGCCGGGTCGCCGCTGGAGCGACGGCCAGCACCAGGCGATCGAAGCCAAGGAGAGTTTGCCGATTCAGCCTGAAACGCAGACCCTGGCCTCGATTACGTATCAGAACTTCTTCCTGCTCTATCCCCGTTTGGCGGGCATGACCGGTACGGCCAAAACCGAGGAAGTGGAGTTCGAGAAGACCTACAAACTCCAAACCACGATCGTTCCCACCAACCGGGTGCGGGCCCGGCAGGACTGGGCCGATCAGGTATACAAAACCGAAGTCGCCAAGTGGCGCGCCGTCGCTAACGAAACTGCCGAGATTCACAAGCAGGGCCGGCCGGTGCTGGTGGGCACCACATCCGTGGAGAAGAGCGAACTGCTGAGTTCCCTGTTGGCGGAGCAGGAGATCCCCCACAACCTGCTCAATGCCAAACCCGAGAACGTGGAGCGAGAATCAGAGATCGTGGCCCAGGCTGGCCGTGCCGGGGCCGTCACCATCGCCACCAACATGGCGGGCCGGGGCACCGACATCATTCTTGGGGGCAACAGCGACTACATGGCCCGCCTCAAGTTGCGGGAGGTGCTGCTGCCGCGGTTGGTGAAGCCAGAAGAGGGCCACAAGCCCCCGGTTCCGCTGCAGCGCAGTGCCGCCGCCGGTTTCTCCGATACTCCTCAAGTGGCGCCGGCTCGCACCAGCGACAGCCTTTACCCCTGTCAGCTCACCGATGAGACCGATCAAGCCCTGGGGCAGCTGGCCCGGGATCTGGTGAAGGTCTGGGGTGATCGTGCCCTCACGGTGATCGATCTGGAGGAACGCATTGCCACGGCGGCTGAAAAAGCTCCCACCGATGACCCCCAGATTCAGGCGCTACGC
>NZHI01000069.1 GCA_002691345.1 Synechococcus sp. MED650 | reverse complement strand
GGGGGACTGGGTGGATGAGCAAACACCGCCCGCACCAGGCCGCGGCCATGGCGATGTTCTGCTGGAAGGCGAACAACTGCTCAGCGGCATCGACGACCGGCGGGTGTGCATCCTGCGCCTTGGGGCGCTGTATGGCCCTGGCCGAGATCTCGACCGACGCCTGCGCGGGCTGGCCGGACTGGAACGCCCTGGCAGCGGAGCGACTTACAGCAACTGGCTGCATGTGGCGGATGCCGCCGGTGCCCTGGAAGCAGCTCTCGATGCTGAATGGGCCGGACTGGTCAATGTGGTCAACGACGAGCCGATTCGGCTGCGGGATCTGGTGGAGCGCAGCCTGCAGCGCCAGGGCCTGGCCCCCGTCCGCTGGCTTGGGCCGGACGAACCGGGGTCGGGAGGCCGACGGATTCGCAACACCCGGCTCAAACAGCTGGGCTACCAGCTGCAGCACCCGCGCCTTGATCAGAGCGGCGTATTGGCCGCCAGCCAGGTGCCCTGACCAGCGCACCACTCCCGCTTCCAGAACGGGGCCTGGTGCTTNAGTTGCTCCAANANCGCGGCCGANCAGCGCTGCGCCGNNCCACGACGATCNGCCTNCACCGCCACCAGCACGATCGGNTCACCGGGGGCGAGCTTGCCCACCCGATGCAGCACCAGAATCGGCCCTGCCCGGTGCTCCTGCTGCAGGCGCTGCGCCATGGCCGTGATCTGACGTTCGCAAAGGCCGGGGAAGTGCTCCAGCTCAAGTGCCTCCAGAGGCCGGCCATCCATGGTGGTGGGACGCACCCGACCAATGAAAATCGCCGCGGCCGCAGCATCCCCGCTCCAAAGCGCCAGCTGCTGCCAAGGATCAAAGGGATCCGGGCACACCTCCACACGGCAATCGGTCACGCTTCAACCCCCCGTGAACGGTGGAAGAAAGGCCAGCTCATCACCGGTCTGCAACNGCTGATTCGCACCGACCAACTCCTGGTTGACCGCAATGCTGATGCCCTCAATCGGGCCAAGATCCAACTGGTTCCAGACCTCACGGGCCGTCGATACCCCTGGTGTGAACGGAAAGGAACGCTCGGCCCAACCGGCGCGTTCTCNCAGGGAAGCGAACAGCAGCACCTTGAGCACCGGACCGATCACGGCTGAAGCGGTTCTAGCGTCCAGACCTTCCGCTGCTGTGCCATGGCCCTCGCCATCGCCCTGCTCACCATCTCCGATACCCGCACTCTCGCTGAAGACAGCAGCGGAGACTATCTGCAGCAGAGCCTCGAAGCGGCTGGGCATCAGTTGTATCAACGATCGCTGTGCCCCGACGACCGCTACCGAATCCGAGCCGAACTGAGCCGCTGGATTGCAGATCCAGCCGTGGATGTGGTGATCAGCAGCGGAGGCACGGGCCTGACAGGCCGTGACGGAACACCNGAGGCCGTTGCTCCATTGCTCGATAAAACCATCGATGGTTTCGGGGAACTNTTCCGCGTGCTGTCGTTCGAAACAATCGGAACCAGCACGCTCCAAAGCCGTTGTCTGGCCGGGGTTGCCAATGGAACCTTCGTGTTTGTTCTGCCGGGCTCCCTCGACGCCGTCACCACCGCATGGAACAAGCTGATCCGGGCGCAACTCGATGCNGAAACACGCCCTTGCAACCTGGCTCAGCTGCGGGAGCGGCTCCGGGAATAAATCCCTGACTTAAAACGGGATCGGCATGGTGACAGCCGCCGGTGTCGGCATGCAGGCCTCCACCTGGTGATCAATCACCTCACCCACAACAACGATCGACGGCGATTTGAACTCCTGAGCGCGCGTTTCAGCAGCCACATCAGACAGGGTTGCCTTCAAGCAGCGCTGACCCGCCACCGTTCCCTGCTGAATCACCGCAACAGGGGTTTCAGGTGCCAGACCACCCGCCATCAGCTCCTCCGCGATGCGCGGCAGGTTGTGCAGACCCATGTAAATCACCAAGCCATCACTGGCCGCAGCCAGAGCCTGCCAATTCACCGAGGGACGACGCTTGTCGATTTCCTCATGGCCGGTCACAAACGTGACGGAGGAGCCAGCACGGCGATGGGTGACCGGAATACCCGCATAAGCCGGAGCCGCGATCCCAGCCGTTACCCCTGGCACCACCTGTACAGGGATGTTGCGCTCAGCCAAATAGGCAGCCTCTTCACCACCGCGACCGAACAGAAAAGGATCACCCCCCTTCAGGCGAACCACAGTGTTGTGTTTAAGAGCCATCTCGACAAGCACGGCGTTGGTGCTGGGTTGAGGCACGGAATGGTGGCCCCGGCGTTTGCCAACAAACCGCCTTTCACATGTGTCTGGAACCAGATCCAGCACCTCGGTCGGCACCAATGAGTCGTACACCAAGGCATCGCAGGCACTCAGCAGTCGATGAGCCTTCAATGTCAACAGCTCAGGATCTCCGGGGCCAGCTCCCACCAGATAAACGACTCCAGGTTGTTCGATGGTGGTCACGGCAGAGCAGCAAGCAGATCAATCAGGAACTGACGAGTCAGGGAATGGTCCAGAAACGGAGGCCATCCTCCTGCTTCGCTGAGGGCATCCGTCATCCGATTCGGAGCCAAGGCCAGCGGAAGCGGCTGGGCCTGCGGATGACTCTGCTGATACTCCGACCATTCATCAAAGGAAACAAGCGGCAAGGCCAATCGTGATGACAACATCTCAAGAAAGCGGTCGGCAACACCGGGACGCAGAGGATGGTGCACCAACACCGCTCGATGTCGATCGTGCTGCGGCAAGGTCGACAGCACGGCATCCCACCAAGACGCCCAAGCGCCCAGAAAGGGCAACAACGTGACGGTGGCGCCTGCTTGTCGCAACCTGTTCCGAATCACCGGCACATCCATGCGGGCATGGGCACCCGGCAGCAGCAGCAAGGGAACGATCCAGGCCGGTTGCTCCGGAGCAGCAACCGTTTGATCAGCCGTAAGCACGTCCAGTTGCACCGGCGCTGAGCGCCGCTGTTCCAGAACAGCTTGAAGCGATGCAAGGCAGGAGGGAACCGAACCACCGCTGCGGCCATGCACAACGAGGTGCAGACTCCTCCGCTGCGGTGCGGAATCAGCGTTCCGTAGCAATGGCCACGGATCGATGGCCGTCCCGGCTGATGTCATCGGTGTGTTGTGAACGCTAATGGATTGATGGCCTACCGCCGTACTGCCGATCGTGCTCCATTGGGCAGCCGCTCGTACCGAGAGCCGCGCAACAACCGGCGATTCGAAGAGCGGGGGCAAATGCCGACTGAACTCGAACGCGATTTCGCCGCAATGAAGCGCGTCTGGCAGATGCTCCGCGCCGGGGCGGTACGAATGGTTGGCGAAGTTGGACGCCAATACTGAGCCCTCAGCAGGCTGCCTTCTACGGCTCAGCGAGAACTCCAAGAAGTAGCCATGGGCACAAATTCAAAGGACAGGCACCTGAAAAACAGCTGAGAAGAAAAACTGTTCTTCTTGTTACGGAATTGAACCCCTCTCAGGGACTATTTGAACTCCATTAAGCGCTCTACCACTTTCGAGGCGCTTCGGTCTTCGGGCCATCTCGACTGATCAACCCCTTCGTTCTGATTGATCGGTTCGCCCACTCTCCTTACAGAACATGACCATCAGCTCTCCCTCCAGGGCCTACTTGGATGGCAAGAAGCTCAACAAGATCGAGCAGAACAAGGCGGCCAAGGATGGCCTTCTGGTTGGTAGCGAAATTGAGAAGTTCGCAGAACTCGGATGGGAACAGGTTGATGAGACGGACCTTCAACTCCGACTCAAGTGGTACGGCATGTTCTGGCGTCCTAAAACGCCCGGCAAATTCATGCTGCGCCTCCGTGTTCCCAACGGTGTTCTGTCTGCTGAACAGTTGCGGGTCGTTGCATCGATCGTTGAGCGCTACGGCGACAACGGAAGCTGCGACATCACAACCCGCCAGAACCTCCAACTCCGTGGAGTGCTGCTCGGTGATCTTCCCGAAATCCTCAAACGCCTGAAGGAAGCCGGCCTGAGCACGATCCAATCCGGCTTCGATAATCCCCGCAACGTCACCGGCAATCCGATAGCTGGCATCGACCCCAACGAGATCGTCGATACGCGGCCGTACACCAACGAACTTCAGAACTTCCTCACCAACAACTGCGAGGGGAATCCGGAATATTCCAACCTCCCCCGCAAATGGAACACCGCTGTCGCCGGTGCCAAGGACAACTTCCTGCTCCACAACGACATCGTTTTCCACCCCGTTGAACACAACGGTGAGATGGGCTTCAGCGTCTGGATCGGCGGAATCCTGTCCTCCCAGATGAACGCCTACGCAATTCCTCTCAACGCCTGGGTCAAGCCGAACGAGATCTGCAAAATGACAGACGCTGTCATCCGTCTGTGGCGAGACAACGGCGAAAGGGACAAGCGTCCAAAGGGTCGATTCCGTCTCTATTTAGATCAGGTGGGCCTGGAAACCTTCCGCAGCGAAGTGGAAGAACTGTTCGGCACGCTCACACCCGATCCGGGATCGGTGTTCGACCATCAGCCCCGCTCGCATTACGGCATCCACCCTCAAAAACAGGACGGATTGTTCTTTGCAGGACTGCACGTTCCTGTTGGTCGTCTCAAAGCACAGGATCTTCAGGACCTGGCCACCGCAAGCCTCAACTACGGCAGCGGCGAAGTGCGCCTCACCGAAGAGCAGAACGTGATCATTGTCGGCCTCAGCGCCGACAAAGCGACTGCTTTCAAAGGCGATGCACTGTTGCAGAGATTCCCCTTGGAGCCCGGCACCATCGCCGCCGGCACCGTCTCCTGCACCGGGAACACCTACTGCGGTTTCGGTCTGACGAACACCAAGGATCAGGCCCTGTCCGCAGCCGCGGAACTCGACCAAGAGCTCAACATCCCCGACGAACTGAAGATCCACTGGACCGGTTGCCCCAACACGTGCGGCCAGGCCTACATGGGTGCCATTGGTCTCACCGGCACCAAAGCGAAAAACAGCGAAGGGGTGATGGGTGAGGCCTATGTGATGACCCTCGGAGGATCCCAGGGGGCCAACCCCACGGTTGGTGAAGTGCATCGCAAGGCCATTCCGGCTGACGACATCAAGGCCGCACTGAAGGAAGTGCTGATCGAGAAGTTCGGCGCAACGCCGAAGAGCTGATTGCTGCCGACAGCCGTGACGCTTCCTTTTGAAGTCACGGCTCCTGCGCAACGACTACACATCACCTGATTGATATGGACAATCGCAACGACGTGTTCTCTCGCTTCGTCAACTGGCTCAGCGCCAGTGGTCGCGATGGAGCCGCAATTAATCGTCCAGGCGGAAGCTCCGATTTGTTTTCACGCCTGATGAACCGCATCAGCGGTTGATCAGATCTTTCACCCCTCCAATTGTCATCCGATGGACTACGTCCTTCCCAATGAGCTCGTCGACGGCATGATTGCCGCCGGCGGCAAAAAATCAACGGTTAGCGTCAAAAACCTGCTGATCCGCGGCTTTTACTCCGGTGCCATCCTTGGCCTGGCCGTCATTCTGGCCCTCACTGTGGGCATCACCGTCAAAGCGCCCTTTGTCGGCTCGCTGCTCTTCCCCTTCGGCTTCGCCAGCATCGTGCTGTTCGGCATGGAACTGGTGACCGGCAACTTCGCTCTGCTGCCGATGGCCACCTGGGCCGGCAAAAGCACCTGGGGAGCCACCTTCCGCAATTGGGTCTGGGTCTGGATCGGCAACTGGATCGGCACCGCCGTTGTGGCCGTGATCATGGCGATCAGCCTCACCAGCGGCACCATGGATGGCGCTGCTGACAATGTCGGCCCGCCGATCTGGGATGCCGTTGCCCAGAAGATCATGGCTCTCAATCAAATCAACGTTGAGAANAAGTACGAAGCNTTGGGAAGCATGGGCTTCTTCCTCGCCTTCCTGCGCGGCGTCGTTGCGAACTGGCTGGTGTGTCTCGGAGTCACGATGGCTCTGGTGAGCAAAAGCGTGCCCGGCAAAATTCTGGCCTGCTGGTTACCGATCACCGCTTTCCAATCGATGGGCATGGAGCACATCGTGGTGAATCAATTCCTGCACACCGCAGGACCGATCCTTGGATCCGGTGTTCCTTTCACCAAGGTGATTTTCTGGAACTTCNTACCCGTCACCCTNGGCAACATCGTTGGAGGCATGGTGTTCATCGGCATGCTCTTCTACAGCACCCACCGCACCCTCATGGAGAATGTGCTNCCCACCGAGCATGACGAAAAACTTGAGCGCGAACTGGCTGCTGAACTTGGAGCCCGCTGATCAACCATGAGTGTTGATGAGGCCGTTCTCTGGGAGCGGCTCGCGCATTCACGACGAGCTCCAGTGGAGCCCGACTGGCTGGGGGAGGTCTACTCCCCCAGCCTTTCTGTTGATTTACGCCGAGCCCTCGCCGAAAAACTTGGGATGCTGGCCGAACGGGGCTGGCCGGTGATTCATCNGCTGATTCAGACCCATGGCATTCAGCCCGATCTGGTGNTGGCAGCTGGCCTGTGTCATCAGGTNGAAGCTCGAGACTGGTTGCTGGCACTGCTGGAACAGACCAGCGATAACGACCCAGCGAATCTGTTCATCATGCAGTCACTGGGTTGTTGGGGTGGCGACGTCCCCGCCGAGGTTGTTCAAAGCTCCCTTCAGCATTCCAGCCAACGACATCGCTTGGCCGGACTGCAACTGCTCAGCTTCCGAGCCCATGGTCTTGACGATGCCGAACTGCTCCAGTTCTGCGACCCAGTGCTCAATGACTTTCGGGATCCTGTCGTGATCGAAGCNATCCGTGTGCTGCAACGCCGGGATGGTGCTCTGATCAGCGAGCGTTTGGCGGAACTCTGCCGCCATGGTTCTCAAGCCGTTGCAGAGGCAGCGTTTCGAGCGCTGGGGTGCATCGCAACACCCATCAGTCAACGTATCTTGCTGGATCTCAGCCAGACCCTTGGCGATGAAACAAGACGACAACAAGCTTGTCAGCAACTCAGTCAGCAATTTCGTTCATAAAAAAAGCCCAGCAATTGCTGGGCCCCCACTCAAGAGAGTGAAACTGATGATCACCACTTTTTGTATGGCAGAAACTTACCGCACATCGTGATCTTCACACGATCACCTTTNGGATCCTCGACTTTATCCACATCCAAAGTGAAGTCGATAGCACTCATAATGCCATCACCAAACTTTTCCTGGATCACATCTTTGAGGGGCATTCCATAAACCTGCATGATTTCGTAGAAGCGATAAATCAGNGGGTCAGTCGGAATGACAGGGTCCAGACTTCCCTTGGTAGGGAACTCCTGCAGGGCGGCAGTTATAGCCGGATCGAGTGATAGCAACTCGGCAAGCTTCTCGGCTTCTTCCTTGGAAGCCGTTGCCTGGCCATAAAAGAGTGATGCCACCCAGACCTCATCAAGGCCCATGGCAGCTTCCAGATCAGCGAAGCTCATTCCCTTAGCCTTCTTTGCCGCCATCAGAGAGGCAGTCAAAGTTTCCGTCGAAGTCGTCATGGTTCTGTGAACAGAAAGACAGGCCACCTCAAAAACAGCGTTCCACGTCGGAACGTCTCAGCNGCGAAGTGACTGTTGCGCCACTACGACTCCAAAAATGCAACAAGAGCTACAAAAATGAGCACTCATTTTGGAAGCATCGATCACAGCATGAGTGGCAAAACTTGAATTGGAATGGTNNTACAGTTNTNATGAATCCATGAGCTTGATCCTCCAATCCATCACCTCACTCTTTCAAGGNCAAAAGGGTNATGNTGCTGGGTTTAAAGCCAATTTGGTGCTNGAACGTCTCTACTANGCTGATGGTCGCCACCATCCCAACCATCCGCANCACGGCAGCTTTTTGGGGCTTAATCAACTTGGNGAGCTTTGAGCATCGGTAACAATTGNTACCTCCCGCTGGCCAGTCTCTCTTGAACACTGCACACACNTGCCGGCGGATCCCGTGACGAGCGCTGTTTCTTCCGGCCGAGAGCGTTTCAAACAGCACCTGCGCAAGGTGGGCAGTGGTGAGCACACCAGCAAAGGGATGAGCCGGGAGGAAGCAGCTGATGCGCTCGAACTGATGCTTCAAGGGGAAGCAACGCCCGCTCAAATCGGCGCCTTTTTGATCGCCCACAGAATCCGGAGGCCCGAGCCACAGGAGCTCACGGGAATGCTGGACACCTATCGCCATCACGGGCCAGTCATTCGCTCAAACCCTGGAGCAAAACAGCCAATCTGCTTTGGGATGCCCTTTGACGGGCGAACTCGCACAGCTCCGATTTATCCCCTCACCACCCTTGTTCTGCTGGCCTGCGGTCAGCCCGTTGTGTTGCAGGGTGGTGATCGCATGCCAATCAAATACGGGGTCACCGCCATCGATCTCTTCGGCCAGCTCAAACTTGATCTGGCTGATTTGCCACTCAGCACTGTTCAGGAGGGANTTAACAGCAACGGTTTTGCTCTNATTCATCAACCCGATCACTTCCCGATCGCCGAAAGTTTGATCNGTTACAGAGAGGAACTGGGCAAACGTCCCCCTGTTGCCAGCCTTGAACTGTTGTGGACCCCCCATGAGGGAGAGCATCTGCTGGTCAGCGGATTCGTGCATCCGCCGACCGAAAGCCGTGCATGGGCCGCTCTGGAACTTGCAGGTGAAAACGATCTCCTCACCGTGAAGGGGCTCGAGGGAGGCACGGATCTTCCGATNGGCCGTGCCTGCATCACCGCAAGGGTTCGAGATGGAAAGGCGGAGCGGTTGATCCTCCATCCCCGGGANCACGGCTGCCACGACGCAGATGTGGAATGGACTGACGAGGCCACCTGGTTGGAACAAGCGGAGCAGGCCCTCCAAAACAAAGGCCCTCTCTGTGATGCCGTGCGCTGGAACGCCGGCGCCTACCTCTGGTTCAACGGTTGCAGTGAACGGCTCGAAAGCGGCATTGAAAAAGCAGCCGATGTGCTGAAGACAGGCCGGGCTCAAGCNATGCTCGATCAATTGCAGACATGGAGAAGATCCTTCTCCATCCGATAACGCTCAAAGGGAATACCGGCGATCAGGATCGTTTCCGGCGCCACAACAAACCAGCCACGACGCTCCAGCAGAGGACGACTGAACTGACTGGCCTCGGTTCGCAAGCACGCGAGACCCTCGCCAAGGGCATCGCTCTCGATCTGCTGGAGCAATGCGTTGGCATGGCCCCGACGTGCTTCGCTGCCACGGCAATACAGCAGGGACAACCGATCAGCGGGTTCGCGAATCGCGAACGCGGCCCCCGCGCCACTGATCCAGCCGACCCCATCGCGGAACGTCGAATCCAGCACCCCCGGCAACCAAGCGAGGGACGCCCAGGCCGAAACCTGATCCGCCGTGTAAAGCGCGGACGCCTGACTTTCAATCGCGTCGGCGTAGATCTCACGCAACAGAGGTTGATCTGCTGGAACAATCGGACGCAAGGCCATAGCTGGGGCCTGTGGGAATGTGAGTCTCTCCTGTTCTTCCGGCGACTTTGCAGCGTCTTCGCATTCCCACTCTGCTGAGCGCCTTTCTGACGCTGCTGAACGATCGGTTAAGCGAAAGCATTGTCTTTCCGCTGCTGCCGTTTCTGCTCGCCCAGTTCGCTCCGGACGGACGCACCCTTGGCCTCCTGGCAGGAAGTTATGCACTGGCTCAGTTTCTGGTCACCCCGCTGATCGGTGCACTGAGTGATCGCTACGGGCGACGACCCGTGATCAGCATCTGTGTCGCNGGATCCGTGNTNGGCCTTGGGCTGTTTGCTCTGACAGTTTCACTGCCCTGGCCCGAGCGAAGTCTTCTCCCCTTGCTGCTGTTGTTCAGTGCCCGGGTGATCGACGGGATCAGCGGCGGAACCGCTGCCACTGCCAGTGCGGTTCTGGCAGACATCACCCCTCCTGAGAAACGCGCCAAGGCCTTCGGCCTGATTGGTGTGGCGTTCGGGCTTGGATTCATCCTCGGCCCGTTCGTCGGCGGTCAGCTGGCCCGAATCGCCGTGCCGCTGCCGGTCTGGGTCGCAACCGGATTTGCTGTTCTCAACCTCGTGGTGGTGCTGAATCTCCTGCCGGAGACCCACCCCATCGAGTCACGACAGCAGCTTCCCCGTAAGCGTGATCTCAACCCGTTCGCCCGTCTCACTCAGGTGCTGATCAACCCCAGCGTGGGTCGGCTATGCGGAGCGTTTTTCCTGTTCTTCCTGGCCTTCAACGGTTTTACGGCCATCCTTGTTCTCTACTTCAAACAGCGCTTCGGCTGGGGCCCAGACCTGGCCACCACAGCCTTTCTGGTGGTCGGCGTCGTGGCAACGGTGGTTCAAGGCGGCCTGATCGGCCCACTTGTCAAACGATTTGGTGAATGGCGGCTCACCCTGGTTGGCCTGGGCTTGGTGATCGCCGGTTGCCTGTTGATTCCTGGGGTGGGCAGTGCTGAACGGGCTCCGGCAATCTTTGTGGCGGTGGGAATCCTGGCGCTCGGCACCGGTCTGGTCACTCCCAGCCTGCGCAGCCTCGTTTCACGCCGACTCGGGCAGGATGGGCAGGGCAGCGCCCTGGGGAGTCTGCAAGCCCTGCAGAGCCTCGGCAGTTTTCTGGGNCCGCCACTAGCCGGTTTCAGTTACGACCTGCTCGGACCGATCAGTCCGTTTGCCGGAGCCGCAGTCGTGTTGATCCTNGTGATCGNNCTAGTCGCTGGCAGCCCTCTGCCCGACACNGCGGAAATCGAAATGTGATTGCTACGTTTCGGGCANCAAGACTGACTNTGAGCCNTCCACCCTCATGTGTGCAGCAGCCCTCGCCCCGGAGCACTACATCAACCGGGAATTGAGCTGGATTGCCTTTAACGAGCGTGTTCTGGCACAGGCCCTTGATCCGCGCACACCNCTTCTNGATCAGGCCAAATTCAGCGCCATCTTCAGCAACAACCTCGACGAGTTCTTCATGGTTCGCGTGGCGTCCCTGAANTCTCAGGTGGAGGCCGGCATCACCACCCACAGCGAAGACGGAAAGACACCCTTAGAGCAATTGCACACCATCCGAGAGCGGCTGGCTCCACTGCTGCAGCAACAGCAAGTGCACTACAGACAGCATCTCAAGAACAAACTGCTCGATCACCGCGTTGCGCTTCTCGATTACACGCAGTTAAACGACGATCAGCGGGCCTGGGTCGACGACACATTCCGCACAACCGTGTTCCCCGTGCTGACTCCACTGGCCGTGGATCCAGCCCACCCCTTTCCCTTCGTGAGCAATCTGAGCCTGAATGTGGCTGCGGTGATCAGAGATCCCGAAACCGATCAGCGCCAATTCGCCCGGGTGAAGGTGCCGCAGAAGAACATGCAACGGTTCGTCTCCATTCCCACCAACCTCAGCAATCACGACCCGACACCGATCCACACAGCAATCCCCTTGGAGCAGGTGATCGCCTTCAATCTGGATCTGCTGTTTCCGGGAATGACCATCGAGGGTCATTACTTCTTCCGTGTCACCCGCGATGCAGACCTGGAATTGAGAGATCTCGAAGCCGACGACCTGATGCTGGCTCTCGAACAAGGTCTGCGGAAGCGACGGATGGGGGGGGAAGTGGTGCGCCTGGAAGTGCCCAATGAGATGCCCGCAGACGTGGTGTCGATGCTGCAGACCGGACTGGCCGTTGAAGAAGAGGACCTCTACAAGATTGATGGACCTCTGGGTCTGGATGATCTGTTCGGTTTGATGGCCCTGCCGTTACCGGCCCTGAAGGGTCCATCCCACAGTGGACAAACTCCAGCAGCCTTGGCACGGAGCCAGCAGCATCTGATCGAGGAAGGTGCGATCAAGCCGGAGGAATTTGAAAATATTTTTGCTGCCATTCGCCAGAACGACATCCTGCTGCATCACCCCTACGACCTGTTCTCCACCACGGTGGAGGAGTTCATCAACCAGGCCGCCGATGATCCCCAGGTGATGGGGATCAAGATGACTCTCTATCGCACATCCAAGGATTCGCCGATCATCGCAGCCTTGATCCGAGCTGCTGAGAACGGCAAGCAGGTGATGGCACTCGTGGAGCTGAAAGCACGCTTCGATGAAGACAACAACATCCAGTGGGCCCGCCATCTGGAACAGTCGGGCGTGCACGTGGTGTATGGCGTTCTCGGGCTCAAAACCCACACCAAAATTGTGTTGGTGGTACGCAAGGAAAAAGAAAAGCTGCGCAGCTACGTGCACATTGGAACCGGCAATTACAACTCCAAAACCTCGAAGCTCTACACCGACCTTGGCCTGCTCTCGGCACGGCCTGAATTGGGGCAGGACTTGGTCGAACTCTTCAATTACCTCACAGGCTTTTCCAAACAGCAGAGCTTCCGCAGGCTGCTGGTTGCCCCGGTAACGCTGCGGAAGGGGATGGAATCACTAATCCGCCGCGAAATCGAACACGCTCGCGAAGGGCGCACGGGGATGATTCGCGCCAAGATGAATTCTCTGGTGGACCCTGGGATCATCGCTCTTCTGTATGAAGCTTCTCAGGCTGGTGTTCAGATCGAGTTGATCATCCGCGGAATGTGCAGCCTTTATCCAGGACGCGAAGGCCTAAGCGAGAACATCAAGGTAATCAGCATCATTGGCCAGTTTCTTGAACACTCAAGAATCTTTTGGTTCTCGAATGGAGGCACTCCAGAGGTCTACATCGGTAGTGCCGATTGGATGACGCGCAATCTTGATCGACGGATTGAAGCCATCACTCCTGTGGAAGAAACAATCCTCCGCGAAAAGCTGGAACGACTGCTTCAGCTTTATTTCGACGACAACCGTGGCGCCTGGGACATGCAGGAGGACGGGAGCTTCATCCAACGTCAGCCCTGTAAAAATGAAGTTGAGCAGAATTCACAGGTTCAGCTCGTTAGCGCATGGAGCGAAGGCATCCACATGTCTTAACTGTTCTTGAAAGCAGAAACTGCCTGCCGTCTGTGACGAGGGATACAGCAGACATCATTTGAAGACATTAACCAAGCCGAGAAATCACAAACAGCGATTGATATCAACAGATCAAATGATCGTCTGCTGAAAGTCTTCCGATTCGCCGCACTGACAATTGAATCTCAGTGCTAAGTTTCAACCAAATTCATTCAGGAGACCGGGGTGATGGGGATCCCTCTGGACTCTTCCGACGCGACACCACGCTCGCCTCGGAAGGAACCTGCTTTGCCATCCACTGGACGGCGAGCTTCTTCACGCAACAGCGGCCGTTTGGCCACCGATTCCATCGGGTTCTATCTCAGCAGCATCGGCCGCATCCCGTTGCTGACGGCAGCCGAAGAAATCGAATTGGCGCATCACGTGCAGGCGATGAAACAGCTGCAGGACCTTCCTGAAAACGAGCTGACATCACGGCATCGTCACAAGATCCGCATGGGCAAGCGCGCACGCGATCGGATGATGGCGGCAAATTTGCGACTCGTGGTGAGTGTCGCCAAGAAGTATCAGAACCAGGGACTGGAACTGCTTGATCTTGTCCAAGAAGGCGCCATTGGCTTGGAGCGTGCTGTCGACAAGTTCGATCCAGCCATGGGATATAAGTTTTCAACCTATGCCTACTGGTGGATCCGCCAAGGCATGACGCGTGCCATCGACAACAGCGCACGGACCATCCGCCTCCCCATCCACATCAGCGAAAAGCTCTCCAAGATGCGTCGCATCTCTCGGGAGCTCTCCCACCGCTTCGGACGCCAACCCAACCGGCTCGAACTCGCCAGCGCCATGGGGATTGAACCCCGTGAACTCGAGGATCTGATTTCCCAAAGTGCTCCCTGCGCTTCCCTGGATGCCCATGCCCGGGGAGAGGAAGATCGCAGCACCCTGGGCGAACTCATCCCTGATCCCAACGGGGAAGACTCGATGGAAGGGATGGACCGCAGCATCCAAAAGGAGCATTTGGGTGGATGGCTCTCCCAACTCAATGAACGCGAACAGAAAATTCTCCGATTGCGCTTCGGGCTGGGTGGTGAAGAGCCGTTGACCCTCGCGGAGATTGGTCGCCAGATCAATGTCTCCCGCGAGCGCGTTCGACAACTCGAAGCCAAGGCCATTCTCAAGCTCAGAGCCATGACCGATCATCAGCAAGCCGCCTGATCAACTTGTCAGCACTGCAAGGATCCATCGCCGTCACCGGATGGATGCTGATGGTGATTGGCGCAGCTGTGCTGTGTCGTCGATTCAAACCAGATCAACGGGAACTGAGCCGCAAAATTGTCCATATCGGTACTGGAGCCGTTCTACCGCTGGCATGGGCCTTCACCATCCCAGCCATGGTTGCGATTCCTTTTGCCATCGTTGTCACCCTGTTGACGGGGATGAACCATCAATGGCGATTAATTCCCGCCGTTGAGGATGTTGATCGCAACAGCTACGGCACCATTGCCTATGGATTAGCGATCACAATCCTTTTGTTGCTGTTCTGGCCCGATCGCGCTGATGCAGCCTGTGCCGGTGTTCTCGTGATGGCATTGGGCGATGGATGTGCCGGCCTTGTGGGACGTGCTGTGCGTTCTCCCCGCTGGGTTGTCCTGGGGCAAACCAAATCCCTGGCTGGAACGCTGACCATGTTCCTGGTCTCGACTGCAGTGCTGATCGGGCTCAGTACCTGGAGTGAATCCATTGCGGCCTTCACCATGGCCCTTGCGATCGCCACCACCGCAACTGCCCTCGAGCAAATCAGCGTTGCTGGCGTTGACAACCTGAGCGTGCCGCTGGTGGTGGGGCTGCTCTGGGCGACCCTCCTTAACTGACTCGGAGCATGGACTCCCAATGACGGCGCCAATCACCATGGCTACCGAGCCCTGCAACGAGAGAGACGCCATCAGGGCAGTTCTGCAGCTGCTGCTGCCAGGTTTGGATCTGCTCGGCCTTGTCCATCCAGTTCTTGAGCACAATCCGCTGAAGCTGTTCAGGCTCCCAGTGCTGTTGCTCACCAACCCGCTGAGACCAAACAAGCAGCTCGTCCAGAGCTAAGGGTCGGAAACCAGCAACTCGAAGACCAGTCAGCTGCTCAAGCTCAAAACGACGCAGGGCATCGCCAAAGCCAAAAAAATGGAGAAAAACCACAACATGGCCACACCACTAATCAACAACTTAATGAAAGTGCGCCTGCAAACTGTTCAGAATGATCACCACGTTGTCATCATCAGCAACGACTCAATTACGTCAACTCGTTAGCACTCAAGGCCTGAGAGTGCCAAGCGCAATCAAGCGGTGATTACGGCTCGTCGACCAACGACCGCTTTTGCCAGGTCGTCGAGCAGCTGCTCTGTTGTATCCAGGCTGATGCAGGCATCAGTGATGCTCTGGCCGTAGGTGAGCTGCGAAAGATCCGTACCGAGTTTCTGATTTCCTTCCACCAGATGGCTCTCAATCATCACGCCCATCACATGGTGCGAACCGTTCTGCAGCTGCTCCGCCACGCTGGTCAGAACATCAGCCTGGCGTCGATAATCCTTGTTGGAGTTGGCATGGCTGCAATCAACCATCAAACGATCAGCAAGACCGGCCTTCGTGAGTTGGGTCGCCGCGGCCTGCACCGCTTCAAGGTGATAGTTGCTGCCGCTGTTTCCGCCACGAAGCACCAGATGTCCATCAGGATTACCCGTGGTGCTCACGATTGAGGCATGACCCTCGCGGTTAATGCCCAGGAAATGATGAGGCTTCGACGCGGCCTGCATGGCATTGATGGCGATGCTGGCGCTGCCATCAGTGCCGTTCTTGTAGCCGATCGGCATGGACAAACCAGAGGCCATCTCGCGATGGGTCTGGCTCTCGGTGGTGCGAGCACCGATCGCCGTCCAACTAATCAGATCGGCGATGTACTGCGGCACCACCGGATCCAGTAACTCAGTGGCTGCGGGCATGCCATCGCGAGCCAAATCCAACAGAAGCCCCCGGGCCCGGCGGAGCCCAGTGTTGATGTCATAGGACCCATCGAGATGGGGGTCATTGATCAGACCCTTCCAACCCACGGTGGTACGAGGCTTCTCGAAATACACCCGCATCACCACCTCCAGCTGATCCTTCAGCCGCTCTCGAATCGGAGCCAGACGACGGGCGTACTCCCGCGCCGCTTCAACGTCATGAACGGAGCAGGGGCCAACCACCACCAGCAGACGCTGGTCGTCTCCGCGCAGGATCGCTTGAATGCGCTGACGTGCTGCCGCGACGGTCTCGGTGGCGGCCGGATCGATCGGGAGGTCCTGGTGCAGCAGCGCCGGTGCCACGAGAGGTCGCGTCTCCACCACATGCAGATCTGAGGTGGCGGCCATGTCCAAGCGGGAGATTCGCCCAAGGCTACGCACCCTGCTCACGTGCAACAGACGCGGTCCGGAAGAATGGTGATCTGCCCCGCACAATGATCCGCATGCTGAGCGCCTATCGCGAGCTGGCCGCCGAACGGGAAGCCCAGGGCGTTCCGCCACTGCCCCTGAATGCTGAGCAGACCCAAGGGCTCACCGAACTGCTCCAAAACCCACCGGCTGGTGAAGAAGAGTTCTTACTGCATCTACTGATCGATCGAATCCCCCCCGGCGTCGACGAAGCCGCTTATGTGAAAGCCACCTGGCTCAGCGCTGTTGCGCAGGGGCAGGCCAGCAGTCCCCTGGTATCTCCGCTGGAGGCAACGCGCCTGCTCGGAACGATGGTGGGCGGGTACAACGTGGCGGCCCTGATCGAGCTGCTCCAACACAGCGACCCGCAGCTGGCCGGCTGCGCCGCTGAAGGCCTCAGCCGAACTCTTTTGGTGTACGACGCCTTCAACGAAGTGATGGAGCTGGCCAGCAGCAACCGCTTCGCCAAGCAGGTGGTG
>NZHI01000068.1 GCA_002691345.1 Synechococcus sp. MED650 | reverse complement strand
GCCCACATGCTAACGAGGAAGCTCAACGTATTCAGGGCACGAATCTGCTCCTGCGAACCTGGCTTTGTGTATTTGAAATCCATAAACATTTGATCAGCCACGCGCTGCTGCTCTCTACATCTTGCGTCAATAGACATCGTCAAGCCTCTGTAGAGGTAAAGCCTTCCAATTCCGTGAAGCGCACTGTTAACAGATCNTCCTTGGTGATCTCTCCNCTCTCGTTGAGAAGCTCTGGATGAACCGTCGTTAATCCTGTTCTGTCTTTTGGNGACGCTGCCACAGACNACGACANGCCAGGTCCCATNCGCATCATGCGAAACGCCTGCAGCAGCAAACAAGTGAAAACAANCGCGTAAGCAACGGGGAAAAGCCCAGCCAACATTGGTTCGTCGCAAGATTGTTACGAAACGTTAACCGNCCNGTCGCCCCTGCTGTGACCAGCCTGTATCACAAGTCACAGGCGAGACCCTGCCTTAGTAGGTACTTTTACTGTGTCGTGAGAACGACGCGTCGAGCATTGGGGCTCTTGGGNNAGGGTCCCATTTTTTTTGCANACCCTNAGAGAAGATTGCGCTTCCTTTTCTCNNTCGACTCCCGCTCNCGCTCAACGGCCTGCCAATACGAAGCCGAAACNGAATGNACCTGCCCCTGCTCCAACCTGCTCAGGCGCGACTTGAGGGTGTTGATCTCAGCCCGTAGGCCGTCGACCAGTTCACCAAGACCAGGATTTAACTCCATCCGCTCAGAACCAACTTCTCCTTGGTAACGCAACCGAGCGCCTGATCGACGTTCANANTGATACGACGTTGGAGAAGCGAACAACCCCAAGANCAGTGATGACGCTCTGCCNCAGACACAGCATCCAATAGTGTGTCTTGCAGGTCTACCTCGAGATCAGGCTTGGACGTCATCTTCAACTTCAGCCGCTATGAAGAGCTGAGGCAGGCTGTTTTGCAGTTGGTTCGGGAGAATCTCAATCCGGAGCTACTGCACGAAGAAGCCCATGACCTCTTTGAGGCTTGGTGGTCATCAGGTCAAGGGCAGGGCCGNTGGAACGATGAGGTGAAACAACGCACCTGGGAATCGATCTGGAAAGAATTCGGGGAAGAGCCAGCTCAGCCGTAACGNCGCCANAGCGAAGGAGATCCCANCAAAACCACCACCGCTAACTGGTGGTGACGGACGGCATAGCCCAGGCCGGTGAACGTGAACTGATCGGCCAGCAAAAGCAGCTCAGTGCGCAGATCAGCGACAGCTAGCACCATCAACANCAAAGGAAACCAACGCGTCGCNGCGCGCCGACGATNCGCAGACCGTGGTTCACTCACCAGGNTGACCCCAGAGGGTGAGAAGGGAAGGCGCGAGGGCAATACTCGACCAACTNCCCACCACCACGCCGAGAGCCAGAGCAATCGCAAACCAATACAGCGTTGCTCCACCGAAGAAGACGAGAGCTAGCAACGGCAGCAGGGTTGTTCCACTGGTGTAGAGCGTTCGGGTCAATGTCGCCGAAACCGCCTGGTCTACCTGCAGGCTCAAGGGAAGGTCCTTNGCATCTCTGCTGCGTTCACGGATGCGATCGAACACCACGACCGTGTCATTAACGGAGTAACCAGCGATCGTGAGCAAGGCAACAGCAAACAAGCTATCGACTTCAAGTTGCAGCCCAACACCGAGCCAGGCAAAGACTCCGCAGACAATGACAACGTCGTGCGCGAGCGCCACGAGGGCTAAAAAGGCGTAACGCTTGTCGTAGCGAAAGGTGATGTACACAGCGATCCCACTGAAGGCAACCAACAGGGAGATCAGGCTGCTTCGAAGGAGCTGCTTCCCAAGGCTTGGACCGATCGTGTCAACCGACTGACCACCCTCCAGGAAAGGCCCAGCTACAGGTTCCACGGCCTGGATCACGGCCTGGCCCTGGGCTGCAGAGAGCGTTGGAAGACGCAGCAGCAAAGACTGGCCACCATCCAAAAGCTGGACACGGGGAGCACTCAAGTTGGGCAAGGGCGCATCTCCTTCGGCCGGAAGCTCCATGGAGCGGATGACGTCGGAGACGGCGATGGACTTGAGATCCCCACAGCGCGGAGTACAGCTGCGTTCGAGCTGAATCTGCGTGCCACCGGTGAAATCAAGGCCTGGGCGGAGGGGAGCACCCACAACTGGGTCGATCCAGCTCATCACCAGGCCCAGAATGCTGACCAACACCACTGCAGCGGAGATCCACCAGACGCGACGGCGCATCCGNCTCAAGGACCAGCGCAGTTCAACAACTTCAGGCGCCATGGGTTGGGGCGATGCGTCAGGCATGGATCAGGCGTTGGATGTGGGGAGTTGCCGCATCGGCAGGAAATTGGTGGGACGGCGCAGCCCCGAATACCCCATCAGGAAGCGCAACAGGGTGCGGGTGCAGGTCAGCGCCGTGAACAGGCTGAGCAGAACACCGATTCCGAGAGTTGCAGCGAAACCCTTCACCAGACCTGTTCCAAGGAAGAACAGCGCTGCACAACTGATCAAGGTTGTGAGGTGGCCATCAACGATCGATGAGAACGCTTCTGAAAAGCCGGTGTCAATCGAACGAATNAGTGTGTTTCCACGGCGCAGTTCNTCCTTGATTCGCTCAAAAATCAGCACATTGGCGTCCACAGCCATGCCGATNGAGAGGATGAAGCCCGCGATTCCGGGCAGGGTGAGCGTGACGGGGATCAGGGCATACACCGCCAGGTTGAACAGGGCGTAGAGACTCAAGGCCATCACGGCAACCGCGCCTGGGAGGCGATAAGCCACCACCATGAACACAGCAACNAGGGCCAGTCCTGAAAGGGCTGCCACCAGGCTGCGNCGNATATTNTCAGCCCCGAGGGTGGGGCCGATGGTGCGCACTTCGATCACTTCAACCGGCAGAGGNAGCGAGCCGCCNCGCAACTTCACCTCCAGTTCCCGAGCGGTTTCGGCACTGAAATTGCCACTGATGGTGGCCGCGCCACCTGAGATGCCTGCACTCTTGAACTGTGGCCCGACAGTGGCTGCGCTGATCAGCTGATCATCAAGAACAATCGCGAGCAGGCGATCTGTGCCAGCAATCGACTTGGTGAGATCAGCAAACGCTTCAGCCCCCTCGGCATCGAAATTAAGCGTGACTTCCCAACTGTTGGGGTTGTTTTGAAGCGGCTGACGGCCAGCGGTGACCAACTGTTTGCCNGTGAGACTCGCGGGCTCCANCACAGTGAGCAGCTCGGCATCAACCTTGGCGATCAGAGCGCGCAGTTGGTCCTCTTCGGAACCCACGGCGCCTTTGAGGCCAAACGTTTCCTGCGCCTCGCGTAGCTGATCAAGGTTGAGGGCTTCTGGTGTTTCGCCACGTCTCAGCTGCTCTTCGCGCAACTTGATGATCGCTTCGGCCTGATCACGCAGCTGGCGCAGACCTCGGAACGTGCCCGAGGTGTCGGGCTTTTGGGCGCGGAACTCCAGCAGCGCCGTGTCACCCAAAACCCGGGCCGCTGCCGTTGGATCCTGTTCGCCAGGCAGCTGGAGAACAAGTTGGGACTCCCCAACGGTTTGAAGCGTGGACTCCGCAACGCCAAGACCATTCACGCGCCTTTCGAGCACGGCTTTCACCGCCTCCATCTCTTCCGAGCCGACCCGCGTGATCTCNCCGGCAGGCTTCACCTCCACGGTGAGCTGACTGCCGCCGCGCAGATCCAGGCCGAGTTCCAACGGCGTGCGAACNAGAAACATCCCGGACGCGATCGCCAGGGCAAGAACAAGGGCAAACCAACCCTGATAACGCGCCATCAACGTCAGATGCCTTTGTTGACCATGGTCTTGGCAGCCTCAACGATCTGGTGGGGTTGGATGATCGTGAGGTTTTCAAGGGACCCGTTGTACGGGGTCGGAATGTCCTGACTGGACAGACGAACTGGACGCGAATCCAGATCATCGAAACATTGCTCGGTGATCAGAGCGATCAGCTCCGCACCGATGCCACCGGTCTTCATGCATTCCTCCACNACAATCACCTTGTGGGTTTTGCGGATGGAGCGTCCGATCGTTTCCATATCGAACGGTTTGAGGCTAATCAAATCGATCAGCTCCACACTCACACCGTCTGCTTCCAGCTGCTCCACGGCCTTCAAGCAGTGATGACGCATCCGGGAATACGTGAGNATCGTCACATCACTGCCTTCCTGGACCAAATCGGCCTGGTCGAGAGCACAGATGTAGTCGCCTTCGGGGAGCTCTTCGGTGAGGTTGTAGAGCAGAACGTGCTCGAAGAAGAGCACGGGATTGTTGTCCCGGATGGCGGCCTTCATCAGGCCCTTGGCGTTGGTGGGCGTGCTGCAGGCAACGATCTTGATGCCCGGCACGGCATGAAAGTAAGCCTCGAGCCGCTGGCTGTGCTCAGCTCCGAGCTGACGCCCCACGCCACCGGGGCCGCGAACCACTGTGGGAATGGTGAAGTTGCCGCCACTGGTGTAGCGGAGCATCCCCATGTTGTTGGAGATCTGGTTGAAGGCGAGCAGCAGAAAGCCCATGTTCATGCCTTCAACAATCGGCCGCAGGCCGGTCATCGCAGCACCAACTGCCATGCCAGTGAAACCGTTTTCGGCGATTGGCGTGTCGAGGACCCGTAGGTCGCCGTATTTCTCGGCAAGGTCCTTGGTGACCTTGTAGCTGCCGCCGTAATGGCCAACGTCCTCCCCCATCACGCAAACGTGAGGGTCTCTGCCCATCTCCTCGTCGATGGCTTCCCGAAGGGCGTTAAAGAGAAGTGTTCCTGCCACGGCACCACGATGATCCCGGCCAATCCGGGTGATGGGGCCAAGCTATCTCAGTCGCCGCAGGCTCAACCGCCAGCAGCGAAGGTGAACAGCAGAAGTACGGAAAGAAGCATTGCTGGGGACAGCAGCAGCGCCAGCTGACCGAGGTCGTGGGGCGTCATCCAAAACCTGGCAATGCGCGGACGCTAGGCAGGGTTCTGATCGCGAGCCGTGAAGAGACTGCGAAGAAACACCAGGGTGAGGCCAAGGGCCACAAATCCTGTGCTGAAGGTGGCCAGGAACGAGAGTCCCACCAAGAGGGTTTTGAGGGTGACGGCGATGTTCTGGGCGATCGGTGAGCTGTAGTGGGGCGGGTGGACGGCGAAGTACACCACCATCCGCCGGCTCCAACCCAGGGCCAGCCAAGCCAGGAGACCTGCGGTCAATGCGCCGGACAGGAAACTGATCGGTCCTTTCCGGGGCTCAGGCGGCTCATTGGTGTCTGATTGAGGGGGATTATTCGTCATGACTCAATCCTCACCCCATCCGATCGGAGCGGGCAACACCAGGCTTTCAGGCCAGCCCCATCCAATTCCACGCTGATGCGATCGCGGGCCTTTTCACAGCTCGGCAGATCGGGAAACAGTGCAAAGCAGCTCGGCCCCGAACCGCTCATGGCCACGGCGAGGCTGTCGGACAACGTGTTCAGCAGGCGCAGCGCTTGACGCACTGCCTCGGTCTCCGGCTCGACCACTGCCTGGAGATCGTTTTGCAGGGGGGGCGGGCAATCGGAACGCAGGGGTTTGAGCCATGCCGCGTTGCGGAGCGCTTCACGGCGTTGCTCGAACGCCCTCTCTCCAACGAGATAAGTCTGCCCATGAAGCTCACGGCAACGCTTGTAAGCCCAAGGCGTGGAGACGCTCACGCTGGGGTCTTTCACCAGAAGCACCGATAAGGCCTTCGAAGCGGAGGCCACCGGCTCCAGCACTTCACCCCGGCCGAAGCACAACTGGCAGCCACCGGCAACACAGAACGGCATGTCTGAGCCAAGTGCGGCTGCCATCATCTCCAGATCAGCAACGCTGTATCCCAGCCCCCACAGGGCATTCAGGCCCACCAGTGCTGCGGCGCCATCACTGGAGCCACCCGCCAGGCCGGCGCCGATCGGGATGCGTTTCTCCAGGTGGATTGCCGCCCCCAATTCACTGAAGCCGGAACGGTCCCGCAGCAGCCTCGCGGCCCGCAGCACCAGGTTGTCCTCCTGAACACTGAGGCTGTCGTCATCACAGCTCAGACGCAGCTGGGCATCCGCCGTGTTCTGCAACACGAGTCGATCGGCCAGGTCAATGCTTTGCATCACCATCGCCAGCTCATGGAAGCCGTCGGCTCGCAATCCGAGCACCTCCAGGTGCAGATTGACCTTGGCCGGAGCCGACACCGTGATCATGGTGATTCGTCAGTCGCTTTGATTCAAACCCCTGGCCAGAGCCACCCAAGCCTCGGGGGCGAGTTCCTGCGGGCGCTGCTGCAGCGAGAAGCCCGCAGTCGTTGCCAGGGATCCCAATCGCTCTGGGCTGGCCACCCCCGCCAGGGTGTTGCGCAGCATTTTGCGCCGGGCCAGAAACGCCTGCTTCAGCAGGGATTCCACCCGGGCAGCCAAGGCTGGCTCGAGCCGCTCCGAAGCCGGCAACGGCTCCAGGCAGATCACTTCCGACTGCACCTTGGGTGGGGGCTGAAAACAGCGCGGCGGCACCGGACACACCGAATGGCAGCGGGCCAGCAACTGCATGCGCACACTCAGGGCACTGAAACTGCTGTGGCCGGGGCGGGCCCGGATCCGCTCCGCCACTTCTTTCTGCACCAGCAGCACCAGTCGCCGGTAGGGCGGATCAACAGGTCGATCGAGGCGGCCCACCAACCGATCCAGCAGAGGGCCTGTGATGTTGTACGGAATGTTGGCCACCACCTTGTCCGCCATGCGGCCATCGCTCAAGTCGAGTGGCGCCTCGAGAACATCCCCCTGATGGAGGCTGAACCTGGGGTTGGTGGCGAAACGATCCTGGAGACCGGCCACCAGATCGCGGTCGAGCTCGATCGCATGCACCGCCCCCACCTCCGCCGCCAGCAGCCGTTCGGTTAAGGCACCGCGACCCGGCCCCACCTCGAGCACGCGGTCGGTCGGCTCCAGAGCGGCAGCTTCGAGAATGCGTTCGAGCACCGATTGATCCCGCAGCCAGTGCTGACCGAACCGTTTGCGGGCCTGATGTCCGGAAAACCCCATGGCTCAACTGTGCATCAGCACAGTGTCGGCACTTCAAACCAGCGCACGGGAGCCTTGGATGGAGCCAGGGGCACGAGAACCAGCACAACGCGCAGCAACTTGTCGCCCCACTGTGGATTCCGCTTCCTCCAGCAATGAATGGCCCGCGCCATCCGCCTGCGTTTCTGGGGATGAAAAGCGGCCAGACCATGGCCATCGATGGATGCCGCCCGTCTCCCCTTCACTTCCACCACCAGAACGTGCCTGTTCTTCGCCAGCACCAGATCCAGTTCTCCCCAGCGGCAACGCCAGTTCTGATCAAGCAACACCCACCCCTTCGCCTGCAGCAACATCAAGGCGTGATGTTCCGCCAGCGCCCCCGGGTTCTGCTCACGTGCCAAGCCATCCTCCTGATGTTTGGAAGAAGCATTCCCCGCCGGTCCTAGGGTCAACCATCCATCCGGACGTCCATGCAACGACGCCTCGCCGCCACCCTGGCCTCTTGCCTGCTGCTGTTGTTCTCCCTGGTTGTGAGTCCCCCGGCTCAAGCGGCGATGGATGTTGCCAAGCAGGTGCTGATCGGCGCTGATTACTCCAACAAGGATCTGCAGGGAGCCACGTTCAACCTCAGCAACCTGCGCGAAGCCAATCTGTCTGGATCGGATCTGCGCGGGGCAAGCCTCTACGGCGCCAAGCTGCAAGACGCCGACCTCAGCGGCACCGATCTGCGCGAAGCCACCCTGGACTCCGCCGTGATGACGGGCACCAATCTCTCGGATGCCGTGCTGGAGGGAGCCTTCGCCTTCAACACCCGGTTCACAGATGTCACCATCACGGGTGCTGACTTCACCGATGTCCCCATGCGTGGTGACCAACTCAAGAGCCTTTGCGCTGTTGCTGATGGGATCAACCCTGTGACAGGTCGCAGCACCCGAGACAGTCTTGGCTGCGCCTGAACGATGAGCTTGGATTCCCGCAGTCTTGAGCGGCTTCGTGCCCTGGGTCGAAAGCTGCCCGAAAAAATCTCAGAACCGGAGCGGCCGATCACCCCGAAAGCCACCGAAGCACGCCACCGCGTTGAAACGGAGAAGAATCCCGATGCGCTGTTCCACGAACTGATGCAAGTGAGTGAGGACGGCACGGTGCCGACGCACTTGATGGAGCGTCTGAAACAACTGGAAGCGCAGCGCCGCCCTTCTCCCGGTCGTGCCACCAGTGACTCCAATCTTCCTGAGCTCCCGGCGACCAGCAACCCGGGCCCCGGCAAGACCACCCAACCCAAGCGTCCCAAGGTGACGCCAGGGAGCGAGGAAGAAAGCCTCTATGTGGCCTTCGGCCAATTGCTGCTGGAGGACGAAGGAGAAGACGCTTGAATCCGTCGCGTTGCCGAATCCTGGCCGTGGGAAAGGTGCGGCGGGGTTGGATTCAGGAGGGCATCGATGTTTATCTCAAACGGCTGCCAGGGCTCGAAATCTGCGAGCTGCGGGACAGCACTCCAGAGAAAGAAGCCGATGCAATCCGCGCGGCTTTGCGCCCCGACGAAAGTCTCGTGGCCCTGATGGAGGAAGGAAAAACGCAGGCCTCCATCCCCTTCGCACGAACCCTGGAGCAATTCGGCAATGAGCGACTTGCCTTTGTGATTGGCGGGGCTGACGGTCTGACGGATGCCCTCAAGGCTCAGGCGCGTTGGAGCTTGAGCCTTTCCCCGATGACATTCCCTCATGAAATGGCACGGCTGATGCTTGTGGAACAACTGTTCCGGGCTCAGGCAATCCTGCAGGGCAGCCCCTATCACCGCGCGTAAGGTTCCGAGATGGTTGCCGATTCACCTCGTCCTTTGATGCGTCTGGCCCTGTTATCTCCGGTGCACGGCCAATCGATCGAGCACATCGCGAGACAGCTGGAGAACTACCGGATTTTTCTGGCTCCCTTTCAGCTTTGCCATTACCTGCATGTGTCTCTTGAGAGCAGTGCAGATCTGAAGGAGAAACTCGTCGCCTTTGCTGAGCAGGAGGGTCACGACATCGTCTTCACCAAACGAAGCCGAATCACCTCTCGACCGTGCACGGCCAACGCCCTCTGTGAGTTGATCAAGACGGCACTCGCCGATGAACGAAGCCACGACAAGGTGCTGATCCACACCGATACGGATCTGCTCTTCTCCACCAAGGCGATCCGAAAGCTTCAGAAACACAGCATCGGTTGCGGAGACAGTGCATTCCGTGGGGATGAGGGACGTTGGAAATGGGCTGCCAAAGCTCTGGCCGATCCGCGCATCCAACGCTTCACCACCGAGATGCTGGACGGTGACACCAACGGTCTGCGTATGGGACGGGTCTGTGGTGCCTTCATGCCCTGGGGGGTGTTCAAACCCTTCGGAGCCCTTTACAACCAGTACTTCGATAACCGCTATTTCGAGAAGCAACCGAAGCGGCACTGGCCGCTGACGGAAATCGCAATTCCGACCATTCTGCGGTTGCTGCAGGGGCCAAACGTGCGTTTCCGCTCACCCTTGATCAAGGTGCCGAACAACACAGCGATCTCTCAACGCACGATCGAGCGGCTGATTCGACGTGGCGACAGCTGCGGAATCAAAAAAGTCGCGCGTGATCCCGACAGCGACGCCTTCCGCTACCTGATGCGCTTGCAGGCTGAGGCTCATCAAGGGTCCTGACCATGTTGCACGTGGTGGACAACCTGCTGCCGCCTGATGTTCTGCAAGAGCTCCGCAATCTCTGCGACATCCACGGACGGCTCAAGCAGCAGCATTCCGGCGAGGCTCTGTTCAGCTGGCGACCGGAGAGCGGGGAACCGAGGTCCCTTCATGCTCCCACCGAACTAGCCGCGATCGATCGCTATCTCGATGAGGCGCTGCTGCCCCTGGCCACCCCGTTCGCCCCGAACCGGGCAGGGGTCGAGTGGTGGTGCAACACCAACAATGATCTCGACTGGCATATCGATAAAGACGAAGCCGAAGGCATCAACAGCGGCCGTTACCAGCTGCCGTTGCTCTCCACCGTTTTTTACCCCCACGTGAGCTGTGCTGGCGGTGAACTGCTGATTGCAGACAACCCACCGATCCCTGATGGGCACAAAGGGCCACTTCCTCGTTTCCGCTCCGTGATCTCAATTCCACCGGTGGTGAATCGCCTGGTGCTCTTCTCACCTGGAATCTTGCATCGGATCAATCCTTTCGAAGGAGAGCGCTACTCCGTTGCCGTGAATATCTGGAAGCAGCCAACGCTCACCAGGCCGGATCCAGACACACCGGCTTGAATTTCTCGATGGACACCGTCCAGCCCCGCATCGAGATGGCCTGCAGGGCTGTTTTGAACGCTGCCGTGTCGCCGCTGTTCAACCAGGCGGCCTTGATGGTCGGCAGATCCTCCGGCAACCGTTCCATCGCCAGCTCCACCAGCAGCAGGCTGTCCGAGCCAGCTGCCCGCTGAAGCGAGCCCTGATCCGTGCGTTGCCAGACCCGTAACAACAGATCGAGGGTCAGTTCCTTGCCGAGCTGCTCTGGGGCTTCGCCCTCAGCTGCCACGGTCTTCTGTGACCGCCCCCCAAGAGGCAAGGCCCGCTTGCCGTCCTGCTCGATCAGAGCGAGTGCAACAAGGTACGGGGAGTCAGCCACACAAAAAATTCTGATTTTCAGAATGTAATCCAGCCTTGCCGAAATTCACCAAGCCCTGGCAGTTCAATCAACCCATCGGGCTGTCGATCACCATCATCATCAACGGCCAGTGTCACCCCTTGAATCATCCAAATCGTGGCCTGAACCTCACCTGCCCGACCGGAAAATCCAGCTGAACCGACAAACGAAGAGGCTCCATTGATCTCGATTTGATCGCCTTGTTCCGGCTGAAAGTCGATCACGGTATCTGTCTTCGGTTCACCACGGCGATCCCTTTTTCGAAACCGGAATTGATCGGCACCTTTCCCCCCAACCAGCACATCCTCGCCGCGCCCTCCAATCATCAGATCATTGCCGCCGCCGCCCATCAAGACTCCGCCAGCGTCACTTGCCTGCAGCCGATTTGCACGCCTATCCCCTACCAATACCCCTTCATCTCTCATCCTCCACCGGCTTGATGTTGTCCAATCGAAGCCATACAAATCAGGCGCTTTCAATCCTTTTGCTTCTTTTCTATTGCCCACTATTTTGACACTCTCGCCCAACAATTGCCNCCCTTTCAAGCGATCAACCAGAAGAGAATTTTTCCGAGAAAAACGCTCATAAGCATTCCACCGCGTACTACTGATTCCACCCAAAACCGGATGCAATCTGTAATCCCTCGTTTCCATCTCAAGCCGCTGAAATGAACGACTGAGGTAAAACGCTTGGGCCAGCAATGAAGGCATCGGCGGCGCCGAATCAAACGTCTTTGCCGACATTGATTTTTTCATCGCCATTCAAACCTAATCACCCCACCCCACCGCGCAAAGCCTATAGTACATATGAACTATCCAGCTTGACGGTGATGGACCCCTGCCACCAGCCGCTTCCGCTGCAGCTTCAGCGATCCCGGCTGGCCCTGCCCCTCGCTGGAGAACGGGTGGCCGCCGGATTCCCATCCCCCGCCGACGACTACGTGGACGTGGGGATCGACCTCAACGAACAATTGATTCGCCATCCCACCAGCACCTTTTTTCTCCGCGTCAGCGGTGAGTCGATGACAGGAGCGGGCATCCATGACGGCGATCTGCTGGTGGTCGACCGCAGCCTCGACCCCCGCCCGGGCAAGGTCGTGGTGGCGGTGCTTGACGGCGCCTTCACCCTCAAACGCTTGGCCCGCCATCGCGGACAACTGCGCCTGGAAGCAGCCCATCCGGACTATCCACCTCTGGAGCTGCACCGCTGTGGTGAGGCCCAGATCTGGGGAGTCGCCATTCACGTGATTCATCCCCTCTAGGGCACGAGCGCGATGCCCCAAGCCACAGCCCTGATCGATGGCAATAACTTCTATGCCTCCTGTGAGCAGAGCCTGGATCCGGCCCTCATCGGCCGCCCCCTTGTGGTGCTCTCCAACAACGACGGCTGCATCGTGGCCCGCAGCGCGGAAGCCCGCGCCCTCGGCATCGCCATGGGAACGCCGTACTTCAAGGCGCGGCAGCACTTGAACGCCAACAACGTGGTGGTGCGCAGTTCCAACTACGCCCTCTACGCCGACATGAGCCAGCGCCTGATGAGCCTGCTGGAAGCGCACTGCGAGGAGCTGGAGATCTATTCGATCGATGAAGCCTTCGGCCGGATCTGTCGACCCGGAAACGGCGATCTGCAGAACTGGGCCCGTGCACTGCGCGCGCGGGTGCGGCGGAATCTGGGTCTGCCGATCGCCATCGGCCTGGGAGCCAGCAAGGGCCAGGCGAAACTGGCCAACCGGCTCGCCAAGCAGGTGCCGGCCCATGCCGGCATCTTCGATCTGGGCTGCTGCAACAACCCAGACCACTGGCTGGAAACCATTGCTATTGAGGATGTCTGGGGAATCGGCCGGAAACTGGCGCGTTGGTGCCGACTCCGCGGCATCAGCAACGCCCGGCTGTTGCGGGACATGCCCAGCGGCGAACTACGCGCCAAATGCGGGGTGGTGGGTTTGCGGCTGCAACAGGAACTGCGTGGCCATGCCTGTCTCCCCCTGGACCTGGCACCGGCACCAAAACAGGAAACCTGCGTCAGCCGCAGCTTCAGCCGGCCGATCACCACTGTTGATGAGCTGCGCCAAGCGATCTCCACCTACGTGGTGCGCGCCGCCGAAAAACTGCGCAAGCAGCAGCAACGGGCTGCCAGCCTCACCATCTACACCCGCACCAGCCCCTTCATCCCGGGCTTCTACAGCCAGGCGGCCAGCACGCGGCTGGACCTGCCCAGCAACGACACCGCTGTACTGCTTCAGGCGGCTCTGCCCCTGGTGGGCCACATCTTCCGCCCCAACCGGCAACTGGCCAAGGCTGGTGTGCTGATGCAGCACCTGCAGAGCAACGACATCCTGCAGACCCATCTGATGGTGCCGATGAGTGAAGAGCAACAGCAGAAACGGGACTGCCTGATGCAGACGATCGACCGGATCAACCGGCGCTATGGCCGAGGCACCCTGCAGTGGGCAGGATGCGGACTCCACCCCAGTTGGCTGATGCGGCGAGGGCAGCTGAGTCGCGCGGCCACGACCCGGCTCAGCGACCTACCGGTGGTGAAGGCCTGAATCACACGGTCAGGTCAGGGCTGCGCGAGGAACTGACAGGCCGGCAGCGCCTGGGCCACCTGGTTCACACCAGCACGAAAGGATTCCGGATCGATGGCGCCGGTGCGCTCGAAACTCACCTGCAGTTCCTTCAGCTGGGCGACAGCCTCCTCCTCGGTGATCGCTTGAGGCGCGTTAAGCAGGCTGCAGAGCGAAGCAGCGGCTCCACGCCCGAAGCCACGAGACACGGCACGGCGCTGCACAACCGACAGCACGATCGGCACCACAAGGCCACCGAAAACGAGCAACAGCAGAATCAGCGACCAGAGGCGTCCACCGCGCACCCAATAGGGAACGAGATAAAGACCACTGTCGGCAGGGGAGGGCTGAGGTGGTGTCGGTTCCGTCATCGATCAAACCTCTTGCAAGAGCTGAATGGATTGGTTTCGGCTGCTGAGCAGCAGAACCATGCGTTCACCGTGGGAATTAAGCCCAGTCTGTTCGCGCACCAGATCGGTGCTCGCCAGAGCGAGTCCGCAGGTTTCAGTGAACAAAACGGGAAGCGTGCCCCCGTGTCCACGCATCCCCTGAAGGTCCAGAGCCTGGCGGACAGCGCGCTGGGCCTTCTCCAAACCCAGCCGTTCCACGAAGGCAGGCCAAAGATCATTCACCGGCGTGAGCGCAGCAAAATCAGGTTGGGAATCGGCCATCAGATCAGGTAGGAAGCAAGGCCAACGCGTCGGTGATCATCTGCGCTGTCACCGGAATCGTCTCCAGGGGATCGGCATTGTCCAGATAGGCATCAAAGGAGGCGAAACGCTCGATCGCCGGATCCGCCCCATCGGCAGCACAGGCCTCAACCCAGTCGCCGTCATCCGGTTTGACGGCCACATAGGCCTGGAGTGCCTCCTCCAGATCTCCGCCGTCACCCACACCCTCGCCGTGCCAGATCGCCTCGAAGAACTCAGACATCTCAGCTCGGGAAAAGACGTTGGTTGCGATTGGCGATGGCCACGAGCGACAACATCACCGGCACCTCCACCAGCACCCCCACCACGGTGGCAAGGGCTGCTCCGGAATTCAACCCGAACAGGCTGATCGCTACGGCCACAGCCAACTCGAAGAAATTCGAGGCGCCGATCATGGCGCCGGGGGCCGCAATGGCACGGGGCTGCCCCCAGAGGCGCATCCAGAACGCTGTAATCCAGAAGATCAGGTACGTCTGGAGAATCAGCGGTATGGCGATGAGCACGATCGCCAGGGGGTTGGCCAGTATTGCCTGGGCCTGCACCATGAACAGCAGCAGAACCGTGGCGATGAGAGCTGTGATCGCCACAGGCTTGAGCTTGAACTCGAGGCGTTCAATCCGACCAGCACTGCCAAGAAACACCCGCGTCAGCCAGCCCGCAACCAGGGGGACCACCACGAACAATCCCACCGCCGCGAGCATCGTGTCCCAGGGCACCAGAACATCGCTCACCCCGAGCAGCAGAGCCGCGATGGGCGCAAAAGCGAACACCATGATCAGGTCGTTCACAGCCACCTGAACCACGGTGTAATTGGGGTCGCCATCACTGAGGCGACTCCACACGAACACCATCGCAGTGCAGGGTGCAACCCCCAGCAGGATCATGCCAGCGACGTAGTCCTGGCCAATGGCTTCGGGAATCCAGGGGGAGAACACCCCACGGATGAACAGCCAAGCCAGGGCCGTCATGGTGAGCGGTTTAATCAGCCAGTTCACCGCAACGGTGATCAGCAATCCCCGCGGTTGCTGACGGATGCTGCCGATCGCAGAGAAGTCAACCGCCAACATCATCGGGAAAATCATCCCCCAGATCAGAACAGCGATCGGGAGATTGATGCGGGCGATTTCCAAAGAAGCGATCCAGCCCGCCAGATCAGGAAACAGGCCACCGAGGAGCACACCCGCAACGATGGCCAGGCCAACCCAAACAGAGAGATAGCGCTCGAACAGACCCATCAGTCCATCAAGTTTTCTTGATGGACTGAGGCTATGACCTGAGCCGACGGATTCAGGCTGCGGGGAGCACTGCGTCGGACGAGGGGTCAGCAGGGTCAGCCACGCTGTAGCCGGCACAGCGCTGCTGATCGAGGTGATGGATGTGCTTGCGCTCGGTGTAATAAAGCTCCTGGTAGCGGAGTGCATCACGGTTGAGGTCATCGAACAGGGTCTGGATGCGCACTTCCATGTCCTCCCCCTCTTGATTGAGCGTCTGCTCCGGATCGATCAGAACGGCAATGCACGACTCCAAGGTCTGCAGACGCTGCCCACCCCATGCTTCCAGCAGATGCCGGCAGCGTTTCAGACTTTTCTGGCGTTCCAGCAGAGCTGCCGTTCCGCGGAGCTGAACCAAAGGGTCCGCCAGGGCCAAACGCTGCAACTCCCCCGGCTCCAGCAAGGGGGTCAGGCGTGACAGCAAGGCACTGCTCTCCAGGAGCAGCTGATCGGTCAGCAACCGGGGGAGGTCCATGGCATCCAACCCCTCGCCTTCATCCTCGCGTCGGCTGATTGCTTCCAGTCGGCCGACACCAAGGTTCGTTTCCTCGAGATCGGTGATCGATGCCCAGAGATGGCGATGATGCGGAATGGCGAAATCCTCCAGCTCCCGCTGGCGCAACTCCTGACGGATCACAGCGCGATGGCGGGGGCAGTGCAGATACAACCGCAGGAGATCCGCTTCACAGCGTTCCCGCTGCCCAGTTTCACCAGGCTGCTCATGACGGCTGGATCGACCATGCCAGCGCTGGCCTTTCACCTGCTGACGCAGATCCTCCTCCAGCTGAAGCGCTAACCGTCCTTGCCCGCCACTGAGTCGTTCCGCAACCCGCTGGAGGTAATGGGTGCGCACGGCGGACTGGGGGAGCTTGCCGAGCAGAGCCACCAGGTTCGACACCGCCTGCTGGAACTGATCAGCACGGCTCAGATCACGATCCTCGAGAGCCTGATCGATCTGCCAATCCAGCCACAACGGCGCCTGATCCAGAAGCGCCCGGTAATCCCCGGAGCCATGGTCTTTGAGGAATTCATCCGGGTCCTTCCCGGAGGGAAGGTGAAGCACCCGCAGTTCCAGCTGTCCCTGAAGGGCCAGCTGTTCCACTTCCCCAATCGCCCGGTTCGCCGCGCGAACCCCAGCGCCATCGGCATCGAAGTTGAGAACGATGCGCTTGCTGTCGCTGACGCGGCACAGCTGCGTGATCTGCTGGCTGCTCAGGGCGGTTCCCAGGGAGGCAACCGCATTGGTGATGCCCGCTGCATGCAGGGCGATCACATCGAAATAGCCCTCCACCACGACCGCCCGATCGTCCTTGCGAATCGCGTTGGAGGCTTTGTCCAGCCCGAAGAGGTGCTTGCCCTTCTCGAACAGCTCCGTTTCCGGGGAGTTCAGGTATTTCGGCTCACTGCCATCGAGGCTGCGGCCACCAAATCCGATCACGCGCCCCTGACGATCGTGAATCGGAACCATCACCCGATGCCGGAAGCGGTCGTAGAAACCATTTCCGCCTTTNCGGGGCACCACAAGGCCAGCGGCCTCCAACAGCTCAGGGGGGAGACCTTCCACCTGCTGNAGATGGTTCAGCAGGCCATCCCACTGATCTGGGGCATAACCNAGCTGGAACGTCTCCTGGGTGGTGGCACTCAGCCCCCGCTTGTNATTGAGATAGGCCAGTGCCTCCTGACCCGTCGGAGCGAGAAGCTGACTGCGGAACCATCCAGCAGCAAGAGCGAGGGCCCGCTGCAGCTTGTCGCGCCTTGAAAGCTGCTGGCGCAGGCGTTCCTGCTGTGGCCCCTCCACCGTTTCGATGGGAAGCTGATANCGCCGCGCCAGGTCCAGCACAACATCGCTGAAGCTCTGGCGCTGGAACTCCATCAGAAATTTGATGGAGTTGCCGCCGGCACCACAGGAGAAGCAGTAATAGAACTGCTTGGCTGGCGACACCGTCATCGACGGCTTGCTGTCGTCGTGAAAAGGACAAATCCCGACGAACTCCCGGCCTTTCTTCTTGAGCACCACGTGCTCGCCCACCACATCAACGATGTCAGCCCGTTCCTTGACGGCCTCGATCGTTCGGGGATGCAGGCGGGCGTTAACCATGGGTCCATTCTGCGAAGTCGCAGGACACCGTCCACCCCCTGCTCACCCCAGCCATGGCCGAATTGATACCGANCGCGCCGTGGTGGCAAACAGATGCAGCCCGCGGCAGTCGCGCCCTGATCCTCAGTTCCTTGGCATTCAGCCTGATGACGGTGTGCGTGAAGCAGCTCAATGGCCGTCTCCCGGTGGCAGAGATCGTGCTGGTGCGTGCCCTGATCAGCATCATCCTCACAGCCGTGGGGTTGCGTCTGGCGGGCATCTCTCCATGGGGGCAGCGTCGAGGGCTGCTGGTGGTGCGGGGGCTGTTGGGCAGCGTGGCCCTGCTCTGCTTTTTTGAAGCGATCGACCAACTGCCGCTCGCCTCAGCGACGGTGCTGCAGTACACCTATCCCACCCTCACCGCTCTGGCAGCCCTGCTGCTGCTTCGGGAGCCGCTGCGGCGCCGCATCGGTTTGGCGGTACTGCTCGGCTGGGTCGGCATCACCCTGGTGGTGCAGCCGCAATGGCTCACTGGAGCCGCCGAAGCCCCTGCTTTGATTCCGGCTCTGATCGGTGTTGGCGGGGCCCTGTTCACGGCGTTGGCCTACGTCAGTGTCAGGCGGTTNTCCATGAGCGAGCACCCGCTCGTGATCATCCTCTACTTCCCGATGATCTCAGTGCCGATCACNCTTCCCTNGGTGCTGACGCAAGGGGTCTGGCCCATGGGCTGGGAATGGGGCTGGCTTCTGGGCGTTGGCATCTTCACGCAGCTCGGGCAGATCTGGGTGACCGAAGGGCTGAAGCGCCTGCCCGCTGCACGAGCCACCTCAATCAACTACATCCAGGTTGTGTTCGCTGCCCTTTGGGGGTGGATCTGGTTCGCNGAATCCATCAGCCCCTGGCAGGTGNGTGGTGGCGCNTTGGTNCTGCTGGCCACCCTGGTGAGCCTCTCGGCGCGGCGTTNACGCTCAGGCTTTGTCCAGGCCGAGGGGGTAGGTCAGCCANGTTTGACGGTCGTCCTCGCCGCCATTCGGCCGNGCCAATCGCCAGCTTTCCCCCCGAGCACCNCGCTGCAGAAAGATTTCGAACGGACTATCNACCTGAACCCGATCCCCAGGGAGTTGCCAATCGAAACGCCCGGATACGCGCANCCCCTGCTCATCGCCGAGCTTGAAGCCCTCTTGATCCTCCACACGCACACGACTCACCGTTGGAGCCATGGGCATCGGAGAGAGGTCGAGGGACCTGGAAATAGCAGCCTGGGTGAGCTGGATCTGGAGTGCCAGAGCCTCATTNAGCAGCACGCGCGGCGGCTGCGAACCATTGCAGGCCGTGAGTGANATCAGCATCACCAGGAGCAACAGACCCCGCACCAGCTTCTGCAGGAGCTGCCTGAAATCAGGAACAGACATGGACAGCTGCGGCAACATGACGCGATAGGAACCTTCCTTCATGATCGGCTGGCTGCAAGGACACCCCCTGGAGTTCTGGTGCCAGGGCAACCGCAGCGGGGTGTTGTTGGTCTGTGGAGGCGTGGGATACGAGGTGCATCTGGCCGAACGGCACCAGCAGAACCTTTCTCCTGAGCATGATCTCACCCTCTGGACACATCATGTGCAGCGGGAGGACGGCGACAGTCTTTATGGCTTCCCCCTGCGCGAAGAACGGGATCTGTTTCGGTTNCTGATCAGCGTNANTGGGGTTGGGCCTCAAGCCGGTCTGGCTTTGCTTCAGGAGTGCGGTTCCAAAGACTTGGTGGCAGCCATCAGCTCGGGCGACCTGCGNCGCCTGTGTCGAGCCCAGGGCATCGGCAAGCGCACGGCGGAACGNTTGGCNGTNGAGCTTCGAACAGCGATCGCGGCATTTGCCGGCCTGGATCCAGGACCATCCCTTGCCGAGGGGGTCAGCGCCGAACAAATGCCTTCCAGTGGGGCTGAGGTGGAGGCCACCCTTGGCATGCTGGGTTACGACGACCTTGANATNCGAAGGGCCATCAAAGCGATTTCAGAAGGCGAAAACGGCCCNGCACCATCAGGTGANGATCAGGACGCTTGGCTGCGCAGCTGCCTGCAGTGGTTGAGTCGAGACTCAGCNTGANCGTGACGGCGCAACGCTAAGGTGGTTGTTTGCACTGACAGGGCCGCNCCCCGCGCATGTCGCTTGATACCACCGAGAAGCAGNAGCTGATCAACACCCACCAGACCCACGGCACGGACACCGGTTCCGCTGAGGTACAGGTCGCCATGTTGAGCGAGCGGATTAACCGTCTCAGCAGCCACCTCCAGAACAACATCCACGACTTCTCATCCCGCCAAGGGCTGCTGAAGATGATCGGACGCCGGAAGCGCCTGCTTTCTTACATGCGCAGCAAAAACGAGCAACGCTACGCCGACACCATCGCCAAACTGGGCATCCGCGGCTGATCCCCACCACCCTCATGGCTGAACAACGCAACCCGCTTCCCTTCGAGCCGAAGGGTTCTGGGAAGGCGGTCAAGCCTGCCTCTGGAGCTCCAAGGCAGGAAGCCATTCCGCGCTACGTAGCCGACCGGATGGCACGGCGTGTGGCCATTTTCACTGGATTGCCTACCGTCGCGGGCATGGGGGTTTTTGTTGGAAGCTATCTCCTCATCACCAATGGCATTGCTGAAATTGCACCAGGTTTAACTCTTGCAGCTTCTGGAGGTTTTCCAGCCGCTCTTCCTCCTCAGC
>NZHI01000067.1 GCA_002691345.1 Synechococcus sp. MED650 | reverse complement strand
CAACGATGAAGTGTTCTTGGCGATGAGTAAGGCCTTGAATTTCATCGATCCCGATGAAATTTCTGCCACGGTTGTGCTCACAGCGCTCAATCGTTTCCTACAGGAGAAGAACGGCTCCAAAATGGCTTTCCTTGATGGAGCTCCTCCAGAGCGCTTGTGCCAACCGGTGGTCGATTACGTCGAGAACCTTGGAGGGGAGGTGCATCTCGACAGCCCGCTGCGCGAGATCAAACTCAATGAGGATGGCTCTGTGGCTGCCTTCCACATCGGAGGTGTGAAGGGCAAAGACAGCTTTGATCTCACGGCCGATGCCTATGTGAGCGCGTTGCCGGTGGATCCGTTCAAGCTGCTGCTGCCGGAGCCCTGGAAGCAGATGGAGGTATTCCAGAAGCTTGATGGTCTTCGGGGTGTCCCCGTGATCAACCTTCACCTTTGGTTCGATCGCAAGCTCACCGATATCGATCATCTGCTGTTCAGCCGCTCTCCTCTGCTCAGCGTCTATGCCGATATGAGCATCACCTGCAAGGAGTACGAGGATCCCGATAAGTCGATGCTGGAGCTGGTGTTTGCCCCCGCCAAGGATTGGATCGGTCGGCCGGATGAGGAGATCATCGAAGCCACCATGGGAGAACTCAACAAACTTTTCCCGACGCATTTCGGTGGCGATAACCCCGCCACGCTGCGCAAGTACAAAGTTGTGAAAACTCCGTTGTCGGTCTACAAGACCACTCCGGGCTGCCAGCAGCTGCGCCCAGACCAGACAACTCCGATCAAGAATTTCTTCCTGGCTGGTGACTACACAATGCAGCGCTACCTGGCTTCCATGGAGGGTGCAGTTCTCAGCGGAAAGCTCTGCGCTGGAGCTGTATCGCAGTCATGAATCCAGCTAGGAGAGGGTCGAACGCAAAAACGGGTGCCATATGGCTCTCCATCATTGCTTCTCTTCTTCTTGGTGCGAGTGCAGTCACCTTGCTCCGAGTCCGAGGAGTGATTCAACAGTTCACGGATTCTCGAATCAAAGGAGAGGTGCAGCAGGTTGTTGAAAAATTTGCAATTATTGATTCATTGTTAGCCAATTGGCTAACGCGGGCTCTTGACCGGCTCAAATATCATTCTCTTTCCGACGGCAAGCCTTCATTAAATCCTGATCAGCGCGAGTTGATTCGTGGCGGCATGGGGGAACGCTCTGTTCCTATTCTTAAGTTTGGTGATCGAAAACTTTCATCTCACCTAGACGATATTGTTGACTTATCTGAGGATTTTGAGACTTCGTTAACCATTTTTGTTCGAGATGGTGATCAAATGGTTCGCGTGATTACAAGCATCAAAACGAAGGATGGTCAATCTGCGGTCGGAACACTTTTAGATCCCAAGGGGCCTGTACTACCCAAATTACTTCAAGGAAAACCATACAAGGGTCTAGCTAGGATTTTGGGGAAACTTTATTTTACAAAATACGTTCCAATTTTTGATCAATCCAATCAAGTGATTGGTGCCTGGTACGCTGGATATCAGATTTCTTCAATCGGCGATTCAATTCGAGAATCAGTGCGTAACGCTGAATTATCTGAGCAAACTCATTTAATTATTGTGGATGATGACGATCGGGTTCTTTATGCTTCTGAAGGCTCCCCGGAGAAACTTCTTGTAGATGTCGCAAAATTAGCCCAAGACCTTCCTGATGATCGGTCATCTATTATAAAATCTACTGCCTACGATGATTACAAGTACAGATTTATTCCTTATAAGCCATGGGGGATGAAGGTTGTTTCTGCTGATTCACTCTCTACAGTAAATCAATTAACCCTTCAACTATCACTCGGCATTTTAGCCCTGCAGCTTATGGCTGCTATTTCCGTTGTCTTTTTAACTTGGTTTTACAGCCGAAGACTGTCTAAATCCCTGGCAGAGGTTGATGAAGCGCGACTCCAGGCAGAAGAAGCTAATCATGCAAAAAGTGCATTTCTTGCCAATATGTCTCATGAATTAAGAACGCCGATGAATGCAATCATCGGGTATAGCGAAATTCTTACTGAAGACTGTGAAGAGATGGAGCCCGATGAAATTCGTCAAGATCTCAATAAAATCCTCTCATCTGCGAAACATTTGCTCGGATTAATTAATAGTGTGCTTGACCTTTCAAAAGTTGAAGCTGGCAAAATGACTATTTACGCCGAAGAAGTTAGTTTGTCGATATTGATGAATGATATTTTAGCCTCAATAAAGCCTCTCGCATCAAAAAATCAAAATACTCTCAACTTTGAAAATTCTGTTGGTACAGATGATCTGATTTGTGTCGATATCACTAAAGCCAAGCAAATTATTCTCAATTTAGCCAGTAATGCTTGCAAGTTTACTGAATCAGGTGTTGTTACTATTTCTTCTAAATTTGTAGATGATGGTAGTAGTGAGCGTCTTCAAATTTCAATTAGTGACTCTGGTATTGGAATGTCTGATGAGCAGATGGGGCGCTTATTCCAGGAATTTTCTCAAGCTGATGCGAGCACAACGCGAAAATATGGAGGGACAGGTCTCGGCTTGGCTCTAAGCAAGCGTTTCAGCCAGATGATGAATGGTGATATCAATGTTACGAGTAAGGTAAATGTTGGAAGTAATTTCAATCTTGATTTGCCTCGCTATTTTTCAGATACAAATAAAAAAGTTGAAGGCAGTATCCAAAAATTGCAAGTTTTACCAGACTCAAAAGATGATCCTGAGCCGCACATCCAAGATTATCCTCCTGTTGCAGCGCTTGGGAAGGTATTGATCATTGATGATGATGCTCCTACCCGTGATGTGATTGAGCGTCATTTAAAGATCGATGGTTATGCAGTGATGTCTGCTCAAAATGGATCTGAAGGCCTGCAGAATGCAAGAGCATGGATGCCCGATTTGATCGCATTAGATCTCAATATGCCCGGTAAAAATGGATGGGAAGTGTTGGATGAGATTAAAAAAGATGAGCAGCTATCGGCAATCCCTGTTGTCTTGATTTCTAAGGATGTTGAGGGAATCAATCTGAAATCGTTATATGAAAATGCTTATTGCTTAGCAAAGCCAATTGATTGGTCTCTTTTTGATAACATTCTTCTCCAGTTTAGCTCTCAGGGCAATCTCGATAAGCCTTATGTTCTCCTGATCGAATCTTCCGGGGGAACTTTGGATAAATTGCAAGAAGCAATTCAAGCTAATGGATATAGTATCAAAATTTTTGCTGATGATTCTTCAGCATTAGCTGAAATTGCAAAGCACAGACCTTCTCTCATAATTGTAGATATGAGTACAAAAGATTTTGATGGAGCCTCTTTCATCGAAAGCTTGCATCGCAATCCGTCTGCAGCACACCTGCCTGTCGTCATGATTAATGCGCAAGACCTTCCAGAATCAGATCAGCAACGTTTGCGTAGCCGCTTTACCGGAGTAATTGCTTCTGATAACCTGAACACCAATGAGTTGTCCGATAGGATTGCTTCATTCTTGCCGTCGCGGGAGCCCCCTAAGACATGAGTTTGATCCTTTTGGTTGAGGATAACGAGATGAATAGGGATATGCTGTCAAGACGCTTAAAGCGTAAGGGTTTTGAGCTTATTTATGCTGGAGACGGTGTTGAAGCTGTTGAAAGTGCAAAACAAAATTTGCCTTCTTTAATCCTGATGGATGTCAGTTTGCCTGAAATGGATGGTTTAGAAGCAACAAAGTTGATCAAACGAGACCCCGCCACTGAAAATATTCCGATCATCGCATTAACAGCTCATGCTATGGAAGGCGATCGAGAACGATGTTTAGCTGCTGGTTGCAATGATTATGATACAAAACCTATTGAATTATCTCGATTGCTCGATAAGATGAAAACTTTTCTTCCAACAAGTTAATCATGGCTGTTTCTGCCTCTGAGGGAAGTCCACTGAGCCGATCTGATGATCTTTTGAGGAGGCTGCGTCATGATCTCTCCAACCATATCAATCAGATCATCGGCTTTAGTGAGTTAGTTTCAGATGAACTTTCTGATTCAGACCCAGTTGATGAAGAACTTGTTGAATCCTTGAGTAAAGTTCATTATGCAGCTCAAGCGATTCAAACATTAGTTCGAGACAAGCTTACTCTTGAAGGTCTCTCAATTACAATTGGACGTGAGCTGGAAACTCAGCAAGCTCCCAAACAGACTATTTCAAATTTGTGTGATGAAAGTCTGAAAATTATTCAGCAATCAAAGCATATTTTAAACCGAACTAACTTTGCGAGCGATCAGGTCAAAAGTAAAATCTTGATTGTGGATGATGAAGAGGACAATCGTTCTTTGCTTGCTTCACGCCTTGAACGTGAAGGTTTCATCACACGGATGGCTGAGGATGGTGAAGATGCCCTAGCGAAGATTGCCTTTGAAGCTTTTGATTTGATTTTACTTGATATTTTGATGCCAAAAATGGATGGGTTTCAGACATTGCTGAAAATAAAGTCTAACCAAAAAACTTCTCATATTCCTGTTATTATGATCAGTGCTTTGGATGATCTTTCTATGGTTGTTCCATGTATTGAAGCTGGAGCAGAAGATTATTTATCCAAGCCTTTTAATCGTGTTTTGCTTGGAGCCAGAATTTCCTCTTCCTTAGAAAAAAAGCAACGTCACGATGAAGAGTTTTCTCTCTATAAAAAACTTCAAGCCTCTAAAGATTCACTTCAAGCTAACTTAAGCAAAGTTCGCTCGACCGTGCATAATTTTTCTAGTAGTTCAAAAGATACTTCGGAGGTGTCAACTCTTTTAGGTGCTTTAGAATCTGTGATTGGCAATCTTGAAGAGCAAAGTGATCAGCTTAAGCAACGAATTCAACAGATTGAAATTCGGATTAACCGCAAGTCTGTGACGTCCCAAGTCAAGTCGATTACGACTGATCCCACATTCGTCAGTCTTGCTGATCGCGCTAAGGCGATGCGTCAGCAGCGTCGTCTGCGATCCGCTTCCGAACCAAATTCCGCTGCTGAACGCGATACAGACATTTTCACTTAAGAGTGTTTTAATATTCGTACATTATCAAGGCACTGCATTGGTTAAAGCTGTAATTCGTTGTCGTCGGTCTTCCTTGTTATTGCGGGTGCTGAGAAGAGTGGCGTCGACAGCAGTGTTGCCACTTTGTCTGCCTGCTCAAGGTTTTACTGCTGAAGCCCCCTCATTGCCTGATCCGGTTCCTGTACCGGAAGCTGTTCTCAAATCGTTACAGGTGGAAGTGCCTGAGCCTCGATTGAGTTCTGACACGGATCCTGCACCAGAAGCTCTCCGGGATTTGTCCATGGAGATGGCCGTTGATCTTTCTGTTCAGCGCAATCCAAAGCTCAAGTCTTCCTATTGGACGTTCCGCTCTTCTCAGGATCTTCAGGGTGCAGCATATGCACTGTGGTGGCCTCAACTTTCTTTAAAGGTTGGTTCTGGAGTTTATAAGTACGATTCCACCACGAGTGGTGCATCCACCAATTATTCCGAGCTGACAAATCTATTTTCTGGATTGTCTTCAGCCTTGTCTGCTTCTACCTCTGCTCCTGGCACATCAACCTCAGGTACGTCAACCTCAGGCACATCAAGCACGGGAACACAATCATCTTTTGATGCTTCCTCAATATCGAGTGCATTCGATTCGATTTCTGGCCAACCGAATGGTGATTATTTCTATTCGACGCTCAACCTTTCCTTGACATGGGATGTTTTAGATGCCACAAGACCCTTAAAGATATGGAGGTCCAAGCATCAGACACTTCAAAGCGCTGATCGATATGCGATTGCATATCGGGACAATGTTCTCAATGTTCAGAATTCTTATGTTGATTTGTTGGCCTCTAATGCTAAAAAAGATGCCTATGAATTGATTGTTGCTAATTCAAAAAAACTTGTACAAGTTTCCAGCGATAAACGTGAGTTTGGCATAGCGTCTGGCCTGGATGTTTCCAAGCAACGATCCAATTACTTTTCTGATCTCAGACTTCTAGAGCAGTCACGCCGAGATATCAAAACCGTTCAAGCTCAGCTAGCACGCTTGCTAAATGTTAATTCACCATTGAATATAACACTATCCGAAAAGTTTGAGGTTTTAGGTAGTTGGTCCCATCCCCTTGAGTCAACTGTTCAAGCAAGTGAAACTCATCGAAAGGTTGTTCAGGAAATGTTGCTTGATGTCTATCTTCAAAATGTTGATGCAGACCTGGAAATGGCAAGCTATCTTCCCACTTTGCAGTTGGTAACTCAGCTTTACGGTACACAAACTGGTTATTGGACTGAATCTTATGCCGAGTTTATAAAAAATCCATCTGCCGTTTTAACTTTCTCATGGAAGCCGTTTGATGGTGGACAAGCTCGTATGCGCGCAGAATCTTATCGTAAGTTATCAGAATCTGCTTATCAGACCTACCTGGAGACAATTAATCAGGTTAAAGAATCAGCTAGATCTGGATATTTTAAGGTAAATGATGGAACAAAGATACTTCTTGCTTCTTCTGGTCAAGTCAAGCAAGCAGCAATTAGTCTTCAATTGCAATCAGATCGATATCAGATAGGCTATGGCACTGTTACTGATTTAGTGCAGGCTCAAACAACTTTGGCTCAGGCTGTGCTTTCGTATGTCACTCAACTTCAAGAATATAATAAATCTCTGCTAGAGCTTGCACGTAATACGGGTTTGCCAATAGACAGAGACAGTGATTTGGCCGACCGCATTGGGGATCCTCTCGCTTCTTTGTCAACTTTGTCGTTCTCATCCAGTTTGTAACTGGCTCTGGAACCGGCTTGACCCTCCTTTCTGTACTAAAATCACCCCAACGCTATTAATCTAATGGTTAAAATTGTTTCTGTCCATTCTTTCCGCGGAGGAACTGGAAAGTCTAATCTGTCTGCCAATCTCTCAGTTTCTTTGGCGATGTCAGGCAAGCGTGTTGCAATCTTTGATACCGATCTAGCATCACCTGGAGTCCATGTTCTTTTTGGTTTTCAGGCGACTGAAAAAGATCTATTGATTAACGACTTTTTGCAGTCTGATGCTCCCATTAAAAAGTGTATGCATGAAGTAACGCCCAAGCAAGTGCGAGCTGCTAAGGGCAGAATTTGGCTAGCACCAGCATCGATGGAAAGTGACAAAATCGCTAAAATTTTGAGAGAAGGTTATCAAGTTGAGAAGCTGAATGATGCAATGTTTGCTGTCATTGATGAGCTTAATCTTGATTATATTATCGTAGACACTCATCCAGGTATTAATGAGGAAACACTTCTTTCGGCAGCCATTTCTGATGCTCTTGTGATGGTCATGAGGCCTGATTCGCAAGATTATTTGGGCACGGCTGTTGCAATTGAGGTCGCTGAACGTTTGGATGTTCCTCAAATCAATCTCGTGGTCAATAAGTTGCCTGATTGCTTTGAGTCTTCTGCTGTGAAAGAGAAAGTGAAGTCTTCTTTTGACTATGAGCCTTCTGCAATCCTGCCCTTGAGTTCCGATCTTCTCAATTTGGCTAGTGGAGGCATTGCTGTTCTTGAGTTCCCTGATCATACGTGGAGCGAGCAGGTGAAGCAGTTGGCTTCAATTCTGCAAACAACTCTCCATGCCAGTGATGATTGACTACGACAAGCTCCATGGAAAGCTCTCGATGTCAAAGTTGCTTTCCATAGAGCCTGCCCCTCTTCGCAAATTGCTCAAGGCCGGTCTTCGGCGCGGCGCTTCTCCGCAGGAGTTAAACGTTGTCATTGTGGATCAATTCAAGTGGTCGCCTGATTCGGAAGAAGCCAGGCGTCTGCTTGGTCATCTCAAGGACATTGGCTGGCTTGTTTTCGAGCAAGAGCGCTGGAAAACACACTTTTAACAACCTTGAGATGGTATAAAGGTATCAAGTTGATGTAACGCTGTGTCTCTTTCAGACTTTTGGTACGCGGTTGAGCACAGTGTCACCCTTCAAGACAAGCCCATCTCGTTGACATTGCTCGATCAGAGATATGTTCTTTTTCGCGATAGTCAGGGAAAGCCCCACGCATTGATTGATCGCTGTGCTCATCGTGGAGCCAGTCTTGGCGAGGGTTGGGTTGATGGAGACTGTATCCGATGCCCGTACCACGGCTGGAGTTACAACAACCAAGGCACTTGTGTTCGGATTCCAGCAGATCGTGAAGGTACACCGATTCCCAACAGGGCAAGGATGACCCCCTTGCCAATTCAAGAAACCAACGGCTTTATTTGGATTTTTCCTGGCAACACTCAGCTGGCTGATCCCGCTTTAATTCCACCCTTCCCTGAATTTGGTCAGGAGGGGTGGCGTCCGGTTCATGGTGAGTACACCTGGAACGCCAATTTCAGTCGCGTCGTTGAATCAGGCCTGGATACGTCCCATGCACCTTTTGTTCATAAGCCTTTCTTCCCTAACCGGGATGATGCAGTCGTTCATCCCTTGGATGTCAAGGTGACCGACCATCATGTAAGTACTTATGTTCAATTGAAGCCACCCAAGCGACTGGGTCTTTTGAAGTACATTATTAAAAAGGATAGAGATTATTCCAGTTCTGTTTTGACAGGTTATTTGCCCTGCATCAATCGTATTGCGATTGATTTCAACTGGAGAGGTTATCAATACATCTATTTTGCAAGCAATATTCCTGTCTCAGATAACCTTACCTTGACCAAGTGGATCGGTGTTCGTAATTTCCTAACCCAAGCGTGGGGCGATAACAATTCGATGAAAAATACCGTTGAAACTTATCAAGAGGATAAAGTAGTTGTCGAATCACAGCCTTCAACACCGTCTTGGGTGACTCAAGGTGAAGATCTTCTGCTTGCTTCGGATCAGTTGATTCTTGCCTATCGAAAAGCTTTGGCGAAAGCAACGATGAGTGAGGCTGCCAAATCTTGAATTCTTCCACCATGACAACTAAACAATCATCCGTATCGACTGCAGCGCCATCGGTTCCATTGGACTGTTGGTACGCCATGGCTCTAAGCAGTCAATTAACTGACAAACCGTTTGCAATATCTTTTGTTCTTGGTGAGCTTGTTGCTGTTCGTCACTCCGATGGTGCAGTGCATGTCTACAACGCTAAGTGTGCTCATCGTGGTTGCTCTCTTAGTGGTGGTTGGTCTCAAAACAACCATCTTGTTTGTCCTTATCATGGGTGGCAATATGATACCAATGGTGTCTGTACACATATTCCCGCACTTCGTCAGGACGAATCCATACCTACTCGGGCTCGCGTGAAGTCCTACATTTGTGAGGAAAAATATGGATATTTGTGGGTGTGGATCCCGGGGCAATCAGCTTCGCCGACTTATGAAATTGATCCAATCCCAGAATTGGATTTTCCCAAAATGACTCATCTGCCCACGGCAGATTTGTCTTATCACTTTCATTCCCACTTCAGCCGAAGCATAGAAAATGGGATTGACCCCACCCATGCCCCGTTCACGCATGGCAAAAGTATAGGAAAAGTTGACCCTACTACCGATCTGACTTTTCCAAAATATGAGATGAACAATACCGAACGGTCATTGTTTGCTCAGATGCCGATTAAGGTCAAAAAGTTGAATGGTATCGCCAAGTATCTTATGCGTGGTGATCAAGATGATGTATACAAGGCCTATCGATATATTTATCCTAATCTACTGATGTCTTTGGTTAACTTCGGTAGGTTTACAATCATTTCCCTTCAGGTTCATGTGCCCACAGGTGAAAAGGATACAAATATGCTCTGCACCAATTACCGTAATTTCCTGAGAAAAAGTCCAATCTTGACTCCTTGGTTTAACAAGGTGACTATTAGCACCGGTGAAAATATTGCACTTGAAGACGATCGAATCATTAAAGATCAGGAGCCTGCGGCCATTACTTATCAAGGGTCAAATGAGATCCTTGTTGAATCTGACCGAATTTTAATTGAATTCCGAAGATTAATGCGTCAGCATCTTGGATAAATCAGGATCAGGCGAATGCTAAATGCTTCGCCTGATTTTCTATTTACTTCTTAATGCCTTATGAAAGGCGATGTTTTTGCTGATTAAGGAGTATCCACCCCATCAAACATGCGATCGCTTCTACACTGAAAGAGGCGATCGGTGTGATGTCATAAAGCCATCCTGCAACAATAGGGCCAAGGCAACTGGCGGTGCCCGAAAGTGATGCAAGGCTGGCCAGTTGAACTCCTTGCTCTTGGCTGGAAACCAATCCTGAAACCATACTTCGAGCCGTAGGAAGCACTAAAGAAGCGCCGATAGCTAAGGCGATGGATGATGCTACGACAAATGTTGCTGTAACCACTTCTGAAATCCCTGCTATTGGAAGCAGCAGAATTCCTCCACTGACGAATAAGTATCCAGACTGATTCACCAAGCCTTCGCTCCATCGGTTCACTAATTTTCCTACAACCGCAACCTGTGTGTATGTGACTACAACACCAACGACAATGAAAATTCCACTGGTCTGAGCCGCAGACCATCCATACAAATCTTTCAGAGCAAGCACAAGCAAACTTGTGAATGCTGTAAAAGAGAAATTGAACAACGCAAATGAGAGGGAAACGGCTCTCAAGTCTGGTCGCGAGAGGATTCGAGAAATCGACTTGAAAATGTTGATTGAACTAACATCAAATGGTTTTTTATTCTCCTCGGAAATTGTTTCACGTAGAAAAATGAAACCGATCAATAAATTGATTCCGGTTAAGAATGCCGCAGCAAATACAGGTACTGATGCTCCAAATCCAACAAGTCCTCCTCCCAGTGCCGGACCAGCAATCGCTCCCAGACCAAAGGCGGCACCACTGATACCAAGATTTCGAGATCTTGTTTCTGGACTCGAAATATCTGTGATGTATGCCTGAAGCGTACCAATGGTGGAACTTCCCAATCCTCCCAATGCACGTGAGGTGAAAATGATGCTAAGTGAGCCGGCCCAACCGAAAATTAAGAGAGAAATAAAGTTAAGTGCAATACAGCTAATGATGACAGGGCGTCGGCCAATGGAGTCGCTCAATGAGCCAACGAGCGGTCCACTGAGAACGGCAACACCCTGGCTGGTTGAAGCCAATAAACCCAGAGTCATACCATCTGGGTTGTATGCACTCAAAATATATGGCAGGAGCGGGAAAATAATGTTCTCCCCGAGTTTGTCGAGCAGAAGCGTTATAAAAATAATGGCAAGAGGATGTGTGAGTTTTTTAAGCATTGTTTTCAGGCTTGAAGAATGGAAGTGATTTCTGAATTCACCACTTGGGGGCACTCATCGTGTGGGCAATGGCCAAGATCTGGCAATACTTTTATGCTTTTGACGCAATCAATGGAGGTCCATGTTTTGGCAATGGCGAGAGGTTCCCATGGATCTTTTTCGCCCCAGATCAAGTGGACNGGAGTTGATAGTTTTTTCATGATGTCGGGAGCAAGTAAATCATCGAAAAGATTGATAAAGCCTCGAAATGCTTCATCTGCGTTGTTGTCCTGAGTTGCCCTATATAAAACATTGATTAATTCATCATCAACATTTTGTTTTGTTGGATAGGCGAGCTCCAAAACTTTTTTGATAATCCCCTTCTTGGCTAGGCTCTTGTAAAGTGTTCTTGTCAACCAGCGCTGTCGCACAAGCTTTTTCAGCAGNGGTTTTGATAAGCGTCTGAACGGCGGTTGTTCGGACAAGCGTTTGTCNTCGATTTCACGTTGTGCACAATCAATCAGGATTAATTTTTCGGCAGGCCTCCCCTGATCCTCCAGGTTTTTAGCTGTTTGACATGCAACGACACCTCCAATTGAGTTGCCTGCAATGAAAACTGTTTGTGCATCAACTTTTTGGTTGATGAAGTCAGTCACCTGCTGTGACCACGCTTCGATCCCATAGCAAAAGCTTTCACTATTCGCGATTTCGTCTTTGAGATGTGATATCGGTTTATCGCTTTCGCCGAATCCCACTAGATCGATAGCCCATANGTCACCACATTCACTCAAGCTCTCGATGTTCCCTCGCCAATGTTCTTTGCAGGCGCCAAAGCCATGGACTAAAATAATGGCACTATCTTTAACCTTGCTAGATGGTTGATGAATAAATGAGGTGTGGAGGTTGTTCCATGACCAGGAATGTGATTGAGTAGTCATTTTAGTGAGTGGAATGAATAATAATTAATGGGCTGTATACTGATTATTGAGCTTTACTTTNCCGTCATCAATCTCCCAGATCGTGTCGGCATCTTTTAGAAGCCTGAGGTCATGCGTGACCAGGAGTACTGAACTCCCTTTTTCGCGACTGAGTTTACCAAGAATTTCGACAACATCTTGACCTGATTTGCTGTCCAACGATGCCGTAGGCTCGTCGGCAAGGATTAATTCAGGTTCCGGGGCTAAGGCTCGTGCAATTGCCACGCGTTGTCGTTGGCCACCTGAAAGTTCCTCTGGATAGTTGTGTAGTCTGTGGCCTAGGCCTACAGCTTCTAGTAATTCTTTGGCTTGCTCCAAACGTTCTTCTGCATTAAGGCTTTTTAGCTGCAGAAGAAGGCTTACATTTTGCAGAACTGTGAGTGAAGATACAAGATTATGGCTTTGAAAAATGAATCCAATCCTTCTGCGCAGCTCTGTTCGTGCTTGTTCGGATGTGCCGTTGAGTTCCGTTCCAAGTACATTGAGAGAGCCTGTCTGTACAGATCGCAGCGCACCAACGAGAGTTAATAAAGTGCTTTTTCCACTGCCTGATGGTCCAACCAGTAGNGTTACTTCCCCGGCATTGATTTGGAAATCCAGCCCATGCAGAATTTCTGTTTTTAATTCTCCTTCGCCGTAGCTGTGTCGGAGATCTTTGGCTGAGATAGTTGCTTTCATGATTAGAAGACGCTAGCGGGATCGGCGTCACGTAATTTGTTCACGGCGATTGCTGCTGATGCTGCACAGATTCCGANAGTCAAAGCACCAACTAAGCTTATTTTTTGGTGTGTCATCTGAATGTTAATCCCTGATGCGCTTGTTAGGAATGCGTACATTCCAGTACTGACGAGCGTTGAGGGGATAAATGATGATATGCCGAGAAGAATAGCCTCTTGAATCACAATTGCAAGTATGAATTGGTTTGAAAAACCCACCGCCTTAAGCGTTGCATATTCTTTCAAATGATCAGTTACATCTGTGTAAAGAACCTGGTAAACCATGACTCCGCCAACGAGCACTCCCATGAATGTGCCAAATCCGAAAACGATTCCGAAGGATGANGAGGTGTTCCAATAATTTTGTTCTTGGCTGATTAATTCTTCTTTTGTTAATATTTGAATTTCACCGTCATATAGTTTATTTAAGCTCTTTTGGAGCTGTGGAATGGAAGCTTTGTCTTTGACCTTGATTAGCCCTAAAGAGATTTCTCCAAAGTTGATTTGGTTCGCCAGCTGTATTGCAGTGCTTGAGCTTGTCAGCAGATTGCTGTCAGCGGCAAACGTTGATCCGAGTCCAAAGAGGCCTACAGCCCTGAAAGTTTGAGATAAGTTGTAGAGAGTCATGAATTGGTATCCATTCTCTTCGACTGCTTTCGCGACAGGTCCTGTCCTGCTATTTCCTTTGGTGTCAAATAATACGTAACCTGTGGTTTTTAGTTTTGAGGCTTGTTGATTGATAGCGTCAACGTTTAATGCCTTTAATTCAGGGTCATACCCAATAATTCTTAAGGAAGTTGGTTTTTCTCCACCCAGTTTTTGTGCTGATATGTTGGTGACATAAAGTGGTACGACACTCTCCACAGCGTCGTAGCCATTGGCTCGGAAGAGTTGTGATTGTGGAAACTGGCTGAAGCTTGCACTACTTACAGTTTTCGGACTGATTAAGACCAAATCTGCATCTAGCGCTGCGTAAAACGTTGTTGCACTGGTGAGCAGGCCGGATTGAAATCCGATCTGCATATACATCAACAATGCTGCGAAGCCGATCCCTGCGATTGCAACTAAATAACGCACTGGCTGTCTCTTGAGTTGCAGCCATGCCAATGGCAGATCATTGAGGAATTTGAATTGATTCATGTTTTAAGCTTCATCCTCGAAAGTAACTGTTACGTTAAGTCCGCTTAATTGTTCTACCTTTGCCCTATCCTCTGGCGTCAGGTCGAGCTTCACCAGGATGACCCTTGCATTTATATCGTTGCTACCACTTACTGCAAANAAATCTCTTTCTGAAACCTCCCCTATAATCGATCGAACTTTTGCATTCAGATTTCCCTTGAAGCCACCGCTTTCAGCGGCGATTGATGCCATTTGGCCTTGTTGAATACGCTTGATATCTGTCTGGAAAACCTGTGCCCAGACCTGCATGTCTGATGTACGTGCTGCCAACGCCAAGCCATCGCTTGTGGCTTTCATGCCAGGCCAGCTGTAGATTTTGACCAATCTGCCGTTGAGTGGTGATCTGACAACTGACGACTGAAGGTTGTTTTTGGCTCTTTGCAGGGCTGTTTGATTGGAGAGAACTTCGGATTGTTTTGTTTTCAGTGCAGAGACGCTTTTCGAATACTCCTCTTGAGAAAGTGATCCTCTCTCGAGCAATTTCTTTGCTTTTGTTTGGCTAACTTCCAAAAATGGCAACAGAGATAACGACAGCCGAAGGTTTTCCTCCGCCGTTTTGACCTCCGTTCTGAGCTGCTGGTAGCTGCTCAGGAAAGCGAGTTCTTGCCCTTTGCTGATCCTGTCCCCTTCGTCAACTANCCACTCGGTGACGATTTCGTTTCCCCCCGTGACCCCAGCGGGAACAGCCAGTTGAACGTTTCCGCCCCTAGGAGTGAGGCGCCCCAAGGCTGTCACGGCCCTTTTCATGGGCACGACTTCTTCTGTCTTGTCTTTTTGCTGTGAGAACTGNGTGATTCCGAACACACCNGCAGCTACAACCAGCCCAACGGCACCAATGATTTGAAGNCGCTTCACGCTGTACACGTTGGTATTTGGCGACTATACCTTAAGAAAATCTGAAAATGGCCTATAATTNNGGAAGTTGATTTCAGGACAGTGAGGCGACTGACCTTCGACAAGGGTGATCACGTATACGAGCTGAATGATCCCTCTCACTCCATCTTTTTGGTCAGAGCTGGAAAAGTAGACCTTGTTACCACATACCCTGAAACGGGCGAGGGCNTTGACGATAGTTTCGGCCCNGGCAAGGTTTTTGGCGAGGTTGAAATCGTTGATGGCCGTACCCGTACTGCCACGGCCAAGGCTTCTAGCCGTTCTGTGTTGCTTGAAATTGATCGTGAGGAGTTGATGGATATCCTTTTTAAAAAGCCTGAAGACAGTCTTGTTCTTAGCAAGAGCTCTTATGAGCGTCTCAAAGAGCTCTACAGCGATGAATCATTAGATTCGGATATGGCGCGACTTCGCGAAGAGATGCAGTTAAGTATTCGTGATGCTGTTGTTGCACACGAGTCTNGGGTTGTTACGAGCCATAATGGTATGGCAGCCATCGCGGTGCCGATCATTTTGATGGTGGTGCTTGCTGTTGGTGCTTACTGGTTCTTCCATCGTGCTTGATCTATGAAAAAGGATCCTTCTCCATCTGAAAAAAAGGCTGCTTTTGATTCTTTCAGGGATGACCTTCAAGACTCTGTTTCTCAGGGGATTGATGATCATGAGTCTAAGATGACAAAAATGGGCTTTATGTTTCTAGGGATTTTTGTGGGAGTCATTGCGATTGCTGCTCTTCTCCCATAGATTTCTTGGCTTGAGTGCCTAGTGTCTTAGCCTTGCTGAGACAGTTCCAGTGGGTCAGCGCCGATAACTGATGAATTCTTCGATAAAAATTACTTCTACTTTGGATTCGGCTTACGAAGCCTGTCGGCTTGAGACGGCGGAGTGGGCCAAAACCTTTTATCTCGGGACTCTNCTCCTTCCCCCAGNTAANCGNCGTGCTATCTGGGCCATNTATGTGTGGTGCCGNCGTACAGATGAACTGATGGACAGTCCAGAGGCGCANGCCCTCCCTGTGTCCGAATTGGCCGATCGACTGGATNGTTGGGAGGAAAAAACCAGAGCTGTGTTTTCTGGTTGCGTTGAAGATGATCTCGATGCGGTCATGGCCGACACGTTGGAGCGCTTCCCCCAATCGATTCAGCCCTATCTCGACATGATTGAGGGGCAGCGGATGGACCTCACCTGGACCCGTTATCCCCGCTTTGACGACCTCAAGCTCTACTGCTACCGCGTCGCCGGCACCGTTGGCTTAATGACGCAAGGTGTCATGGGTGTTGATCAGGCCTACACCTCAGCACCTTGGAGTGATCGTCCCGATACGTCTGATGCTGCTGTTGCCCTCGGTATCGCCAATCAACTCACCAATATCCTGCGTGATGTGGGAGAGGATCGCGGCCGCGGCAGGATTTATTTGCCACTCGAGGATCTCCAACGTTTCGACTATTCGGAGGACGACTTGATGGCAGGGCGTCTCAATCAGTCTTGGAAAGATCTGATGGTGTTTCAGCTGGAACGGGCCAGGGAATGGTTTGACCGTTCCGAAGCTGGTGTTCGCTGGCTTTCCAAGGATGCTCGCTGGCCGGTTTGGACGTCGCTGCGGCTGTACCGCGGCATTTTGGATGCGATTGAGCGGGTCGATTACGACGTGTTCAACAACCGTGCCTACGTGGGAAAAATCAGCAAATTTCTGGATCTGCCTCGATCGTTTCTGTTGGCTCAATCGCGATGATCTGCATCAACAAAAAAAAAGCCCAGGAGTTCAAGCACTCCTGGGCTTTTGCAATGGATTTTCAGCGCTGCAAACGCT
>NZHI01000066.1 GCA_002691345.1 Synechococcus sp. MED650 | reverse complement strand
GCGGCTGAGTCGACCACGCGGATGTGGTGGAATTGGTAGACACGCACGTTTGAGGGGCGTGTGGCTTCGGCCTTGCGAGTTCAAGTCTCGCCATCCGCATTTTTTTCTTGGCCCGCCCCAACGTTTCCGTTTCTGGACCTGCAGTTGTTCTGGTCTCCAACGGCCCGGGCGAGCTGAGCACCTGGGTTCGACCTCTGGCCGAGCGACTGCACGCTTCTGTGCCATTGCGACCGCGCACTCCAGATGCTGCNGCAGCTCTGCAGCTTGTGCTGGTGCCCTGCCCCAATGCCACCGGCCATGAACGGGCGGCGGCTGAACCGTGGGGTTTGTTTGAGCGGATCGTGCCGGCCCAACGCTTCTGGTCGCTGCTCCTGCGTCCNCAGCGTTATGGCCCCTGGCCCCGTGAAGGTGTGGTGGTGTTTCTGGGCGGTGATCAGTTCTGGACTGTTCTGCTGTCAGCCCGTTTGGGGTACCGCCACATCACCTATGCCGAATGGGTCGCCCGCTGGCCCGGTTGGAACGACCGCATCGCTGCGATGTCCAAAGCGGTGCAGCAACAGCTGCCGATCCGCCACCAATCGCGATGCCGGGTGGTCGGTGACCTGATGGCAGACCTGTCGGGCTTTGCGCGCCGAGAGAATCCGCTACCAGCAGGAACGTGGGTGGCTTTGCTNCCNGGCTCGAAGGCGGCCAAGCTCAGTGTGGGCATGCCGTTTCTGCTGGAAACCGCTGATCGTCTTGCTCGTGAGCGGCCTGACTGCCGCTTTCTGCTGCCCTTGGCCCCAACCACCAGCGTGNAGGAGTTNCTCCGTTTTGCGGGGGCNTCCAATCCGATCGCAGCGCATTACGCCTCGGCCGTTGCTGCGNTGGANGAAGGACACCTGATCACGCGNGCAGGAACCCGGATTCGCCTGCTGGAGCAGCATCCTGCCCATGGGGCTCTGAGTCAGTGTGCTCTGGCTCTCACCACGGTGGGCGCCAACACGGCGGAACTCGGCGCACTGGCGGTTCCGATGATCGTGATTGTTCCAACCCAGCATCTGGAGGTGATGCAGGCGTGGGATGGAGGCCTGGGTCTCTTGGCTCGCTTGCCAGGTCTGCGTCGGTTGATTGGGGCGTTGATGACGTTCTGGCGCCTGCGCAACAACGGCCTGATGGCCTGGCCCAACATCAGTGCTGGTCGGATTGTTGTGCCGGAGCGGGTCGGTGCGATCACACCCGAACAGATCGCTGCTGAAGCCGCCGACTGGCTTGCTTCCCCGGAGCGTTTGGCAGGGCAACGACAGGATCTGCAAGCTCTCCGCGGGCAGCCAGGCGCCGTTGCAGCCTTGGCGGATGAAGTACGGGATCTGCTGCCCCGGCAGCTTCCCTCTGCCTAGGGTTCACGGGCTAAGACGACCTCGTCATGACCAGTCCCGATCCGATGGAGCGCACTGCGGAAGAGTGGAAACAGTCCCTGACTGCGGAGCAATATCAGGTGGCCCGCTGCGGGGGAACGGAACGGGCCTTCACNGGTGCTTACTGGAACAACAAGGCCACCGGGATGTACCACTGCGTGTGCTGTGGTGCGCCGCTGTTCAGTTCCGCAACGAAGTTCGAATCCGGCACGGGCTGGCCAAGCTTCTGGGATGGCGCCACGGCTGAGGCGATCATCACGAAAGACGACCTCACCCACGGGATGGTGCGGACCGAGATCAAATGCGCACGTTGTGATGCCCATCTTGGCCACGTGTTCCCGGATGGTCCGGCACCCACGGGTCAGAGGTACTGCGTGAACAGCGCCTCACTGGACTTCAAGGCGGGCTGAGGGCCTACCAGGGGTCATCGAGATCCTCGTTCTGCCGTCGGGTTGGCAGCTCCTCAAGGGGTTCCACATCCAGTGGTTCCGCTTGTTGCTGCACTGCCCGGCGTGAGGCTGGCATCGCCCGCCGCGGTGGCTGTTGCTCGTAGGCAGGCTGTTGCTCGTAAGCAGGTTCCTGTTCCTCGTATTTCGGTTCTTCGTAGCGGGGCTCGTCGTATCGCGGCTCATCCAGATAGCGGCGTTGCGGTATGGATTCGCGGCGACGGTCGTCGAGCTCCACGTACTCCAGTTCTTCTTCTGCTTCAAACCGATTGGTTTCGGAGGCCTTCAGGCGGCGTTGTTCCTGCTCCACAGGTTGGCCGGAGCTGAGTTGGTTTTCCACCGGCACGAGATTCACGCGGTAGCGCTCCCTCTCCTGCTCTTCCCAGCTGGGCCCGCCAACACCCAGCTTCTCCAGCACGCCGCTGTTGAGCTGCTTGAGCTTGTCTTCCGCACCTTCGTAAACAATGATCCGATCCGGGCCGCTGCTGACGATTTCCTCCACCGGCATCTCCCAGGTGCTGAGCACACCCTCCCCGAGCAGCGGAACCCCCAGGGCTCCCATCACCAAGGTGGTGAGTTCGCCGGTCTCGATGTCGAAAGCGAAGCCCAGAACCCGACCCAGCTGCTCGCCGGATTCGGTGATCACCTGGCAGTTGATCACTCGGCTGTAGCGCTCGGGATTGAAGTTTTCGCTGAGAGAGTCGGCGGAATCCACCAGAATCACATCCCCCACCTGACGGATCCGATCCAGAGGCATCCAGCGCGGCAGGCCAGGAAGAAAGCGGGTGAGAGGGTTATCGCGCAGTCCAACCGCCACCACTTCGCGGCGGTCGATATCAACGATCACCTCTCCCACCACGCCGAGACGGCGACCGGTGTCACGGGTGATCACCTGGGTGCCCATCAATTCGGATCGCAACCAGAGACGATCACTGGGCACGCCAGCGGAGAGGGCGTCAGTGGGTGAAGGGGTCGGGGTCAATCGGAGGCCCTGGGCCAAACACAATCAGACCATTCTGGCGCAGGGGTTCCGCCTGACACGTTCAATCTGCACAGCGGGGATCGACAGGACTCATGCCGCATCCGGTAAACCCACCACCTGGGTGTGGGCTCCGCGGGCCTGGGTGACGCCGATCGTGCGCTGGGCTGCCCCGATCATCGGCCTGCGGTGGCTCACGACCATGAACTGAGCATCTTCGGCCTGGCGGGCGATCAGGGCAGCGAGCCGTTCCACATTCACACCGTCCAGGAAGCTGTCCACCTCGTCGAGGGCATAGAAGGGGGACGGCCGGAAGCGCTGCAACGCAAACAGAAAGCTCAGGGCTGTGAGTGACTTTTCCCCACCAGACATGGCCGCCAGGCGCCGCACTGCTTTGCCTTTCGGATGCGCCACCAGGGTCAGGCCCCCTTCCAGCGGGTCTTCGGGGTTCTCCAGCTGCAGATGGCCGTCGCCTTCAGAGAGGGACGCGAAAATTTCGCGGAAGTGCCCATCCACGGCGGTGAAGGCCTCCATAAAGGCGTCCTGCCGCAGCGTGGCAACGGTTTCGATCCGCAACAGCAGTTCCTCCCGCTCGCTGTTGAGGACATCCAGGCGTTCGTTCAGCTCTGAGAGGCGTTGCTCGAGGGCTTCGAGTTCCTCGAGCGCCAACATGTTCACCGGCTCCAGCGCTTCCATCCGCTGCTGAATGGCCTGCAGGTCGCTTTGCAGGGCCTCAAGGCCAGCCAAGCGCACCACGTCGGGAATCTCCGGCCTCGGATCGGGCAACGCCTGCTCCATCTCCTGCAGGCGCACCGCACCGCTGCGCTGCTCTTCAATCAACCCCTCTCGGTCTTCCTTAAGCCGCTCCAGATTCCATTCCGCCTGTTGCAGCGCCTGACGCTGCCGGCCCACCTCGGCTTCAGCGGCATCCCGAGCCCGTCGTTGGGTGCCAAAGCGCTCCTGGAGTTCGGTTTGCTGTTGTTCCAGCGCCTTGCGTTTCTCCTGCAGCTCGCTTTGCTGCTGCCGCCAGGCACTGTGGGCACTGGCCAGGGCTTGCACGGCCTCCTGAAGCCTGGACTCTTCGCTGGTCAGGGCGTTGTTCTGATCGCCCAGCCGTTCGAGGGCCAGCTGACGCTCCCGCCGGGCATTGAGCCAGTGGTCCCGTTCGCTGCGGGCCGCTTCAAGCCGCTGGTCGGCGGCTTCCTGCTCTTTTTGAAATTGAGCCCAGGCGGCTGCATCGTCGTTACTGGTGCTGTCGCGTTCCGCGGCGTCGAGGCTCTGAAGCTCGTTGAGGAGTGGACCCAGTTGCTGGGTGATGGCGTCCAGCCGCTGCTGTTGGTCGCTTTGGCTGTGCTGGAGTTTGCTCAGCCGTTCNGCCCGCTGACGGCTGCGTTCCAGGAGTGGGCCGTGGTTGCGTCGGGCGGCATTGCGCTCGGCCACCAGAGCAGCCTGCTGCTGTTCGAGCTGGCGGAGTTGNGGTTTTTGCTGCTCGATCAGGTTCCCCAGCTTCGATTCCTCCCGCCGGCAGGCCACCAGCGACTCCCCCAGTTCAAGCAGCCGGCGACGCAGCGGTTCGGCATCGTCCTGCTCGTTGCTGCGCCCGAAGCTGAGGCTGCTGCTGCGTTGAGACAAGCTGCCGCCGGTCATGGCGCCGCTCTTCTCCAGGAGTTCTCCATCGAGGGTGACGGCCCGGGCGCGTCCCAGCTGTTGCCGGGCACTGGCTAGATCAGCNAACACCAGGGTGTCGCCGAAGACNTAGGCGAAAACCTGGTCGTAGACCGGCTCGAATCGCACCAGTTCGACGGCCCTGCCGACCAAGCCGCTGCCGCTGTCGCCACCAGGGCGTGCACCGCGGGCAAAAGCAGCCCCACCGCCGCTGCCCGGTGCCCGAATCTTGTTCAACGGCAAGAAGGTGAGTCGGCCGGCCCGNCGGCTCTTGAGCAGCTCGATCGCNCGAGCGGCGATGCGGTCGTCATCCACCACCACTTGGCCGAGACGCGCACCCGCGGCCACTTCCAAAGCGAGCCGATTGCGGTCGTCGACTTCTCCAAGCTGGGCGACCGGACCATGGATGCCATCCAGGCCCGCTTCCAGCAGCAAGCGGAGGGCNCCGGTGCCACGGCTCTCCTGCANNGCATCGCGGCGNCTTTCGAGCCGGGCGATCTCCCGCTCAAGCCGNGTCTGCTCCTGCTCCAGGCGGCTGCGGGTGCGCTGNTGGATGGCCAGGGAATCTGCCGTTTGCTGCAGAGCCTGCTTGCCATCGGCGATGGATTGCAGAAGGGATTGCCAGGTTTGCTCGAGAGTCTCGAGCTGCTGCTGCACCGCTTCCCCCTCGGCGCCGTCCTGCTGCTGCTCCTGGGTGAGTTCCTCNAGCCGTTCCCGCTCTTGCCGCAGGCGTTCCTGGAGCTGCTGTTGTTCCTCCAGCAGGGGCGTCACGCTGCTCTGCAGCTCCTGGCGTCGGCCACTGCGGCGTTTCTGTTCATCCAGCCAGGCACCGGANCGGCCAGCGACATCGGCCAGGCGCCGCCTGGACAGCTCCACGGCAGCATCTGCCGCAGTGCAGGCCGCTTCGGCCTTGGTGAGGGCGTCGTGGTTCGGGTCGTGCTCGAGTTGCCGGGAGTTCTGTTGCCATTGCTGCCGGCGAGCGGCGAGGTCGTGGCGCTGGGCCTGAAGCTTCTGGCCTTCGTCTTGATGCAGGCCCGCCTGGCGTTCCAATTCGCGGCTGCTGATGTCCAATCCTGCGAGCTCCGCCTGAACGGCGAGGAGCTGGTCTTCGCCGAGGGCCTTCACCTGCTCCTGGAGCAGGTTGAGTTCGGCCACGGCCTTCGCCAGCTGCTCACGGCCATGGGCAATGGCGGCTGCGTCGCGCTGCTCCTGGGCTTCCAGGGCTTGCTGACGGGTCGCCAGATCCTTGAGGGCTTGCTGGGCAGCTTCGAAGGCCAGCACCATTTCCTGGCGGCGGCCGAGCTGTAGCCGTTCCCNCAGNTNCTGGTANTGGCGAGCNTTGGCGCAGTCTTTNTCCAGGCGCTGGCGACTGGCCAGCAGTTCCTGTTCGATGATCCGGCAGCGATCNTGGCGTTCNTGAACGTCATCGAGCTTGCGGCGGGTCTGTTCGATGCGGGTGTCGAACAGGGCAACACCCGCCAGCTCATCGATGAGGCCGCGGCGGTCGCGGTTGCTCATCGACACGATGCGGGTNACGTCGCCCTGCATCACCACATTGCTGCCCTCGGGATCGATGCGGAGCCGGCGCAGCTGGGTCTGCAGCTGTTGCAGATTGCAGGGAATCCCATCAGCGCTGTAGCTGGAGCTGTAGGAGCCCCCCGGCATCACCCGCAGCTTGCGCGTCACGGTCCATTCGGTCTGCCCCGGCTGGATCCAGGGGCCTTCCTCCGGTGCATCGAGACCCTGCTCGGCGGCATCCGGTGTCCAGTCGCTGAGATCGAAGCGCACGCTCACGGTGGTTTCGGCCGCTTTGCCGGCCTTGAGCACGCCGCTGTTGATCAGATCCGGCAGTCGGTCAGCCCGCATGCCCCGGCTGGTGGCGAGGCCCAGGCAGAACAGAACGCCATCAAGAATGTTGCTTTTGCCGGATCCATTCGGACCGGTCACCACGGTGAACCCCTGCTCGAGGGGGATCGTCATCGCCCCACCGAAGGACTTGAAGTGCGTGAGCCCGACCTGATTGATGTGAACCAACAGGATCTGGGGCTGTCAGCGAGCTGAAACTAGCGGAGCCCACGAAAAGCTCAAGGGTTCGATAAGCAACAGCGCCCCTTGTTGATCTGCAGGCGTCCCTGGAGATCCCCNCTNAGCATCACATCTACTTCTGCTGTCGCGTCGTCGGGGAGGTCTCCGCTGTAGTGACCCGAACGGATTCGCTCGGCCCATCCGCGGTTGCCTGAGACCGCTGCACTGCGGGGTTCCAGCCAGATCAACCGATGGGGCGGCAGCGGGACAGCGTCCTGCGTTGTGCCATCGGCCANNGGCAGCTGCGGGATTCGCCAGGTGCGGCAGCTCTCAACGTCTTCCAGCAGCAGATCGATGTGGGATCCGAGGGGATCATCCGGTGCGTCGGTGTGATGCAGCAGGGCATAGCGCGGCATTGACTTCCCCTGACCTTGCATGCTTCCTACCCTTAAATAAATCCTCGTGTTGCTCCATGGCCTCGTCGCCGCAGTCCAACGGCCGCTTTGAGCTCCACTTCCGNGAGCGCTTTGACAGCCTGCTGCCCACGATTCGGGAGCGCTGGCCGGATCTTGCTGAGCACACGCTCGAAGCCACCCGAGGCAGTGTGGATGAGCTGGTGCGTTTGATCGAGCGCAACACCGGGCTGACCCCGCANGGGGTGCGGGAGCAACTGGAGGAGATGTTGCACACCGCCGGCGACCGCAGCCGCGACTGGGCNGACAGTCTTGATCCCTTGGANGAGCAGCTGGAGCAACTGCTGGACGATCTGAATCGAACGCTTCGCCCGAAGCTGGAGCGNCCGGTTCGTCAGCGCCCCCTGTTGGCGGTGGGTGTGGCTCTGGGAGTGGGGGTTCTGATCGGCGCCATGCTCAACGGTGGGCGCCGCTCCTGATGACTGAGCAGCAATCTNCGCGCGGTTTGGGGGCNGCGGCCCGGATCACTGCGCTTGCGGCATCGGTGATGGATCTGCACGTGCGCATGGCGTTGCAGGAGGTGGACCGGGAGAAGCGCCGGCTGATCAGTGGCGGCCTGTTCCTGGCCATCGGTGGCACCTCGATGCTGTTGGCGCTGCTGGCCGGAGAGGTGGCTCTGGTGCTGTGGATTCAACAGACCTGGAGCCTGAGCCTGAGTCAGGCCTTGCTGGCTCTTGCCAGCGCCAATCTGGTGCTGGCGGGCATCAGCCTTCGTATTGGCGGCCAGGTGCTGAAGGGCCCTTTTCTTCCTCAGACGTTGGAAGGTGTGATGAAGACGGTGCGGGCTGTGATGGGTCGGGCTTGATCAGCGGATGTCGTAGTGAAGCCAGCGACAGTCAATGCCGCCATTGCTCACCGGGATTCGCCGTTCTGCTTTAAGGCGCAGGGCTCCCGTGAGGTTTCGATTTCCGCTGAGCAACCAGAGTTGCCAACCCGCAGCTTTCGCTTTGGCGTAGTTCCCCAGTGCTCGATATAACTCCTCAAGCTCAGCCTCATCACCGATCCGCTGGCCATAGGGGGGATTGCACACCAACACCCCCGGCCCATCCGGGAGGGGTTGGTCTTGAAAGCCCCCCGTGTGAATGCTGATCAGATCCTTCAAACCAGCTGCTTCGACATTGGCCCGGGCTTGATCGGCGATGGATGGATCCTGTTCAAAGCCGATCACGGGAGGGAGCTCCAGATCTCGGCGGCGCCTGTGCCGGGCTCGTTCCTGTTCCTGTTGCCAGAGCTCCGGCTCAAAATCAGCCCAGCCCTCCAACGCGAAGCTTCGATTCAGCCCAGGTGCCTTTTGCAACGCCATCAGCACAGCTTCGATCAGGAGAATTCCGGAACCGCAGCAGGGATCAACCAGGGGTGATGTGCCATCCCAACCGGTGAGATGGATCAGGCCAGCGGCCAGGTTTTCCTTGATCGGTGCGGCACCCATCGCTGCCCGGTAGCCCCGCCGATGCAGGCTGCCGCCACTGCCATCCAGGCTGAGCACGGCCTCGCTGCGGCTCAAGTGCAGGTGCAGGGACAGATCGGGATTCTCCAGATCGATGGAGGAGCGCCGTCCCCAGAGCTCCCGCTGCTGATCCACCAGGGCGTTCTTCACCTGAAGCGCTGAGTAGTGGCTGTGGTTCAGGCCAGGCGCGGCGCCGGTGACATCCACCCGAAAACTCATTGATGGGTGCAGCCAACGCTCCCAGTCGAGAGCCTGGCGTACGCCTTCGTAGAGATCATCACGCCCCTGACAAGGGAAGTGGGCCATCTCCCGCAGCAATCGGAACGGCAAGCGGGCTTGAAGGTGCAGCCGGTACAGGCAGCCCATGTCGGCTTCGAAGCTGGCCGCCCGTCTGCCCGGTTTCACGGTGTGGGCTCCGAGGGCACTGAGTTCTTCGGCGCCGGCAGCTTCCAGGCCTTGGGGCAGCACCGCAACAGCGAACAGTCGGTTTGTACGACCCAAGGGCGTTGTGCTCCAGGTCACCACTGCTGTCAGAATGACAGGGTCCGGTTCTCCGGACTAGGTGATCCACACCAGTGTTTCGGACAGCGGTTCGATTCCGCT
>NZHI01000065.1 GCA_002691345.1 Synechococcus sp. MED650 | reverse complement strand
CGTCGCCAAGGTGTACGGCAGTCATTGGTTCATGATTGATTCCCCCGTCAACAATTATTTGTTTATTGTCATGAATCAATTGTAGGCGAACGCTAAATCCCATTAATTCTTTGCAGTTGAAGCCATATTGCACGCATCGACGCAGTGGATCAGAAACCGAATAGCGCACAAGAATTTCTCCTTCGTATCGCCCTTGAATAGCAATCGAGTCTTGATCCATAATCCAAGAAGATTGCGCAGGTGAATGATTCACCAGCTCAATCATTGGCATTAAAACGTTATGGCCATCCCAATTGATCTGGCGTGTTGCGATAAATCGCTGGAACAGATTCTGCTCTTCATTAATGCCTCCGAATCTTTGCTGAATATTGAGTAAGCCCAGGTTTTGAAGTGTCTTTTGTAGTGGATCTGAAAGAGACTTCAAGCCATCTTCGAAGCACTTGATAGAGCTCCTGGCCTCCGCTCCCCAAGAATAGTGCGCCTGGAAATCGGCGTACCATTCGCGAAAACCCTTGGGATATGCACTGTCGTCTCTAAGGACAACGGCCCCATCAATGAGTTCTAGATTGTCTGCTGCGACCAGAAGATGCCCCGGAACCCGTAGTTCAATCGGTTGGGAGGGATCAATCGGGAACAGACCAAGGCCAAATTCTCCTTTGCGTTGAATCAGATTCTCTGCTGTCCCGCCGAAACGTCTGAAACCCTCAACGAGGGCTTCCCAACGAGCGATACGGGTTGTCTCGTCCATGATCCTTGGTCAGTGATCAGGCGGCGGCTGGTGTTGCGGATTCTTCTGTCAGAAGATCATCACGTTGACCGAAGTGATGGCTCAGAGCCGCGAGTTGATCGAGGCAGCCGTTCCGTAGACGCTGGGCTAAATCCCCTTCGACTCCCTGCAGCTTTCGCAACATCTGAACCAAGGCCTGGGTGTTGCTCTGGTGGATCTGTTCAAACAGCTCGTGGGCATCAATCCCTTCCAGGCTTCGACAAGCTTTGATCAGAAGCGTGCGCGGCATCTTCGGTGAAGCTGAGGAGGCCAGCAGAGGCTGCTTGAGCACAACACGGTCGTCCTTGAGTTCGATTCCACAAGGCTGCAGTGGCTGTCGGCCACCTCCGCCCTGCACAACGATCAGGCGATCTCGATGCTGGAGCCGGAACGAGAGACTGAAACCAAGGGGTTCAGGTGCATTGAAGCCATAAGCGATCAGACGCCGGAGGGGGTCGGAGACGGAGTACTTCACCAGGACCTCACCATCATGGAGGCCAGCTACTCCAATGCCATCTCCACTCATGTCATAGGGCTTTGCAGAAGGAGCATGGTTCAGCAAGTCAATCATCGGCATAATCACGCGCCGATCCTTGCGATTGATGCAGCGGGTCTGAATGAATCGTTGCAGCAATTCCTGATCTAGATCCTTGCCGGGAAAACGATTGTCTGCGTTGTAGAGACCAACACGTTTCATCAGTGTTTGAACTTCATCAGGAAGGTTTTTCAAGCCTTCTTCAAGAGCCAAAGTGTTGTCGCGACCCTCTGCACCCCAGGAATAGTTGGCCTGGTACCGACGGAACCAGTCTCCATATCCTTCTGGGAAGCCGCTTTCGTCTTTGATTACGACTTCGCCGTCACGAAGTTCGATGTTTTCGATGGGTACCAGCAGCGCGTCCGGGATGAACAGATCAACTGGCTTTGCTGGATCGATCGGGAAGAGACCCATGCCGAAGGCGCCTTTCCGTTGCATCACGTTTTCGGCCTTGCCGCCGAAGGTCCGGAACTCGTCCAGAAACGCATGCCAATCAGAAGCGGATCCCATCGCGATGAGCTTGTTCAGTCCAGGGATCTTCCCATGGACATCTGGTCAGTTGGCAAGGGAGGACGTGGGCTCTGAGATCTCTTCCAGCTCTGGCACAAGATCGGAGCGGTGGCCGACATGATGGCTAAGGGCAAGCAGCTGGTTGAAGCAGCCGTTTCGCAGTAAGTCAGCGGTGTCGCTTCGTACGGGCTCCAACTGTCGCAGCAGATTCACCAACACCTCCGTGTTGGCCTGGTGAAGACGCTCGAACAGCTCACGTCCGTTGAGGTTGGGGATGGCATCACAGGCGTTGAGAAACAGCGTCAGCGGTAGGCGACGGCCCTGGCGAAAGCCAAGCAAAGGTTGCTGGATGACGAGGCGATCGCCTTTCCGTTCGATGGTTGTCGGCTGGAACCAGTGGCGTCCGCCTCCACCCCGAACAAGAACAGGATGCCCATCGTGGACAAAACGGACGAACAGGCTGAATGCCAGAGGTTCCAATGCATTGAATCCGTAGCGCATCAGTCGCCTGAGCGGGTCGGCATTGGAGTACTTCACCAGTACCTCTCCGCTCCGCTTGCCAGTCACCGCCACCCCCCCGTCGGGTTGGGTTTCCCAGTTCCCTGCCGAGGGTGAGTGGTTAACCAGTTCAACGATCGGCATCACGAACAACCGTCCATCGCGTCCAAGGCAGCGGCTGTTCAAGAAGCGGCGAAGGTTGTGTTCACGCGCGTTGTCGGTTGACAGACCATCCTCTGGTGCGTAGAGCTTCAAATGCTGGAGCCTGTCGCGAATGTCATCGGGCAGCTGACGCAGACCCGTTGCAAAGCGTTCGACTGACGCCTCACCCTCTGCTCCCCACGAGTACGTGGCCTGGTACCGACGAAACCANGCCCCGTAACCGGCCGGGTAGGCACTGTCGTCTTGGATCATGGCTTCACCATCAATCAAGGCGACGTTGTCTGCCGGAACGAGCAGCGCCTTAGGCACCATCAACTGCACCGGCTCATCGGGGTTGATAGGAAACAGCCCTAATCCGAAAGGTCCTTCCCGCTGAACCACGTTTTCAGCTCGGCCACCAAAGCTGCGGAACTCCCTCAGCAGTTCATCCCAGTCATGAGGGCAAACCATCGGCCTCAGGCCACAGGCTCTGCTGACTTTGTCAGTTCCAGTCGTTCCAAGAGCAGACGGTTCACCAGTTCCGGAGCTTCGTCATGGGGGCAATGGCCCGCCTCTGGAACGACATGGAGGGATTGCACGCAGGGCAGGGTTTCGGCCCAGCGTTCAGCTTCCGGCAGGGGCTCCCAGGGGTCCCGCTCACCCCAGATCAGATGGACTGGAACCGACAGATGTTGCATGAGATCCGGTCCCAGGTGGTCGTCAAACAGGTTGATGAAGCCACGGAACGCTTCGGCGGCGCCAGCCCGTTGCGTGGGTTCAAACAACAGGTTCACCAGATCGGCATCAATGTTCTGGCCGCTTGGGTAGGCCTGCTGCAGCACGCTGCGGATCACACCAGGCCGAGCCGCGTTGCGAAACAAAGCAGTGCTGAGCCAGCGCTGCCGCACCATTGTTTTCAGCAATGGTCGGATCCAGGCCATCCAGGCCGGCTGAGTGGCCAGCTGCTTGTCGTCCATCAAGCGCTGGGCGCAGTCGATCAGCACCACAGATCGGCACGGGCTAGGACCCGGAGTCTCCTCCAGCAACTGGGCTGCCCTCAGGGCCACCACCCCGCCGATCGAGTTACCCACCAGCAACACCGGTCGACCGATCACCTGGCGGCAGAAGTCGGCCACCTGCTGGCCCCACAGGTCAAAGCCGTAATGGATGGATGTTTCGTTGACTGCTTCCTCCTTCAGCCGTGCCCTGGGTTGATCACTACGGCCGAATCCAAGTAAGTCGATCGCGTAGCTGGGCGTTGCTCTCGCCAACACCGGTTGGTTGAAACGCCAGTGACCTGTGTTGGCGCCAAATCCATGGATCAGCAGAACAGCCAGTGGAGCATCGGAATCTCCCATCAGCGACCAGCCGATCGCATGACCATTCCAGCTCCAGAGATCCTGCTCCTGGCTCACGCCGATCCTCAGGCTTTCGGAAAACTTAGATGGAATGGACCGTTGACTGGCGGGGGTAGCCGTGGGTCAGTGATTTCTGGTCTGGCCGAGCAGCCAGGAGCTGAAGGCCAGCATCAGGACGCCGCCGCAGAACATCAGCAGCTCCGTGCTGGATGTGACCTGAAATCCCACCATGGATTTGAAGGCGGTCACGATCAAAGCAACCACAATTACCTTGGTGAGTTTCTGTTTGAGGCTGTCGAGTGAATCGATGTTGAGCAGATTGCGTCGCAGCTCGGACTTCTCCTGATGGCGCGGGTCGATGTCGGACACCACGAGTTCGTAGATGCCATAGCCGAAGATCAACAACGCGATTCCGATCAGGTAATAGTCGATTCCGCCGACCACTTTCCCAATCAGGTGGGTGCTGTCGATGGTGGTGAAATGGCCCTGCAGCACCTTGCGCAACACACTCAGTTCTGCGTAGGTGCCAATGGCAAAGCAGCTGACACTGCCCACCAGGCTCATCACCACGGGCACCAGGGTGATCAGTCGGAATTTCCAGATCAGCGCCTCAAAGCGACGCTCTACTCCGGTGCTCCGATAGGCCGGCCTGCTCATCACGGATTGATCGCTGATGCCATCAGTGTCTGATCAAACTGCACAGATGAACGGTCGTTTTGGATCAGCGTCGGCAATGGCCAGGGTCCTGCTGGTTTGGTGGGAAAGCCATGGACGCCGTGATCCGACCCAGAAGCCGTGGATGTTCACCCCTGCAGGCCAGTGGCCAACGGCTGCTGAAGGTCTCGATCCCTACGGCGTCTGGATCGCGGAGGTGATGTTGCAACAGACCCAGCTGGCAGTGGTGCTCCCCTACTGGGAACGCTGGATGGAGGCTTTCCCCACGGTGGAAGCCTTGGCAGCTGCGACCCTGGAGCAGGTGCGGCTGCAGTGGCAGGGGCTGGGCTACTACTCCCGCGCCCGACGGTTGCATGAAGCGGCTTTGATGCTGCTGGGGCAGTCCTGGCCCCGAACACTGGAGAGTTGGATGGCGCTGCCGGGCATCGGTCGCACCACAGCAGGCGGCATTCTTTCCAGTGCCCTGAATGCACCAACGCCGATTCTTGACGGAAATGTCAAGCGCGTGCTGGCTCGGTTGCATGCGCATCCTCGCCTTCCCGCCCGCGATCAGGCCTTGTTCTGGGGCTGGAGTGAAGCCTTGCTGGATCCAGAGCGTTCCCGCGATGTCAACCAGGCCCTGATGGATCTGGGGGCGACGCTCTGTACCCCTCGTCAGCCGGACTGTTCCCGTTGCCCATGGAGAACATTCTGCGCTGCCTACGCTGCCGGCGATCCGACCTGCTGGCCTGTGAGCGACACACGCAAACCCCTGCCNTTTCAGGTGATCGGTGTCGGCGTGGTGCTGAATGCTGCCGGTGAGGTGTTGATCGATCAACGCCTGGAGGAGGGGCTCCTCGGCGGGCTTTGGGAATTCCCAGGTGGCAAGCAGGAATCCGGCGAGCCGATTGAGGTTTGCATCGCTCGCGAACTTCAGGAAGAGCTGGGGATCGAGGTGACTGTGGGAGAGGAATTGATTGTTGTCGATCACGCCTACAGCCACAAGAAACTGCGCTTTGTGGTGCATCTCTGCACGTGGGAATCAGGAGATCCCCGGCCACTAGCCAGTCAGCAGGTGCGCTGGGTAAAGCCTCGGGAACTGAAGGATTTCCCCTTCCCAGCTGCCAATGCACGGATCATTGAGGCTTTGCTGAAGCGGCTCGCCCCACCCAAGGCATGACGCGGCAGCTGATTCTTCACTGCGGGCCGATGAAGACCGGTTCCACGGCCATTCAGGACGCCCTCAAACAACATCGCACCGCTCTGAGTCGCAGGGGAATCAGCGTCCATCACATCCGTGCCCGCTCACTTCACCAACGGCTGGACCAGGTTCTGACCGCGGAACAGGGGAGTGGACACCCCGTTGTTGTGCTGTCCAGTGAATTCTTCGGGCAGCACTCTCCCGAATCCCTGCGACCGATTCTGGATCGCTTCCCTGCGGAACGTCACGCGATCCTGGTGGCCAGACCCTTGCGCGAGCTGTATCCGAGCCTGTTTCTGCAGAACCTCAAGGGCAGCTCCCGCCGCATCACCTCGTTTCGCACTTTTCTCGACCATCAGCTGGAGCTGGATCGTGATCCTGACGGTGGGTTGGGGGGCCAGGTGATGAATGCCCCGGTGCTGGATGCAAGGTTGCGAGCTGCGGGCTGTACGACCCACTGGCTGATATATGACCGACACCGGCTGCTTGAGCGCTTTTCTCAACAGCTGAGAGTTCTCACAGGCCGATCACTCAAGGAGCTGAACCAACCAGTCGCGCTGTCCTCAGACCGGCTGTCGCCGCGTCGGTCCCTGCGCATGGAGTTGGCGGTTCTCGCGCGTTCGATCAATGTGTTGAATCGTCGTGGCTGGATTGACGACTGCTGCCGTGAACGGCTGCTGGGGTTGTGTCTGGATGCCAGTGACCAACTCGGCCGACTGCGGCCACGCCACAGTCCCTTATCGGTCGTTGATCGTCGACGTTGTGATCAGTTGGATCACGAGATCAATCAGCCTTTTCTCAACCGCCTTGGCATGGCCATGCTGCCTTTGCTGGCTGATGGAGTCTTGAATGAATCCTTCGAGAGTGGTCTGCCTCGGTGAGGCGCTCGTGGATCGCCTGGGTCCACTGGGAGGAGATCCGGCGCTGGATCAGCCCGTGGATGATCGGCTTGGCGGAGCGCCCGCCAATGTGGCCTGTGGCCTGGCCCGCCTCGGTACACCGGTGTCGTTTTTCGGTCGCTTGGGACTTGATCTGATTGGCGAGCAGTTTGTCCAACTGTTCCAACAGCGCGGTGTCGACAGCTCAGGTCTCCAGCGAGATTCAGATCGCCCGTCCCGGATCGTGTTGGTGCGTCGCAGTCAGGAGGGGGAGCGTCAGTTTCAGGGTTTTGCTGGCGATCGAGGCCAGGGCTTTGCTGATCAGGCGTTGGCTCCCCTCACACTTCCCCAGGCAGCTCGCTGGCTGTTGGTGGGCACCATTCCGCTCGCAACCGCCACATCGGCGTCGACGCTGAAGGCCGCTTTGGATCAGGCATGCCAGCAACAGATGTCCATCGCTCTGGATGTGAACTGGCGCCCCACCTTCTGGGATGACGCTGCCGATCCCGCGGCGGGTCCGTCCTCTGAAGCCATTGCAGTCATGCGTCCGCTGCTGGAGCAAGCGGCCCTGATCAAGTTGGCGCGGGAGGAGGCGATCTGGTTGTTCGGCGAAGGTGACCCTCAGTCCATTAGTGATCAGCTCCCCCAGGCTCCGGATGTGGTGGTGACAGACGGGGCAGAACCGGTGCGTTGGTGGATGGACGGTGCATCTGGCCAGCTGGCCGCTTTTCGCCCCCCCGCCGTTGTGGACACCACCGGTGCCGGTGATGCTTTCACTGCTGGGCTGTTGCACCGGTGGGCTGCAGAGCCGCATGAACGCATTCGCTTTGCGGCCGCCTGCGGCGCCCTTGTTTGCGGAGGTGCGGGAGGCATTGATCCGCAGCCCACCGAAGCTCAGGTTGAGGCGTTTTTGGGAGGCGTGAGCTGAGCCCGTCGACCTGTTTGGAGATGGCTTAATTCCAGCCGCCAGGCCTCCTCCAGGTTGAGGCTCAGTCTTTCCGGCCATTCCACCGCCATCAGGGCTCCCATCGCGCGGGCCTCCTCTTCCTCTTGCAGAAACAGCTCATCGGCTGATTCGGGGGCTTCGAGTCGGTAGAGATCCAGATGCACGAGGGGCGGATTCCCGTCCGGGTAGTGCTGGGCCAGAGCGAAGGTTGGACTGGTGATCGGCTCCGTGATGCCACAGCCCTGGGCAAGGCCCTGCACCATTGAGGTTTTGCCCGCTCCCAGGGGCCCTTTGAGCAGCAGGATGCTGCCCCCAGGGACTCGCTGGGCGAGGTGTCGTCCAAGCCGTTGCGTTGTCTCAAGGGTCTCAAGTTCCCAGACACACTGTGTAAAGTCCGTAACAAGCGAGCCCGAAGCCTCGGCGTCTCTGCAGAGATTCACCTCCACGATTCCCAGGGAGCATTAACTCATGGTGGCAGCGCCCACAACCGCGACGGAACTGAAGCTTGGTGTCGATTGCGTCATCGCAGACATCAACCAGGCCGCCTTCGGCCGCAAGGAGCTCGACATCGCCGAGACCGAGATGCCTGGTCTGATGGCATTGCGAGAGAAGTACGGCAATGAAAAGCCCCTGAAGGGTGCCCGGATCGCAGGTTCTCTGCACATGACGATCCAGACCGCTTGTCTGATCGAGACCCTGGTGGAGCTGGGCGCCGAGGTGCGCTGGGCGTCCTGCAACATCTTCTCTACCCAGGATCACGCTGCTGCTGCCATTGCTGCTCAGAACATCCCGGTGTTCGCGGTGAAAGGCGAAACCCTTGAGGAGTATTGGGAGTACACCCACCGCATCCTTGAGTGGGGTGANGGCGGTTCCCCCAACATGATTCTGGACGACGGTGGTGATGCCACCGGTCTGGTGATGCTGGGCAGCAAGGCTGANCAGGACATCACNGTTNTGGANAATCCCTCCAACGAAGAGGAGACCTTCNTGTTCGCNTCGATCAAGAAGAAGCTGGCCCAGGACCCCACCTTCTANTCGCGCACCAANGCCGAGATNCAGGGTGTGACCGAGGAGACNACNACGGGTGTGGCTCGNCTTTACAAGATGCANAAGANNGGNGANCTNCCNTTCCCNGCNATCAACGTCAACGACTCNGTCACCAAGAGCAAGTTCGACAACCTCTANGGCTGCCGCGAGTCNCTGGTGGACAGCATCAAGCGCGCCACTGACGTGATGGTGGCCGGCAAGCAGGCCCTGGTGATGGGCTACGGCGATGTGGGTAAGGGCTCAGCGCAGTCCCTGCGCGGTCTTGGCGCCACCGTTTGCATCGCTGAGGTGGATCCCATCTGTGCCCTGCAGGCCGCCATGGAGGGTTACCGCGTGGTCCGTCTGGAGGACGTGGTGGAGGAGATGGACATCTTCGT
>NZHI01000064.1 GCA_002691345.1 Synechococcus sp. MED650 | reverse complement strand
GCGATCGGACCCATCACCGCAGCGAAGGTTTTGCCGGATCCCGTGGGCACCTGGATCAGTCCACTGCGGCCCTCGAGATAAGCCTCCCAGGTGGTCTGTTGAAACGGGAGTGGCGTCCAACCTTGACGTTCGAACCAGGCATGGATCGGTTCAAGAGTTGGGTCCGGATGGACCGCGTGATTCCGTGTTTCGGCTGTCTTAACCATCCGCACCTAACTCACGGGAAGTGACAGCCCCCGTTCCATGACCACGCTCATTCAAAGGGATTCCAGCCAGGAGTTGGTGGTTGAGGAGGCGGACTTCCGCAAGGAGACCATTTACTTCGTTGTTGTGGACCGCTTTTTCAGTGGATCGGTCGATAACGATGAGGTGGGCCGAGCCGGGCTGTTCGACCCCAACCAACAGCTCTGGGGCAACTACTGGGGGGGGGATCTGGATGGCCTGATCGCCAAGGCGGATTATTTCTGCAGCCTCGGGGTTACCGCCCTTTGGCTGTCTCCCTTGTTTGAGCAGGTGGACGACAAGCTTCACGAGTTCGCGCCGATGCACGGCTACTGGACCCGTGACTTCAAACGGCTCAATCCCCATTTCATTGATGCCGGTGATGACACCTGCGTGCACCGCTCCACAACGCTGCGGCGGCTTGTGGAGACCATGCATGCCCGAGACATCAAATTGATTCTGGATGTGGTGTGCAACCACAGTTCTCCCGAGATCAACGGCAGCAAGGGAGTGGTGCTCGACGATGGTCAGCCTTTGGCTGATTTCAATAACGATGTCAACAACTTTTACCACCACTATCCGAGCATCACGGATTGGAACGATGAGTTCCAGCTGATCCATTTCGAAATGATGGGGTTGGCGACCTTCAATGAGTCGAATCCCGACTACCGCCGTTACATCAAGTCAGCGATCTGCAGCTGGCTGGATGTTGGATTCGATGCTCTCCGCATCGACACCGTGAAGCACATGCCGGTGTGGTTCTGGCAGGAGTTCGTGACGGATATTCAGGCACACAAGCCCAGCACCTTCATCTTTGGCGAATACGGCTTCGGCAACCCCAAGGAACCACGNACCGTGGAGTACGCGAATCACAGCGGCATGTCGATCCTCGACTTCGGCCTCTGCGATGCGATCCGCGAGGCCTTCACCAATTCCCAGCGGGGGTTCTGCGCCGTACAGGACGTGTTGGCGCAAGACACCGTTTACGACAGAGCAAACGAGCTGGTGACCTTCTTTGACAATCACGACATGCCGCGGTTTCTCTCGATCTGCCCGGATCACGGCAAACTCGAGCTCGCCACGGTGCTGCTGCTCACCCTGCGCGGGATTCCATGCCTTTTTTACGGCACCGAGCAATACCTGGTGAACAGCACCAACGGAGGAGCCGATCCTTACAACCGGCCGATGATGACCTCCTGGGATGTGGACGGCACCTTGGTGGGCCTGATCCGAATTCTCTCGGGTTTGCGTCAGGAGAATCGTGCACTCGCCTATGGATCCCAACGGCAGCAGTGGATCAATCCAGCCACCTACGTGTTTTCCCGCCGGTATCGGGACAACCGCGTTCTGGTGATGCTCAACCAGGGCGATCAGCGCAGTCTTTCCCTGCCGCAGTGCGATTTGCCTGATGGTTTGCACCGCTGTCTGCTCACCGGTGAGACCGTTCAGGTGAACAACGGCTGCATTGACGAGGTTTGCCTGGAACCGATGGCCCGGCGCGTGTTCAGCGTGGTTGGCGACTCCCTCGATGCTCCAGTGGTGCTGAAGGTGGCTGTGAACGGCTACATCACCCACCCTGGAGAGCGCATCGTGCTCACCGGTGATTGCCCGGAACTGGGGGAGTGGGATCTGGCCGCTTCCGTGGCGTTGGAATTCATCAACGGTGATTGCTGGTTTGCAGAGATTCCGTTCAGCAGCAGCCTCGGACGATGCATCCGCTTCAAGGCTGTGGTGCTCTCCGACGGAGGGGCCCCTGTTTATGAGAACGTTCTGCATCGCCAGTACACCCTGCCCATGCAGGGCCGGCTGAAACTCAACCTGAACTGGAGCCGTCTCTGATCAGGTTGCGTGCAGTATCGAGGCGGTCAGCCTCTTCGGCGGGTTTGTCTGGCCGCCTGCGCAGGATCCTTGGGAATCGCACGGCAATTCCCGACTTGTGCCGCTTGGAGGGATGAATCCCTTCGAATCCGATCTCGAACACCAGTTCGGGTTTCACCGATCGCACCGGGCCAAACCGTTCAACCGTGTTGCGGCGGATCCAGCGATCCAATTCGAGAATCTCTGCATCATTCAGGCCCGAATAGGCCTTGGCGAAGGTCACCAGCTGAGACGGGGTGTCATCACTCCAAAGTCCGAAGGTGTAGTCGGTGAACAGGTTGGCGCGACGACCGCTGCCAGCCTGGGCGTAGAGAAGAACGGCATCGAGGGTCATCGGCTCCAACTTGTGTTTCCACCAGTACCCCCGTTTGCGGCCACTCAGATANGGCGAGTCACCCCNTTTCAACATCANCCCCTCGGCTTTGTGGGTGCGTGCTCGATCCCGCTCTTGATCCAGNGCAGCCCAGGCGGTGAGTGCCCAGCTTTGGCTTTGGTTCAGCCGCCAAGCCTCTGGATGGTCGACGTGCTTCAGCAATACGGCGAGNCGTTGTTGTCGTTCTTTGAGTGGGTGATGGCGAATGTCCACACCGTTGTGCTCGAGCAGGTCGTAGGCGATGAACCGCATCGGGCATTCCCGCTTGAGTGTGGCCCCCACGGTTTTTCTCCCCAGGCGCCGTTGGAGCTGGTCAAAGCCGAGCGGGCTGGGATCGTTCTGGCTCCAGCAGATCACCTCCCCGTCCAGCACGGTTCCTGCGGGCAACGCTTCCGCAACGCTGGTGAGTTCCGGAAAGCTGTCGTTCACCAGCTCCTCACCACGGCTCCAGAGGTACACCCCGCTTCCGCGATGAATCAGTTGCCCGCGGATCCCGTCCCATTTCCATTCCAGCTGCCATTGATCTGGATCTGTATCGCTCAGGCGTTCCGGCTCGAGGGGGCTCGCCAGAAAAAACGGGTAAGGGGTTCCGCTCGAACGGTGTTCCTCTGTGCTGGCTGGAAGCGTGAGGCGTTCNAAGTTTTCGGCTGATGGAGTGAATCCCCCCATCAGCCGCTGCACCACNAGGCTTTCCTCCAGCGCAAAAGCCTCTGCGATCGCTCGGCTGATCAAACCGGTGGAGACCCCTACNCGGAACCCGCCTGTGAGCAGTTTGTTGACGATGAAATGCTGTTCGCTCGGAATGGATTGCCAGAGCTGGATCACCGCATNGGCCTGGTCGTCGTCGCTTCTGGTGCTGATGGCTGGGAGCAGCGTTTCCATCCACCAACTCAAGGGATGGCTGGGTTCGATCGTTGGCAGGCCTGCATCGCAGAACGCGATCTGATCTTTCACCGCTGGCCACAGCAGGCTGATCGTTTCCGCTGAATCACCAACTTGGGCGTGACAGTCTTCGATCAACCAATCGGGCATTCCTCCCTGGTCGCGAAGAATGTCGCGAAGACGTCGCCCCGTGATCAGGCGCCTGCGGCGTTTGCCGAGCAGGAGATGCAGGGTCCATGCCGCTTCAAGTGGGAGAACGTTCTGGAAGTGAGCACACAGTGCATGCACTTTGGCGCGGGTGCCGGTGACCTCATCGAGGTCCTGAAACAGTGCCTGGAAGGCCTGCATGCTCACCGAAATAGCAATGCCATCCTGACGCTTGTACGAGACGACGTTTTGTGAGCAGAGCTGGCAATCGAGCCTTGCTCTGTGTTGATCTGTGCGGCAGCTCGATGAATTCGTCGGATGGCTCTTCTCTGGGACAACCTCGCTCAGCAGCTCGACAGCATCCGTGCCACGGTGCCCGTGGCAGCAGCCGCAACAACAGTGGCTGATGGCACACCAGAGGATCCCTCTGATCGCCGTCGCCGACTTCAGAAAGCACTCGAGGCGATCAAAGACAGCGGTAACGCCATGATGATCGAATCGCTCACCGCAGCGATCGAAGGGCGTGAGGCCAATCTGAATCTTCCCGAACTGCCAGACGGCATCGCCAAGTTCTAATCCGATTCCCCTTCGAACAGGGTCTCGAGGGGTTCGGCGTTGATCCCTTCCTCTTCGCGAAGGTAACGCGCCAGTACATCACTCTGGCCGTGGGTGACGTACACCTTTCGGGCTTGGCTCTCTCGCACGGTGCGGATCAGCCCCGGCCAATCTGCATGGTCACTCAGCACAAATCCGCGTTCGTATCCCCGTCGGCGTTTGGCTCCCCGCACGGCCATCCAACCCGAGGCAAAGCCTGTCTGCGGCGACTTGAACCGTCGCATCCAGCTGGAGCGATGTGCAGAAGGTGGCGCCAACACCAGGCGTCCGGCCAGGGACTCCTGGCGAGGAATCTCACTGACCGGCCGGCTGGGTGCCATCGGAACCTCGGCGTCTCGGTAATGGCGGGTGACCGTCTCGACGGCGCCATGCAGCAACACTTCGTCGTCCACTCCAATGGCATGCAGTTCCGCCAGGAGTCGTTGGGCCTTGCCGAAGGCATAACAGAAGAGCAGAGAAGGGCGGCTGCGATCTGCCTGCCACCAATCGCGGATCTCCTTCGCCACAGATGCTCCGCTCGTCCAGCGGTAGATCGGCAGGCCAAAGGTTGCCTCCGTGATGAGGACATCACAGGTCACCGGTTCAAACGGGGCACAGCTGGGATCGCGATCCCGTTTGTAATCGCCGCTCACCACCCAGACCTCTCCAGCTGATTCGAACCGGATCTGGGCTGAACCGAGAACGTGCCCTGCGCTGTGGAAGGAGATCTTGCATTGATTCAGCCAAACCTCCTTGCCGTAGGGCACGGGGTTGAACGTGATCGTCTGCCCAAGCCGCTGACGCAGAATCCCCTCACTGGCATCAACAGCCCAGTACTCACCGCTTCCCGCACGGGCATGGTCGGCATGGGCATGGGTGATTAAAGCCCGTGGAACAGGCCGCCAAGGGTCGATCCATGCGTCTGCAGCCCTGCAGTAAAGCCCCTCAGCTGTGCGTTCGATCAAGCTCTGTTGTTGATCGCTGCCACCAGTTTGAAACCTCATTAGCTTTAGCGCGTTCAGCTGATGAAGTGATGAAAGCTCTTGCCGCTGCCCTTTTTGTGACTGCTCTGGTGGTTCCGGCTTCTGCCCTGGCCCAGAAAAAGATTCCCAAGGCTGAAGGTCACAACCAGTGCCCGCTCGGTTATGTCAACACGCTGGGTACAACATGCGTTTCACCGGTTTACTACGAAATGGTCCCTACAAACGGTGAGGCTTGTCCTTCTGGTTTCATGAATGTTGGTGCTGGTTACTGCCGTAAAAAGTGAGCAGCTGTTGATTGGCAGGCAAGATCAATTTCGTTTTTTAAAGCTTCGATATCACCATCGATATAGGACACTCCTGTACGTGGGCCACCGGATCGAATAATCAAATCTTTCCCGGTGGCAATGGTGTATGTGGCTCTGATTTGATCAATATTCTTGGTTCCTTTGTTCCACTCGTTGCATTGAAATGAGCTTCTTTGCTCATCACTCATCGTTTGGCAGGAGGCCAGAAAAAAGCTAACCACCACGAGGCTGATCAACCTCATCGACTCATTTGGAGCATGCGTTCGAGGGGTTTCAAGGCCTTGAGGCGGAGCTCTTCGCCCATTTCGATNGCNGGTTCCAAGGTCTCCAAACAGCCCTTCAGTTTCTCCAAGGTGTTCAACCGCATGTAAGGGCAGGCATTGCAACTGCAACCATCCAGGCCGGGCACCTCCAGCAGCGTTTTGGTTGGAACCCGCTGCTGCATTTGGTGAAGGATGCCCGGTTCGGTGAGCACGATGAATGTTTCAGCGTCGCTCGTTGTGGTGTGGTTCAGAAGCTTGCTGGTGGAACCGATGAAATCCGCCAGGTCGAGAAGATGTTCCTGACACTCCGGATGGGCAATCACTTCAGCATTGGGATGCTCGAGCTTCAGCAGGAGCAGGGCTTCCTCACTGAATGTTTCGTGCACGATGCAGCGCCCGGGCCACAGGGTGAGCTNNCGGCCGCTTTGGCGCTGAACCCATCGGCCCAGGTTCTGATCAGGTGCAAACAACACCGGCNGATCNNNNGGCANNTGNTTCACCAGATCCACCGCGTTGCTGCTCGTGCAGATCAGATCGCTCTGNGCTTTCACGGCTGCAGTGCAGTTGATGTAGCTGACGACAAAGTGATTGGGGTGTTCTGCGCGGAAGGCGGCGAAATCCTCTGCTGGGCAGTCGTCTGCCAGGGAGCAGCCGGCATCGAGATCCGGCAGCACCACTGTTTTCTCTGGGCTGAGGATCTTGGCGGTCTCTGCCATGAAGTGAACGCCGCAGAACACGATGACATCGGCATCGGTGCTGGCGGCTTGGCGTGAGAGTTCGAGGGAATCGCCGACGAAATCGGCAATGTCCTGGATCTCTGGTTCCTGGTAATAGTGCGCCAGGATCACAGCATTGCGCTCCTGCCGAAGTCGGTTGATCGCCGCAACAAGGGCGNTGTCAGCGCTCATCGGGTCCGGTTCAGGGCAGGATGGAACCACCCTAAGCAACTTCCTCTGACGCATCTGCGAATTGCGATTGCCGGGGATCTGCATGGCTCATGGGGAGATTCCGATGAGCAGCTTTTGCNTCATCTGCAGCCTGACGTCGTTCTGTTTGTGGGGGACCTCAGCGACGGAGACCTGCGTCTGACAAGACGGATCAGCCAGTTGCCCTATCCACTGGCGGTGATCCTCGGCAACCACGACCGAGGNCGTGACCGCAGCGGAGGCATCCTTGAGCAGCAGCTGGCCCTCCTTGGTGATCAGCACTGTGGCTGGCGACGTCTGACCTGGCCGGGTCTTCCGCTCACGGTTGTCGGTGGCCGGCCATGCAGTGCTGGTGGTGGTTTTCATCTCTCCAAAGCAGTGGAATCCCTCTACGGGCCGATCTCTNTGGAACAATCTGCTGATCGGATTGTGGAAGCAGCGGCATCTGTGCCGGCGGATCAGCCGCTGATNGTGATGGCCCACTGCGGCCCGTCTGGGCTTGGTTCAGACCCCAACAGTCCCTGTGGACGTGACTGGAAATCCCCGGCGATTGATTGGGGGGACCAGGACCTTGCCCTGGCCCTTGATCGGATGGCCCGCACCCGTGCGCCGGATCTCGTGGTGTTTGGTCATATGCACCATGCTCTGAAGCGAGGTGGTGGCTTGCGCCAGAGTCTGCTGCGCGATCGTCGCGGCATGGCGATGATCAACGCGGCCTGTGTTCCACGCAGCGGCCTCGATCACCAGGATCAGTTGCTCTTGCATCTCTCTTGGGCGGAATTTCAGAACAACCGCCTCACGCATCTGAGCCACCGCTGGTTCAGCCCGGATGGCCAGCTGCGGCATCAGGAGCAATTGCCCATGGAGGCTGACGCAGCGTGCTGATTTACGTCTGCAGCAGCAGTCATGGTTTTGGCCATGCCGCACGGGATGCGGCTGTGCTCCAGCACCTGCGCCAGCTGCGGCCGGAGTGGACCCTGGTGATCAGTTCCGCTGTTCCAGAGCCGTTCCTGAGATTGCTGCTGGGCGATCCTTCTGTGCTTCGAAGACCCTGCCGTTGGGATGTGGGCATGGTGCAGGCTGATGCTCTTGGCGTTGATCGCCCCGCCACCCTGTTGGCCCTNGAGACCCTGGCTGACTCCCTGCCATCTCTGGTTGAACAGGAAGCTGNCTGGATTTCTGCGCAGAGTGAAGCTGTGCTGATTGTTGGGGATGTGCCCCCAGCCGCGGCAGCGCTAGCTCGCCGACTCGCTGCACCGCTGGTGTGGATGGGNAATTTCGGTTGGGATGACATCTACCGCCCGCTCGGGTCTGCGTTTGGCGCGTGGTGTGACTTGGCCACTGAGGCTTATCAGCAAGGCGAACTCCTGCTCCGCTGCCCTTTCGACCTCCCGATGCAATGGGGTTTGCCGGAACAACGGCTTGGGCTTGTTTGCAGCACGCCGCGGCCGCTGCCTCTGCTGCTGGATCAACAACTCCAGGCCCTTGATCAGCCTCTTGTTCAGGTGGGTTTTGGCGGGCTCGGCCTGGAACTGGATTCCAGCCTGTTTGAGCTTTGGCCTGATCACCACTTTGTGTTGCCCTGCTCCGGCCACGGTGATCACCCTGCTTCCTTAANGGCTTGCCGGAACGTGACGCTTCTGCCGGCGGAGCTTCGGCCACTGGATCTGTTGCCGTTTTGCTCCAGGCATTTGGGGAAGCCCGGGTTCAGCACCTTTTGTGAGGTGATGGCGCAGAACGTTGGTCTGCATGTGGTGGAGCGTGAAGGGTTTGCTGAGGCCGAAGCCTTGATGCAGGGCCTGTGTCGCCACGGGTNGTCCCGCAGGCTGAGCCGNGATCAACTCGATTGCGGCGATTGGGAGCTCGATCAACCCCTGCTCTCCCCCCGTNCCGCTCCGCTGGCCTCCTCTGGAGCTTTCGACGCTGCGACCGCGCTGATTCAGCTAGCGGAAGGGTGAATTCATTCGGATTCTTGATGTCACATTTGATGCATTTTCGCGCCTCATAGATGCGATAGGCGATTTTTTCACTGGCATATTTACCTATTGCTTTGCTATCTTCGTCCGACAAAGTCATCTCGAACGGTTTTTTATCCGTTAGGGCATTTCATCCGCTTCTGATTTGTCCACCGTCCTCCTCCGAGAGGGCTTGTCCTTCGAACGCTTTTTATGGCTATCTCTGCATTCACAGGTCGCAGAACGTTTGCAGCGGCCGTGATCGCCGGAGTATTGCCTGCTTCTCTCAGCATTCCGTCTGCCGGAGCCAGCCTGCTGCCTCCGCAATCCCGGGCACAGCTGGTTCATGGCCCTGAGATCCAACCCACCCGTGCGATCCCTTATGTGATCACGCCGGAACGTCGAGCGCTGCTCAACACCATTCGTTTCGCGGAAGGCACCTGGAAGGGGGGGCTTGATGTGGGATATCGCGTGATGTTCGGCGGCAGCCTGATGCCATCGCTCGACCGTCATCCCAACAGGGTGATCTACAGCTCGCGTTATGCCAGCGCAGCGGCAGGTGCCTATCAGTTCATGCCCTTCACCTGGAATCTCGTGCAGCGCAGCATCGGCGTGCGGGGCTTCGGGCCTGAGGCGCAAGACCAGGGTGCTCTTTTTCTGATTCAGCGCCGCAAGGCTCTGTCGCTCACTGATACCGGTGTGCTCTCCCCTGTGCTCACTGCCAAGCTCGCTCCGGAGTGGGCCTCCTTCCCCACCCTGGCCGGACGCAGCTATTACGGTCAGCCCGTGAAGAAGTACACCAGGCTTCGGTCCTTCTACAACGTGAATCTTCAGGAGCTGCGCCGCCTNCGTGATCGCAAGCGTCAAGCGCTTGTTCAAGCTCCTCCCGAGCTTTGCACCGGGTCACGCATCGCGTGCGCGACCCAGCTCTGAGCTCAGCTTTCTGAATCGCTTTGCAGCTTCCGCCCCACGGTGGCCTGAGCGATCAGATAAGCCGCCACGCCTCCTCCCAGAAAGCCAACGCCGTTGCGCACCAGTGGCAGTAACTCTGATGTGCGTGTGATCACCGGTGCGATCCCGAACACACCGAACAACATCACCCACAGGGGAGAGAGCAACAGCATCCAAGACCAGGCAATCGTTTCTCCCTCCTTGCGCGGGTATGCCGCGAATCCTGCGATCAAGCCGCCCAGGATGGAGGTGCTCAGAGTCCACAGCCACTGCTCCTGTGGAAGGCCTGGAACCACCTGGCATCCACCGCGATCCAGGCAGGTTTCCACGGCCTGAAGGGCATCGATCACGGCGCCATCTTCGCCGTGTTCTTTCACGTAGTACTGGTTGCCATACCGGGTTTGCAGTTCCACCCAGTAGGTGCGCGGCATCATCGCGAAGTAGGCGTCACCAACGTTGAAGTTCAACAGGTTGCCGCCGCGGGGATCCGCCACCAGCAGCAGGCTGCTCTCATCCAAACCCCAGAATTCACGAACGGCCAATCCCGGTGTTCTCTCGTACTGGGTGAGCACGCGCATCTTCCATCCGGTGCGTTCCTCAACTTCCCCCAGTGACTCCTCCAGGCGGGCCCGTTGGCTGTCGCTGAACACGCGTGCCAGGTCGATCACCGGGGTGGGGTGGTCGGGCAAGAGGTCTGGATTGTCGTAGGCCTCAGCTGGAGCCGCGAGACACAGCACGCTGATCACCACAATCAGCACGGCTCCCCACAGGCTGCGGATGCGATGTGTTCCCATGGACCTGCTGCAGTGACGGGCATTCTCTCCAATGGATCCGATGGCTGCGCCTTGTCCCCCCTGGTTGGCAACGCATCTGCAACAGGCCGGTGGCACGGTGCCCTTCAGCACGTTCATGGATCTTGCTCTGAACGATCCCGATCACGGGTATTACGGATCCGGACAGGTCGGGATCGGCCCGGGCGGTGATTTTGTGACCTCACCATCCCTCGGGCCGGATTTTGCGGGTCTGCTGCTGCCCCAACTTCTGACCTGGCTGGATGCTTTGCCGCTGGGTTCTGGTCGCTGGTCGATCGTTGAGATTGGCCCGGGCGAAGGCCATTTCGCCGCTGATCTGATCCAGCAGCTCATCAACACCGCTTCGGATCGTCTCGATCGGCTTGAGCTGGTGCTGGTTGAATCCAGCCCTGCCCTGTGTGAGCGCCAACAACGGCGTCTGCAGGGGCTCAATGCCCTGCCGGTGCGCTGGTGTTCTCTCGACGATTTGATCCACCAGCCTGTGCAAGGCGTTGTGATTGCCCACGAACTGCTTGATGCCCTTCCCGTTGATCGGGTTGTGCTGCAGAAGGGAGAACTTCAGCTGCAGATGGTTGGCCTTGATCCCGGCGGTGGGCTCTGCTGGAGAACCCAGCCGCTTCCGGCCGATCTGGCGGGCCACATCCGTTCATTTGCGACAGGTTTCGGGGTGCCCCTGCCGCCGCCTGATGCGGAGGACGGCTGGACCACCGAGTGGCCCAGCGCTCTTCCCCACTGGTTTGAACAGATGGGTTGCGCTCTCGAAAAAGGGGTGCTGCTGGTGATCGATTACGCCCTGGAGGCCCAGCGGTACTTCAATGCCCGCCGCTCTGATGGAACCCTCTTGGCCTTCAGAGATCAGCAGGCTGGCTTCTCGCCTCTGGAACAACCCGGTGCGCAGGACCTCACCGCGCATCTCTGCATTGAAACCGTGGACGAGGCGGCTCTTGGCCATGGTTGGCAGCCTCTCGAGAGAATGCGTCAGGGCGAAGCTCTGCTTGCTCTTGGTTTGGCGGAGAGGCTTCATGGGCTGCAGTCACTCCCTGGAGGCCGCCTCGAGGAGGCCCTGCAACGACGCGAGGCTCTGCTTCGGCTGGTGGATCCAGCCGGGCTTGGCGATTTCCGCTGGCTGACCTACGGCCGCGGTGTACCGCCGGAGGCGTTCAAGCTCGCAACGCCTTCAGGCAATTAAGAATCTGCTCGCGGTTCACGTCATCGCGGATTTCAACCCGTCCGATGGTGGTGGGAAGCACGAAGCGCAGCCGTCCGTTCTGCACTTTTTTATCTCCCTGCAGGGATTGCAACACGGTGCTTGGGTCGAGATCTGGCCAGGCGGTGGGAAGTCCGCATTTTGCGATCAGCCGTTGCTGTCGGTCAGCCTCGGCTCGACTCCAGCTTCCCCGTTGCACGGCCAGCTCGCCGACAGCAACCATGCCTATTGCAACAGCCTCTCCATGCAGCCATGTGCCATAGCCGCAGAGGGTTTCGACCACATGGCCGAAGGTATGGCCGTAGTTGAGGATGGCGCGCAACCCCCCTTCCTTCTCATCCGCTGCCACGACCTTGGCCTTGGCGGCCGCTGAACGCTTCAGGATCGAGGCCAGCCTCTCCTCTCCGACCCCTGCGGCACAACTGGGATCTTCACAGCGTTCCAGCTCGTCGAACAAAGCTGTGTCCCCGAGCACGCCGTATTTGATCACCTCGGCCATACCGGCCCGGAATTCACGCTCCGGCAGGGTGCTGAGCGTGGTCGGGTCAATCAGCACCAGGCGTGGCTGATGGAATGCACCGATCAGATTTTTCCCTCGGGGATGGTTGACCCCTGTCTTGCCGCCGATCGAGGCATCCACCATGGCCAGGAGGGTGGTGGGGATCTGCACGACGGCGATCCCGCGAAGCCAGGTGGCCGCTGCGAAGCCGGTCATGTCGCCCACCACGCCGCCACCGAGTGCCACCATCAGCGAACTGCGCTCGAGTTTCTGGCGGTAGGCCGCGTCGTGAATCAGGGCCACGGTGGCGGGTGTCTTCTGCGACTCTCCGGCTTCGATCACCTCCAGCTCTGCAGTGAAGCCCGCTTGGCGCAGGCTGTTCAGGCAGATGTCTCCATAGGGTCCGGCCACATCGGCGTTGCTGATCACCAGAATCCGCCGCCCGGGCGTCACGCCTGATCGCAACAGTTCATCGCCGATCAAGGCCAAGTGTCCCGCTGCAATCACAACGTCGTAGGGATTGCGCTCCAGATCCACACGGATCCGGTTCGACGGCGTGATTGTGGTCATGAAACCGCTGGAACCCACCTACTCTCGCAACAGTGTCGCTGGTCTTGGTGCGCAACAGGTCAGTGCGGAACAGCATTACCGCCTGGGCGTTTCTGCTGCCGGCAGCGATCCTGATCGCCCTCTCCGTGCTGGTGCCGGCTCTGATGGCATTGGTGATGAGCTTCAGCGCCACCGGCCTGGATGTGACGGAGCCGCTGCGTTTCGTGGGGCTGGCCAACATTCAGCGCCTGCTGACAGATCCGATGGTCCGCCAGGTTCTGGTGACCACATTTTTGTATCTGATCGGCGTTGTTCCTCCAATTGTTCTCGGTGCTTTCGGCCTCGCCGTACTCGTGAATCAAAGCCTGCCGGGACGTTCCCTGCTCCGCGGAGCCTTCTACACGCCGGTTCTGGTGTCGATCGTGGTGGCTGCCATCGCTTTCCGCTGGATCTATGCCGAGAACGGCCTGATCAACGGTTGGTTGATCGCTTTGCTGGGGGACGCCTTCACTCCGATCGGTTTCCTCACCACGCCGCAGTTGGCCCTGCCTGCGGTGATGTTGGTGACGCTCTGGAAGGGGCTCGGCTACTACATGGTGATTTTTCTGGCTGGCCTTCAGGGCATTCCGAAGGAGCTCTACGAAGCTGCAGAACTGGATGGGAGCGAAGGTTGGCGTCAGCATCTCGACATCACCCTGCCGCTGATGCGCCCTTACGTCACGCTTGTGGCTGTGGTCTCCTCGATCGCAGCCACGAAGGTGTTCGAGGAGGTTTTTCTGATGACCCAGGGGGGGCCAGCTGATGCCACCCGAACCATCGTTTATTACGTCTACGACCAAGCTTTCGCTGAGTTGGAGATCAGCTATGCCTGCACCCTGGGCCTCGCCTTGTTCCTTCTTGTGATGGTGTTGACCTTGGTGCGTCTTGCCTTTGCCGGCGATCGTCCGCTGATCTAAATGAGTCAGTGGACGATCGGGGTGGCAAGCTGCGAACAACAGCTGTTCAGGGTGTGCGATGTCCACTTCGGACACAAAGATCGGCGTCGTGGGAGGAGGGCAGCTCGCCTGGATGCTGGTGCAAGCGGCCCAGGATCGTGACATTCCGGTGGCTGTGCAGACCTCCAGTGCTGAGGATCCCGCTGCCGATGCGTCCAGTCATCTGGTTGTGGCCGACCCCCGCGATGTGGCCGGGACCCGGGAATTGGTGGTGGGTTGTCAGGGCACCACGTTTGAAAACGAGTGGGTCAACATCGATGCTCTGATTCCGCTGGAGCAGCAGGGGGTGCGTTTCTGTCCGTCCCTTGGCGCTCTCTCGCCGCTGGTGGACAAGATCTCGCAACGACAGTTGCTCAAGGACCTCAGCCTTCCCAGCCCTCCCTGGTGTCCCTTGTCCCTGGTTTCGCCAGCCCAGCCGGCTCTGCCGCAGGGCTGGAGCTTTCCCGTGATGGCCAAGGCGGCCCGCGGTGGATACGACGGCAAAGGCACGTTGATCCTGAACGACATTGATGCCCTGGCGCAATTGCTCCGATCGGTGTCTGCGGACGAGTGGCTGCTGGAGTCGTGGGTGGATTACGACATGGAGTTGGCACTGGTGGTGAGCCGCGATGACCAGGGGCGTGTGCGTCGTTTCCCCCTTGTGCAGACCCACCAGCATCAACAGGTTTGTGATTGGGTTCTGGCCCCTGCTCCGGTGGATGCCTCGGTTGCAGCGCTTGCGTACAACATTGCCGCTTCGTTGATGACGAAGCTTGATTACGTCGGGGTGTTGGCNCTGGAATTCTTCTATGGCCCTGAGGGGCTGCAGGTGAATGAAATCGCACCGCGCACCCATAACTCCGGCCACTACTCGATCGAGGCCTGCAGCAGCAGTCAATTCGACCAGCAGCTCTGCATCGCTGCGGGATTGCCTGTTCCCGATCCTCAGCTCACCAGCAATGGTGCCTTGATGGTGAATTTGCTGGGCATTCAATCCGAGGATCACCTTCCTCTGGATCAGCGGCTGTCATCGCTTGAGCGTNTGCCGGGTGCACATCTGCANTGGTATGGCAAATCACCGGAAACTCCTGGTCGCAAGCTGGGACACATCACCGTGTTGCTCAGTGGGGCTGATGCNATTCAGCGNGAGCAGGAGGCGGAAGCCGCCCTGCAGNCCATCCGNGAGATCTGGCCTTTGGACAGGGGCAAATCGGACTAAAGTNGTGGTTGAACTGCTGTGTTGGTGACGGCCTTTTCTAGTGCTCTGATCTGACTCTCTTTCGACTTGGGGAGACTGTCGTGATGGTGCCGTAGACCGGCCATGTAGCCGGAAACGAATCCCCACTTTGTTTCCCCTTCTGGTTCTTCCAGGTCGACCACTGGGGCTCGCACGGCATGGCGGTTCACCCCCATCGCACTGATTTCAGATCCGTGGGCCCATCTCTGGTTCTTGCTGCTGTGCTTCTCGCTGCAAGCTGTGTTGAGTCGCGAGCAGGTCAGGTGAACTTTCTGCCAGACGATGCGCAGATCGCTTGTCGCGCCATCCTTCCGCAGTGTTTCACGCGATCAGGCTGGGCCGAACTCTGTCAAAGCGATCCCAAGATCAAGTCCGATCACCCTGATGCCTGCAGGGCTGCTGAACGTTGACCTCAGGGCCTGTGGTTGGCGAGCAGCTGTTCCAGTGCGGAACGATCCAGATCCGTGACCACAAACACTTCCTGCGCGCTGCTTCCTTTTCGAGCTAACAGCTTGTATCCCCCTCGGATTGGGCACGAAACCCTCAGCTGAAGTTCCGGACTTCGCCCACGCACGCGGTTGATCACAGCGGGGGTGATGGTTTGGATCGCTGATTCGCGAGCAAGTGATTTCAACCAGGGGATCAGCCCATCCACATAGGTGCTGTGGGTGATCACAACCCTCCCCAAACCTTTACCAAAACAAGAGAACTGGTGAAAGTTAGCCACTTTGGCTATGCCGAAGACAGCGCTTCGGGGCCGTGATGCTGAAATCCATCGATGCATTGCGCCGTGCTGTGCATGGCCCACTTCAGGATGCATGTGGTCCCGAAGTGCGCATGCTCACAGCGGAAGTGCATGGGGCAGAGGTGCGTGGTTTAGCCCTCTGCCCGGGGCGGGTGGTGCGTTTTGTGATGGACGAACAGCGGGCGCAACTCCACACAGCTGATCTGCTTCGACTCACCAAGGCCACCCGAACGCCTGCTGCTTAATCAGCAGCGCTCGAGCGGGGCCATGGTTAATCCTTCTGCCTTCAGTTGCTGGTGGTAAAGCTCTGCCTGTTCAAGCGGGCCACACCACACCTCCGCCGAACCCTGGCCATCGATTTTGGTGGCGAGGCTCCAGGCCTTCTCCTCGCTCATTCCAGGGATGATCCGCCTGAGGCAATCAACGACGTGCTGGAAGGTGTTCAGATCGTCATCCAACACGATCACCCGGGCCTGGGGATAGCGCTGGGTGGTTTTCTCCCGCTCCAGCACTGACGCTGAACCCGGACTGGAGCTTGTCATGACAGATGCCTCCAACAGGCCGAAACAGAGCACGAACTTAGGTACGATCTTTTCAGTCAAGCGGTCAAGCACATGTTGTTCACTCTTGCCTGGGCTTCGTTGGCCGCCATGTTCACCTTCTCCATCGCCATGGTGGTGTGGGGTCGGAACGGTGATGGTGTGATCAACTTCTGATCGATTTCGCATTAGTGGATCCAGCACTGATCAGTCAGTCGTTAGCGGTCACCGCCACTGTTCTGCTTGTTTTTGTGAGCGTTGCCGTGGTTTACCTCTCCACGATCGAATGGAAAGACCGTCGCCGTCGCCAGGGGCCGGTTAAGGGCTCCCGCTGAGGCTTTTTCTCAGATGTTCTGTTGCATCAAGGTCGGCTTGAGCTGTAGCCGACCCTGATGAACGATCAATTGGCTTCGCTTTGAGCCTGCTCGGCGAGCCTTCGCTCCTTTTTGCGTTTTTCGGCAGCGATCGTTTCTGCCACCAATTCCACCGCTTGCGTCATTCGTTCGCTGTTGGCGGCAAAGAGGCTGAGGTCTTTCTCCACGCGATCGGCGGGGAGAGCCAATGTTTCGGCAAGGGTCTTGCAACGGCCACGCAAGGCTTCGTTGTCAGGCTCTTTCGCTTCTCCCCGGGCGGCCTGGAGCACGCTCAGCAGGCCAACGGCCATCAGGCGTGAGTAATGCGCGCCATCCGCAAGGTTCTGGCTTCCAATCCAGGCATCAATGCCGTCAACAGAATGGCCCTTGGCCTCATTCAGAAGGGTGCTTGCGGTTGCTCGATGCGCTGCTGCATCGAAGCCGTTGCTGCTGCACAGTGCTGCCAACAAGGCGTCTGTTTGCTCATTCGGCCGGTAGCCCTGGGTGAACGTGTCAAACACAGTGCAAAGGCCAACGCTGAACAACCCTGTTGCTTCAAAGCGGCTCTGGTGACTCAGCAGATGCAGTTCAACCAGCAGTTCGTCGGCCAGTCGTCGATACAGCGGCGCGATGACATGGGGAAATGCCTGATGAAAGGCCCGTTTGCTGTCCGCGATGGTCTGACTTTCGGCCAACGTGCGGTCCTAAGAATCTCGGCCGGAACCCTAGCGCCGAAGGCGCCGCCGTTAGGATTAATCGACACGCAGAAGCTCAGATGATCCCCATCGTGATTGAGGAGTCTGGTCGGGGAGAAAGGGCTTTTGACATCTATTCCCGACTGCTCCGCGAGCGCATCATCTTTCTCGGCGAGGCGGTAACCAACGATTCAGCTAACAGAATCGTGGCGCAAATGCTTTTTCTCGAGGCAGAAGATCCTGAGAAAGACATCTACCTGTACATCAACTCTCCAGGTGGCTCGGTTTACGACGGCCTTGGGATTTTTGACACGATGCAGCACATCAAGCCTGATGTGCACACGGTTTGTGTCGGCCTGGCAGCCAGCATGGGCGCGTTTCTGCTTTGCGCCGGCACCAAGGGCAAGCGCAGCAGCCTTCAGCACTCGCGGATCATGATTCACCAGCCCTTGGGGGGAGCCCAGGGACAGGCCAGCGATATCCGCATCCAGGCTGATGAAATTCTGTTCCTGAAGGATCGATTAAACAACGAGCTGGCCGATCGCACNGGGCAGCCCTTGGATCGCATCCAGCAAGACACCGACAGAGACTTCTTCATGTCTCCCCATGAGGCTGTCAGCTATGGCTTGATCGATTCCGTTATCGATAAGCGACCGGTTCAGGCAGTCGCTTGAAGCAGAACCGTCCCAGCAAGATTTGTCCGGTTTGCGAGCGNCCATTCGAATGGCGCAAGGCNTGGCGAAACTGCTGGGACAACGTGATTTATTGTTCGGAGCGATGTCGGCGACGCAAAACAACAGTTCAGAGCAGGAATCAATCTGATTGCCCTGATTCTGTTAANAGTTGATTATGGCTGATCTTTAACGTCGTCCAGAGATCTTTGATTTGTTCATAGGCCTTATCCTGGCTTATTTTTCCGTTGGCTTGAAGACCAACGATTAAACCGATTCGATCGGCAAATTGTTCAAGGTTCTGGTGGAATGCAGCCTTCTGNGGTGTCCAGTTATCCCCATGAAAACCACTGTAGATCTCCATGGGATTGCGGATCCCATCCTGTTCAGCCATGGAATCGAGGCTTGATTGATCTGCCCAAGCTTAAGGAGAGCAGACCAATCAGGCCGTCGTTTGTCAGTCGAGCGTCACCACGGTGCGATCTTTCTCTGGCACTGCCGTGAACTCAGAGACAACTGACTTGAATTCATCACCATCCATGGTTTCTTTCTCAATCAGCACTTCAACCAAGCGATCGATGGCCTCACGGTTGGCCGCCACGATTTTCACAGTTTCGTCGTAGCAGCGTTTCACCATGTCGCGCACCTGAATGTCGATCTGCTGGGAGATCGATTCAGAGACATCGCTGCGGGACATCAAGTCACGACCGAGGAACACTTCCTGGCTGCCACCCTCAAGAGCTACTGGGCCCAGATCGCTCATGCCAAAACGGGTCACCATCTGGCGCGCCATCGAGGCCACCTGTTGGATATCACCCCCTGCACCGGTGGTGACTTCCTGATGGCCGAACACAACATCCTCAGCTGCACGGCCGCCGAGGGCACCCATGATGCGCGCCTTGAGCTGGGCACGGGTAACAAGGGTCTGCTCCTCATCGGGCGAGAACCACGTCAGGCCTTGGGCCTGACCGCGGGGCACCAAGGTGACTTTCTGAACAGGATCATGGTCTTTGACCAAGGTACCGATCAAGGCGTGACCGACTTCGTGGTAAGCGATCAGGCGCTTGCTCCGTCCATCGGTGAGGGGGCGACCCTCCATGCCGGCNATGATCCGATCCACCGCGTCATCGATTTCACTGAGGCCGATGGCTTCCTTGCGGCGGCGGGCGGTGAGGATCGCCGCTTCATTCATCAAGTTGGCCAGATCAGCACCGGTNAAGCCAGGGGTGCGACGGGCAATGCTTTCGAGAGAAAGCTCTTTTTCGAGCTTCTTGTTGCGGCAATGCACATCAAGAATTGAGAGNCGACCTTTGATATCNGGNGCGTCGACGGTGACCTGACGATCAAAGCGGCCGGGACGCATCANGGCNGAGTCAAGAACATCNGGGCGGTTGGTTGCCGCAATGATGATGATTCCNCTGTTGCCNTCGAANCCATCCATNTCCGTGAGCAACTGGTTGAGCGTTTGTTCACGCTCATCGTTGCCACCACCGATGCCGGCACCGCGCTGACGGCCAACGGCATCAATCTCNTCAATAAAGATCAGACAAGGGCTGTTTTCCTTGGCTTTCTTGAACAGATCGCGGACGCGGCTGGCACCAACACCCACAAACATTTCGACGAATTCGGATCCCGACAGGGAGAAGAAGGGAACACCAGCTTCCCCTGCGATGGCTTTCGCCAAGAGGGTCTTACCGGTGCCTGGAGGGCCAACCAGCAGAAGACCCCTGGGAATCTGTGCACCGACAGATGTGAAACGNTCGGGCTGCTTCAGGAAGGTCACAACTTCCTGAAGTTCNTGTTTGGCTTCAGCCACACCGGCNACGTCATCGAACATCACGCCGGTTTCGGCTTCCATCATGAAGCGAGCTTTGCTCTTGCCGAACTGCATGGCCTGNCCNGGNCCNCCNGGCATGNNGCTNTTGCGNCGGGCNANNAAGATCANTGANCCGATCANCAGCAGNGGGAANAGCAGATTGCCCANNAGGCCAAGNGCNGGNGGNGCNGTNCGNGGGGGNTGNANNTCGAAGCTGATNCCNTCNTNCTTCAAGGTNTTGANCANNTCCGGAGCNANNCCGGGAAGNTCCACNCGNAGACGCTGNACGCGGTTGTCNAGNTCNGGATCNACNGCTTCNANCACNGCGTTGCGNCCNCCGTCGTAGATGTCGACNGCNGTTACNCGACCNGCTTCNACGTANTCGAGGAAGCGGCCGTAACTCATGCGGGCCACCGCTGCATTGCGAGGCGCCACCGTGGTGCCACCGGCGT
>NZHI01000063.1 GCA_002691345.1 Synechococcus sp. MED650 | reverse complement strand
AGATGCCGCCAAAATGAAACGATTACTTCACCGAAATCAACTCATTTTAATTCAATTTTAGTTTAAGAAGCTGTTCGCACATCATGGAAGTCGCTCCATAGGTCGCGAAACTAAACGACAAGAACTCTCGCCTTCAACTCAAAATCCAACGAGACATAGAGCATCTCCCACAACAATGAACTAAATCAGCGGATATTAATAACTCGTCAAAAAAGCAATAGAGATTATCAATACTTTTCCCAATATCGTGCCAAGCAACCTTACAGAGAGGGCCTTCATACTGCACAAAGCTTCGAGAAACTATTCAGCAAAGGATTTCTCAATACCGAGCATGATCATTGCCCACATCAAAATTCACGCCTGAAACGAAAAGAACAGAATTTGAAGATGAACTGTGCTGCCGACTACCCTTTTAGCATTAAGCTTTTACAACATGAACATTAACATCTCACACACCTGTCTGTGGATCAATCAGGTAGATTTCTTGTTGACTTCACAGAAGGAACAAGAAAAACAAAATCCACGCTGTTCCAAAGAAGAATATCTTGTCTGAAACCTTATCAATGTCAAAAAGCTCGTATGGTTCTGGAATCATTGATTTTTTTGTTGGATTTACTCACTATAGTTAATTTGATGCCGGAGCGTGGTCGTTATCTTATTGATCCTGCTATGAGCCAATCGGATGTGCCCTGATCAAGCAGGGCACTGAAAGAGGCTCAACAGCTTGTTCGCATCATTCCTGACCTGGCTGCTCAATAGGCAGCCCACTTCAGCAGGAGGACGCCACCACCCAATGTGCGTCGTGTATCTCGCGGGACCCGTCAGCCCTGCAGTGAGCACGACCATAACGAGCGCAGGGAAGAACTAAACAGCAAAAAAAACGTCAATTAAGAGAAACATTCATAGCATTCATATCTAGCCGCTCTCTCAAGACAGGCCAGTTGTGCTGTTCCTACTGGGAGAGAATCTCAGCACATGGCGCAAATAACCCTGACACATTAAAACGGAAGCTGTTGGACGTGATTAAAGATCCTGGAACATCAGTGGCAACAGAACGATTGATTCAATGGGTCAATCTGTTCGGAAAACTCAAGATGTATAATCTACATCATTGAAATCCAGGAGTGAGTGCTTACCTCTTGGAGGACAAAACGGGCTGTAAAAATCCCTCATTTGGGGGATGCAACAGAGCACTGAAATGAACCATAATTAAAATATGAAAACACTTTTGAAAGCATTTCCACTCCTTCTAGGACTTTTTGCCTGTCCGGCAGCTGCGCAGGAACACCAATGGCAAACATCGAACTCTGAAGAGCGAATCCAGCACAACGAACCGATTTACAAAACAGAGGAAAAGGGTGTTCTTGATCAATTCACTACTGACGTGCAACAACTAGAAGATCAAACGAAACAAGCATCAGAGGCTTACGACGAACGATGGGGGAAGTGCTACGGAAGTAAGCGCTATGACTGGTTCGGGTGGAAACAGGCTCCAAATGGAACGTGGACAACCAGTGTGATTAGCTGCATTCCACCAACCAATTTTGATGATGAGATTAAAAGCACTGAAACAATTGCTGTGACATGTAAAGGCCTGAAGATCGCAAGACGTATCTCTTTCTCATACTTCAAGGAAGGATGGTCTGATTGGCACGACCCTGGATACGGTGAAAAGGCATTAGTCAATAAGCTCTGTGCAACATACCAATGATGATGTCATCGGCTGCACCTGCTGGTGCCTTATCACTCGGCTCCAAATCCTTTCGCTGAATCCTTTGTCTTCTTTATTTTAGTTTTTTTCTTTGTTTCTACGACAGGCACATCCTCCTTGAATATCAAACCCTCCACCCATACGGTAAGAGCATAAACAACCACCAGAGCGGGGATGATGACAAGCCATTCATTCTCGAACTCATAGGGAATTTGCCTGACGCCAAATATCGTTAGATACCCGGTGGCTAACGTAAGGATTAAACGGCGGATTGTTCCGGAATTCAAATGTAGGCCTGTTGTTTGCATAAAGAGTACACGAAGTTCTCTCCAATGACCGAATTAAATCTCAAAACACTAGAAAAATCAATATTTCATCTTTCAATATTTAGGGAATGATCCAAGCTCACTTTTATTCAAAGCACGGCTACGGCGAGAGAAAACAGATACTGCTCAAGCCAAATCTGAAAAGAGCAGCGTGGACATGAACAAGCACTTGCCGGTTCCTGTTCTCATGGATCGTGATATTTTTACTACTCGCCTTATAGGCACATGCCCCTCAGTACTAAAGCCAATTAATCCAATAACCAAATCAATCATTCGCTAGGTTATATTTTTATCCCAGCAACTTCTCTCTTGCATTTCAAAGGAAACAAACTTCATCAATATGAGCATCAATCAATCGATTCAGTTTTATCGACTCAAATCATTGGCCAACTTTTGGGCACCGAACGTTCTTCCAGCGGGTCGGGGCTTCAAGCAGCTTCTGAATTAAGGTGATCCATTGCCACTTGATTCTCTTTTAAGATCCGATCTGCTTGTTGCATTAATGCGTGATAAGTCTCTTTATCTGGAGCGGCATAGGCAGCCTCCATCAAGAGGATGAACTTCTCTTCAGGAGTCATCTGCTGTGTGCAGCTGGATGAATGATGCCAGAGCTGAAACCAAATGCCGTAGCGAAAAATGCTTAATGGCCCCTCACCAATCGCATAAGTTGTTACTTAGGTAGAACACTGCACACTTGCAGGCCCTTCAAGCAAGCCTCTGCATCCCATTGGTCTTCAAACTCTAGACATAAGCCGCTTGAGACACACACCATAAAACGCCTGTCATCAAGCTGATGAACCGTCGTTGGTGAGCTACGTCGAACAGTGATTTCTTGAATCATCTCAATGATGCTTTGTTTGATGATCATTCACCAAACCGTTCCTTCATTGCATCAAGTGGCACAGATCTGCGNAAATGTTGAGANCANCACAGGTCACCATTCTATTNTNNTACNTGGCTNNATACTTNNCAGCTTGCTTGTTGATAACNGAGNTTATCCCTTNTGCAANCCACAACTGNATTCAATTTGATACAGCTGAGCGCTTATGCGACCAGGCATGAACNTGCTCCNCCAACAANATCTGATCAGTGAACTCCCCTGATGGNTTNAGGGAAAAAACACNCGCAACAAAAAAGTAGCTCTGANTTCGCCACTTTTTGGGTTNTTCCACTTGGTGAAAACCTAGTGGAGCCAAGGAGACTCGAACTCCTGACCCCCTGCATGCCATGCAGGTGCTCTACCAGCTGAGCTATGGCCCCATGTGCGGCGGTGATGCCCTCGAGCTCGTGCCGTCGACGTATCCAAGCTTACACGCAAGGGCCTTCAAACCTGGCGCCACACAGCAACCAGGCGCCCTTGCACCACCACCTGCTCAGCCGGGAGCTCAATCGGTTCATAGGCAGGATTGGCTGCCTCCAGCACCACCGATGATCCTTGGCGGTGGAAGTGCTTCAACGTGGTGCCGCTGCCGGCCACCAGCGCACTCACAACGGTGCCGTTGCGCAGACGCTGCGGATCNTTGACGGGCTCCATCAACACCACATCCCCATCCGCAATGTGNGCATCCACCATCGAATCCCCATTCACCGTTAANGCGAACAGGCCGCGGGTCTCGAGCACGGGCGCAAGATCGAGATGCTCCTGCACATCATCAAAAGCGGTGACCAAACCACCAGCGGCAACCGCACCAAGCACCGGGATCCCAGCAACACCAACCATGTCGCCCAGCAACTGAAGGGTGCGGGCTTGGCCTTCCTGCCAGGTGATCCAGCCCTTTTGCTGGAGATGCCGAAGTCGGCTCTGGATCGGGGCGGGAGACCGAAGCCCCATCCCCTCCATCATCTGGCGAATCGANGGGCTATGGCGGTGGGTACCGATGTAATCCGCCAACCAGTCATACANCTCTTGCTGCGCAGAGGTGAGAGGCTCCTGAGGCACGCTGGACACCAGATCTCAAGGGTCGGNCAATACATTTGTACCGCTCTGTTGCCGCTCCCGCAACCTTCGAAAGGCCTAAACAAGTTTCCAGATGGGGTTATCGGGAATCTGAGGCGGCTGATTCAGATCAGAAGGTTCCTTAAACACCACCCGCCACTCGGGGACCCGACAGGCCACATAAGAGGGATTTTCAATCAGCAGCCCACCTTCAGCAGCCGTACTCGCCACCCAGCCGGACATCCAGTGGCCCTCATCGGTGAGACCACCCTTGAACCAGACCCAACAACGTTCACGGCGCATCAGTTCATGCCCACGCACAGATCGTCAGAGCCCACCCATTAGAGATGCCAACAGNGCCTGCTGGGCATGCAGGCGATTCTCGGCCTGATCGAAGATCCGACTCGCCGCACTCTCCATCACCTCGGCGCTGATCTCCTCTCCCCGATGGGCCGGCAGGCAATGCAGAACAATCGCATCGGATGCGGCCTGATCCATCAACGCCTCATCCACGCAGAAACCGGAAAACGCCTGTTCCCGCTCTGCTTGCTCAGTTTCCTGCCCCATTGATGCCCACACATCGGTGTACACCGCCTGGGCACCGGCCACGGCTTGGGCTGGATNGGTGATCACGTCGATCGACGCACCATGTTGAGCGAGATCCCGCGCTTGATCGAGCACACCGGGCAGAGGCTCAAAACCCTCAGGGCAGCCGATCCGAACATTCACGCCAAGCAACGCGCCGCAGAGCATCAACGAATGCGCCACGTTGTTTCCATCTCCGATATAGGCCAGGGTTTGCCCTGCCAACTCACCATGGGCTTCGCGCATGGTGAGGAAATCAGCCAAGGCCTGGCAGGGATGCTCAAGGTCGGTGAGGGCGTTGATCACCGGCACCGAAGCCCAATAGGCGTAGTCCACCANTTCCTGCTGGGCAAACGTGCGAATCGCCAGCACATCGCAGTAGCGACTCAACACCCGAGCGGTGTCCTCCAGTGGCTCTCCGCGTCCGAGCTGAGTCACTGATGGATTCAGATCAACGGTCTGCCCTCCCAGGCGTGCCATAGCCACCTGAAAACTCACACGCGTTCGGGTGGAGGCCTTGGTGAAGATCAGGCCCAGCACCCTGTTGCCGAGATCGATGCGCCGATCNCCGCTCTTNAGCTGAGCTGCCAGATCAAGGAGGGCAACGGTTTCCTCCGCGGAGCAATCAGCGGAGGAAAGGTAGTCACGGCCGCTGAGAGGGGAAAGAGCAGCAGCAACTCCTGCAGCAGCGGTAGCCATCGCGACGGTTCAAAGGACTGTTATCGGGGATTGGAGCGGGTGCCGTCAAGCGCTAACGGTGTCGGGCAGCACGCTGGCCTCAAGCATCTGCTTGAGGTCATCCCCTTCGATCACCTCTTTTTCGAGGATTTTCTGCGCGATGTTTTCCAGCAAAGCCATGTTCTGGCGCANGATCGCCAGGGCATCATCGTGAGCTTTATCCACCAAGCCACGCACTTCCTGATCAATGGCCTGAGCCGTTGCATCACTTACAGAACGGCGCGGATTGTTACCACCACCAAGGAAGCGACCACCACCTTGCTTGTCGTAGGCGAGAGGGCCGAGCGTGTCGCTCATGCCATAAGTGCCNACCATTTGCTCGGCCAGATCGGTGGCCCGCTGCAGATCGTTGGCTGCGCCTGTCGTGATCTTGCCGAACACGATCTCCTCAGCAGAGCGGCCGCCGAGCAGCGTGGCGATCTGACCTTGCAGTTCCTCCTTGGAATTGAGAAAACGCTCTTCGGTGGGCAACTGAAGGGTGTAGCCGAGGGCGCTCATACCCCNGGGAACGATCGAGATCTTCGCCACCTTGCTGCCACCGGGCATCAGNTGACCCACGATCGCGTGGCCCACNTCGTGGTANGCAACNACNTTCTTTTCATCCGCTTGCAGCACTCGGCTCTTCTTCTCAAGGCCGGCCACAACGCGTTCNATCGCTTCGCTGAGATCCTGCTGTTCNACACGGGTGCGCTGAGCGCGTGCTGCCAGGAGAGCAGCCTCGTTCACCAGGTTGGCCAGATCAGCGCCGGCAAAGCCACTGGTGGCCTGGGCAACGCTATCGAGATCCACAGCCTCGGCAAGTTTCACCTTTTTGGCGTAAATCTCGAGAATCGTCTTGCGGCCTGAAAGGTCTGGACGGTCCACCAGCACCTGACGGTCNAAACGACCGGGACGCAACAGCGCGGCATCCAGAACTTCCGGCTGGTTTGTGGCGGCCAGCACGATCACGGGTTTGTCTTGCGCGGCGAAACCNTCCATTTCTGTGAGNAGCTGGTTCAGGGTCTGCTCACGTTCGTCGTTGCCACCAACGACACCCATCGAGCCCGAGCGGCTCTTGCCGATGGCATCGAGTTCATCGATGAAAATGATGCAAGGAGCTTTCTTCTTGGCTTCTTCAAACAGGTCGCGAACGCGAGCAGCGCCAGCTCCCACAAAAAGCTCAACAAACTCGGATCCCGAGATAATGAAGAAGGGCACGCCGGCTTCACCGGCCACCGCCTTGGAGAGCAGTGTTTTGCCAGTACCCGGAGGGCCTACGAGCAGAACGCCCTTGGGAATCCGAGCCCCAATTTCGGCGTAACGCTCAGGACGCTTGAGGAAATCAACAATCTCCGTTAGTTCCTGCTTGGCCTCATCAACACCAGCCACATCGGCGAAAGTGATGCGGGATTCTTCATCCGGCACATAAACCTTGGCTTTGCTCTTGGTGAAGCTGAGGGCACCCTGAGCACCACCGCCCATCGAGCGACGGGCAAAGAACTGCAGAACCAGGATGAAGATCAGCGGGGGCACCACCCAGCTGAGAATGGTGGTGAAGATGTTGGGTTTCTTCGGCGGAGCGGCGGCAAATTCCACACCCTTGTTTTCCAGACGCTGGGGCAGATCCATGTCGAAGATCGGTGTTGTCGCCAGCACCGGAGGTGTTCCCTCCTCTGGATCACTCAGCTCGTAGCGAATTTGGTCTTGGGTGATGAAGGCCCGCTTCACCGCCCCATCATTCACCTGATCAATGAANAGGGAGTAAGGCACTCGCGGCACCTGCTGCATGCCGTTGCTCGGAATGAAGCTGCTCACGAGCAGCAGCACACCGAATCCGATCANCACCAGGTTGATNACCCCGAAGCGACGATTCGGTTGGTTGTCGTCCTGACGGATCGGCATGGCAAGACCGTGAATCCATCCAAACTACGAGGGGCAAACCAAAACCCACGGGTGTGAGAACCGAACGGGGCCCTGTGTTGGCAATTCAGCTGCTTACAACAACGCAGATGGCCTGAGCTGACGTCATCATCAAGCCATCGAGCTGAGTGGAGTGAAACGCCATGTGCGGNCGCTACTGCCTGGAAAGCACCCGCTCTGATCTGCAGTTATTGCTGCATCCATGGCTCAATCCCACGGATGAAAGCTGGATCAACCACTACGCCCCAAGAGCGCTGATCCGGCCTCACGAGCCGGTGTTGGCCCTACGCCAGGAGAACAGCAGAAATCAATTGACCCACATGATTTGGGGCCTGCTGCCTGCCTGGGTGAAAGACCCTGGGAAAGGGCCACGGCCGATCAATGCTCGCGCCGAAACGATCGCCGAGAAACCATCCTTTCGCGGCCCCTGGCGGCATCACCGCTGTTTGTTGCCCGCGACGGCTTTTTTTGAACAGGGGTTTCAAATCCGCCGCAGCAATGGCGAAGCGTTCTGGCTGGCTGGGCTCTGGGACCGCTGGCTTGGTCCCGATGGCAGCGAAGTGGAAACCTGCTGTGTGATCACGACCCATCCCAACGCCTTGGTGAAGCCGTTGCANGACCGGATGCCTGTGATCATCCCCAAGGGTTTGGAGGAGCTCTGGCTGGAGCCNGGCGATGGAGCTCACCGTCGGGCCCTCGANCCGATGCTCAACCCAACAGCCGCAGAGGAATGGCAATGCTCAGGGCCTCAACAGAATCGATCGGCACATCAAGACGGTCAACTCTCCCTGCTTTGAGAGCNAAAAGCTTGACAACCGCGGCANNATCAGGAACCTGAGCCCAACCGANACAGAACTNGTGCTGGTGGGACTGGCTCAGCGAATCTTGCGGCGTGATGACACACAACTCAGGCTGCTGCTGCTCTGCACGCTGATCGCCACCGTCGGATTTGCCTTCCCTCGCTTGGCCTGGGCGACTTACATCGGTTACACCCTGATTGCCTTACTGCTCACGCAGGTGATGGTAAGGAGCAGCAACGCTCCGGATTGGAGTGATGAGCTCTACCGCGGTTTAGGACTCTTCGCCGTGGGCACGATGTGGCTTTGGCTGCTCACACCCCTGGAGTTGGTGTACAGCGGAATGCCACTGGCTCTGAGCTGGAGCGTGCTGGTGGGATGGAGCGTCATCCGCTTGGTGACNCGCTTGGCCAGTGCCAATCGCGTGACCGAAGCGCTGCTGATGGGTGCCACTGCGGGATACCTGCACATTGGGCTCACCGCAGGGCTCGTGATGAGTGCCCTCGAAACCATTCAGCCCGGCAGTTTCGAGCCTTTGGAAGCCTTGGGAGCGACCAACATTGGCGATACGAGCGTTCTGGCCACTGCCCGTATTTTTTCGGCGATCAACTACTACGCCTTCGTGTGCCTCACCACGGTTGGTTTCGGAGACATCAGTCCGATGTTGCCCCTGGCTCGAATGGTGAGTGTGGCCACCAGCGTCGCCGGTCCGCTTTACCTCGCTGCCGTGATGGGCGTGCTGATCGGCCGCTATGCCAGCAGCCTCGAGCGCGAAGCCAAAGACCNGTGAGTACCANCNAAAANGTTGTCAGAGAGTCAGTTCTCAAGAACTAAGCGTGACGCTTGAATCGGCTTGAACCACCAAAAAGGTTGCTTTGTGCGCACCTCTGTGCCCACAGAGCAAGGAACGGCGAGGGGTGGATGGTCGCGACATCCGGGGGCGCATTCAGCTGACCTGCCGATTCGATGATGGTCAGCGCAGAAGCGCGGTAACGGAGCTGTGCGAACGACGGCACCGCCGCCGTTTCCATTGACGTAAACACCGCCGACATATGGGTGGTACCAAGGGCACTTCGAGTGAAGTTCATCATGACTGTTTTTGTTAATTACATGGGTTTATTCTTTGTTAGTCAGCCAACCTCTTCCATCAGGCGCTTAATTGCTGCTTCCTCTTCCTCATATTTCAAAAGCTTAGATTGAAGCAGATCGACTTGTATTTGTAGGCAGTTTGCCCTTTTGACAGCAGCTACGAATTTTTGTGAGATAGCAGTCATAGTGCTCTTGCAGTTTTGAGTAGAAGTATTCGGACGGTGACAAATGTTCATTGGTTCGGTATGGGTGAGGAGGTCGTCCCTCTCGATACATTCAGCATCTCTCCGCCAAAGCATGCCCACATCGCTCAACTGAGGGATTTTTCAGACAATTCGGATCCCCCGTTTAGGGGAGGTCACCATTCAAAGCTCTAGGAACACTGGTAGTAGATCACTCGTAGCGACATGATTGACCTGCCTAAGTTCGAACTCAAGGCAGAGCGGCACGAACTCGTGAAGTGGATGTGCGCCCCTTTCCATCGTCAACTCGGTTACCAGAAGACCAAGGCTGACTTCACACAGTTTGTGAACCGAATGGGTAATTGGAAAGTCCTCGACTG
>NZHI01000062.1 GCA_002691345.1 Synechococcus sp. MED650 | reverse complement strand
TTCCCACCATCTGGGACACGACTTACAAACTCGCCAAAACCGTTGCGGAGCTAACAGTTGATATCCAGGTGCATCCCGGTTCAGGCGGACCGGCCTATGCCCGCTCAAGCAGCGTCACCGTGCAAGCCCCCAACAAGAAAGATGATTCAGCAACCGATCCAGCAACGGTGGTGAACAGCTTCGGAACCCATGCCGAGCAGGGCCGTCTCCGACACATGCGCTCTGGGAGAGCGCAACTAACGCTCAGCGGAATCGATTCGGTGGACTGGATTCATCCCCTCGATCAGAGCTCCGCTCGACGCTGGAACGGCAGACGCCTAGCCCGCCACTGGAATGACCTGTTCGGATCCACCACACCGCGGGCTCAGGCCTCCTTCCACCGTGATGGAACCGACACGATCGCGTTCATCGATGTGATCCAAACCAGAGCGGGGCAGCGATCGGATCAACTGAAACTGACCATTGAAGGGGTCAGGGCCAAGGATCAGACCATGCTCGCGGCATCGGCTGATGCCCAGTTCAACGACATCGTGCTGTTTGTCGGTGAACAACACACCGGCAAGACCAACAGCAGCCTGCGAACCACGGAGGACGATTGGCTGCAGACCGAAGCCATCCTTGGCCGTTCTCCTGAGGTACAGGCCTTCTAGCCATCCAGCCGCAAACGCAGCAGCCAGTCGTCCCCCAGCGGCTTGCGCTGACGCCAAGCCCCCTTAAGCACCTCATCCATCGTGCTGAATCCCAGCTGAGCCAGGGGGGTGCGAGCTGCCAGCCCCCCCATCAGCTTCGGGGCCAACACCGCCGCGATCTCCTGCACACAGCCCTGCCGGATCGCCGCGGCCGCCAGCTCTGGGCCGCATTCCCACAGCACCTGGTTGCAACCACGGGCAGCCAGGGCCTGCATCAGGGGCAACGGATCGCAAGCATCCAATTCCAGGATTTCAGGGCCAGACGGCAGACGCTCGGGATCAGCATGAGGTCCATGGGCCACCAGGGTCGGCGCCACAGCGGTGTCCCAGAGCTGCGCCTGATCCGGCAGATCCAAGCTGCGGCTCAGCACCACCCGCAGCGGCTCTGGTGAACGCTTGCCCCGGCTGGTGAGCAGTGGATCATCGGCACGCACCGTGCCGCCCCCAACGACCACGGCATCCACGCCACTGCGCAGCCGATGCACCCATTGGCGTGCTTCTGGGCCGCTGATCCATTGGCTGGCGCCATTGGGCAAAGCGGTGCGCCCATCCAGGCTCATCGCCCACTTGAGGATGCCCAAGGGTCGACCCGTGCGAACGCGATGCACAAAGGCCCGGTTCTGCAACAGGGCTTCCTCCCGCAGCACGCCAGGGATCACCTCAAGACCCGCATCACGCAGCTGGCGGATTCCGCCTCCATCCACGCGAGGATCCGGATCCTCCAGAGCAATCACCACCTGGCGAATTCCAGCCCGAAGCACGGCCTCGCTGCAGGGGGGGGTGCGGCCGTGGTGGCAGCAGGGCTCCAGGGTGACGATCAGCGTTCCACCTTGAGCCGCTGCACCGGCCTGGGCCAGTGCACCGACTTCGGCATGGTCTTCACCGGCCCGGGCATGGAATCCTTCGCCCACCAGTCGCCCAGAGCCATCCAAAACAACCGCCCCAACCAAAGGATTGGGGCTGGTTCGGCCCTCAGCCAGAGCGGCCAGAGCCAGGGCCCTCCGCATCCAGAGCTCCCACATCAGCTCAACGGCAACTCCTGAAGCGAACGCCACTCACCCACCACGTAGGGAGGAACGGGCAGTTCCGTGAACACACCCGGCAACACCATCCGCAACGGTCGGTTGTTGCTCAGGTCATCCAAGAGCGGATCCAAGGCAAACTCTGCCGCTGCTTCACGGCCGTCAGAGGCCAACGCCGGATTCGCAAGGGTGATGTCGTCCAGCAGCCATTCGCGCCGACCAGCCAACACTTGCAGATTCACAGGGTGCTCCAAACGAAGCTTGCCGGGATAGCCAACGATTCTGAGAACCACAGGGCCGCCAGGCTCACCTTCGCGGTAGGCCACGGCTTGCCAACTGTCGTAGTCGAGATCACGCAGGCTCTCCAGCGAGCGAACCATGGGTTCACCGGCCTCGTTTTCATGTTGGTGAACCTGAGCCCAGGCCAGGCTCGGCGTCAGCAAAAGCAGCCCAAGAGCGGCCAGAAGACAGCAGAGCAGGCGTCGCATGGCAGCGGAGTTAATCCGTTAATTCTCACAAGAAAGCTTGCGTTCATGCGGAACAGGTGAAAATTGGGTTCATGAAGATGGATTTCCACTCCGCATCAGATCTGAGCGAGATCTTGGCCGGAGTGGGCTTCCGCATGGATATCTCACAGTTGAGCCCTGGCGCCTTGAACGGCTCGATCGCGATCGGGGGAAGCTCAGCCACTCCAATCCTTTCCATTCAGACCGATCGAACCTTGCTGTTTCAGGGCGATCGCCGAGCAGGCAAGCTCCCGTTCAGCCTCAACACCACGACTGCGCATCCAGTGGTACGCGGTGAAGCGTCACAGCCTGCCTCTCTCCATGGCTTCCAGGCCAACTTGAGCGATGCCTTCTTTCAGATGCCTGCAGGTGCCCACATCAAAGTGGCTTTGGTCTGCCAGGCCCGGCTGGAACGCCTTGTAACCGCCGGAAGTCATCACGGTGTGCTGGAGCTGATCGAGCGCTCCAACACCGCCCAACTCAACCCCAGCGGATTTCAGCAACTCGTGGAACTGATCCAGCCCATTGCTGCTGATGACACCCAGACAGACCTCATCGAAGCAGCCCTGCTCGAAGCCCTCACGCCAGAGAATCTCGAGAGTACGTTCTGCGGAAACCTCAGTCTTCGCGCTGAGCTGATGAAAGATCTTGTCGCCTGGGGGTACGCCAACCCTCGGGAGGCCATCACGTTGAACGAGCTCTCCAACACCATCTTTGCCTCGCGTTCTTCAATCGTTCACAGCTGCCGTGTCACATTCGGCGTGGGCCCAATGAGCCTGCTGAAGCAAATCCGCTTGGGCCAAGCGCAACGGGCCCTCTCCTCTTCCGTTCTGCAAAAGTCGCTCCAATGCACCACCGTGCAGGAGGTGGCCAATTATTACGGCTTCAACAGCCGCAATCACTTCGCACGGGATTACCGCAACCAATTCGGCGAAGCACCCAGCCAAACGCTTCAGCGGGCGTCGGATCCTGGAATGAGCTGCCAATCCGTTGCCGTGGCCCACAGGCCCCAGATGGCCATGGCTCTCAGGTAATGGCAAGCGCGGAAGGTGTTCACGGCCGTGATTGCCTCCGGTGTGCGGAACTGCAATCCTCCCGAATACACCTGGTTCACCACGGCTGAGCAGATCGCCTCCGCCGTGCTGCCCTCACCCATCAGGCGGTAGTAACTCGCGATCCCGAAGTTGATGCCTGTCCAAACCTCGAGTGGGTGGGTTCCGTTTGGATCCAAGGGCGTGCCATCGCGGCGCAAACCATTGGCCACGCCGAGACGTCCTCCCTCGAACGCCTCAAAACAGGCCTGGCGCACAGCCTTGAGCGTGCTGTAGCTGTTGGCATCACTCACCACCGCTGGCAGTCCTAAAAGTCGCGCATAGAAATCACCGCAGAGCTGATCAGCCATCACCACTGGAGTGCCGCTTTCCGCGTCGATGTCGTAGTACTCACCGTTCCACAACAACCGATCAAAGTTGCTGCGGGACTGGCTCAACCAGCCGCTGAACTGATGCTGCTCAGCGGAGGTGTCGAGTCCGGTTTTCAGTTGCAGGGTCTGGGCCATGGCCAGAGCTGCCTCCAGTGCCGCAATCCAGAGCGCTCCGCAGTACGCGCTCACTCCTTTGAGCGGCCAGTCGTCAAAGGTCTGATCGGGAGCACCACCGTTATCGGGCAGCCCATCGTCGTTGACGTCAAAGGTCTTCAGGTAGCGCAGCGCCTCAACAGCGGCCGGCCAGCAGGACGACAGAAAACCGATGTCTTCGCCGGAGGGAGCCAGCTTGTAACTCCGCCACACCTGCAGCACGAAATCGCTGCCCAGATCCTTCCAGAGATTGCAATCCTGATAAGCGGTGTAGTTGGTTGCGTCCCAGGGAATCTCATTGGGAGCGCCGAGATCGTGCGGCGTCGCCCCCTTCACTTTGCGATCCGCCTCCACCCGCCCCCGGCCCTGGGTGAAGTACCACCCGATCGGCCGCTGGGTGGCATCAGCAGCAGGAATCGCCCTGGCAAAACTGCGCAGCACAGCCTTGTCCAGCTCCGGCCAGAGCTGCAGCAGCGCAAAGGAGCCATAGAGGCGAACATCCAGGCTCTCGTACCAGGCGTAGTCGAGGCACTCGAGCACGCCAAAGCGGCCGAGGGGATCGTCTGGAGTCGCCGCACTCCACAGGCTTCCGCCACTGCAGAGGTCATAAAGCTCGTTGAACAGAGCCATCCGCAACGGCTCCGGCAGATCGCTGCGCTGCAACACAGGCAGCTGCCAGGCATTGATCTGCTGGCGCCAGGTTGTCCAGTTCTCCAGCGCCTCGGCTGCGATTGCGGCGGCCTGGTTGCCCTCGGCTCCGAAAAAATCGGTGTAGCGGCGAAGGGTCTGGCTACCCGTCGCAAAAGCGGTGACCGGCAAATCCCAGCTGATCACCACTGGAATCTCCAAGGTCTCCCCGGGGGCCAGCTGACAGCGCACCGCCAGTGCCGCACTGAGCGGATCATCGGCACCACTGCAGCGGTCGTTGTTGCTATCGGGAATCGACCCGTCGCGGCTGAAGCTGCTCCAGATTTCGCTGCCATCGCCCGATGGATTCCAACGGCTGCAGCGCTGGATGCTCACCCCCGGCTGCTGGCACGTGGCGATGCACCACTGCCCTTCGCCCTCGGTGATGGGGCTGGAGACATGACCCTCAAGCAGCACTCCCTTGAGGCTGGCGTTGTCGACCCAACGGTTGCACTGCCCGGACGTTGTACCGATTGCTGGGGCGTAGTTGTGCTCCGGGCTGCCATCGTCTCGGAAATGCACTTCTGCCGAGGCATCGGTGTTGGTGAACCAGCCCGTGGTGTTCCGCCAACTCAGCAGCAAGGAGAGATCCAGAGGTTTGTCGGTGGGGTTGCGCAGCGTCCACACGAACACCGCCACCGGATAGCTCGTGCGCTGATAGTCCCCGGGGAGAATCGGGCTGAACGCTTCACAGCGCACCTCCGCCTCGTAGACACCCTGGTACTGCGTCCAGCTGAGTGGATAGCGAGCGGCATAGGTACCGGTGCAATGTTCGGCAGTGCTCTCGGGGTACCAATCCCAAGCCTCCAGCGGCTGACCTGCATCCGGGCGAGAGGCATCAGCCTGGGGCTTGACCGCCAGTGCGTGGGCTCGCGTGCTGGTGCCATTGCTTTCAAACAGGGCGAATTGGCAATCGGGCAACACGCCGAACCAGTGCTCACCGCCGTCCAGGTGCCAAAGATTGATGTTTCCGTCAGGAGCCCGACCGAAACAGCCCGCCCCAAAACCGCCGAGGGGCATGCCGTGGTTGGGGCCGTCATCCAGGTTGCTGGCGTAGCGCACCGTGTAGGGATCACTCCATCCCAGCCCAAAGGGTCGACTCCAGCTCGCCTCTGGGGGCTGCCAGGGCTTGCCGTTCTTGCCTCGGCCCAAAAGGGATTTCAACGTCGACAGACCGAGCGGAGCCATGCTGTGGCCGAGAGTCGCCCCAGATTGCCAGGTTTACGGCGCTCAGCCAGTCGGGAAGCTTTGTGAGCTTTCCTCGGCATCCAATAGCGCATCGAGGGTGACCGCTGTGCGCACCAACGCCTGGTAGCGCTGCAGGCTGCGGCGGTTCTGATCCAGCCAGCGTCCCGGTGAAGCGCTGCCCTCGAGCTCCGGCTGATCGGGATCGAGCAGGGGCAGCTCGTCCTCCCGGGCAATCAGCGCCAGCAACAGTTCATGGAGACGCTGACGCCGGCGTTCGCATGTGCTCATCACGCCTCCAGCAGTTGCTGCAACCGCTGCTCCGCAGCCGCGGGCAACTGCACCGGATCAGCCTGGTAATGGCCGGCCTGGGCAATGCGTTCCCGGATCGGGGCTTCCGCCCGCTGCCAGCCCGGCAGGCCGAAGTGGTTGTGGATTCGCTGCACCGCCGCCAGGGGATCGCTCACCAGATCGCTGTAGTTCAGCTCAAGCAACTGGCCCTCGGGGATCGCCGCACGGGACTTTTCGAAGGCCCCCATCAAGGCTCGGTGGGCTGCCACCGTTTCCTCCACCTGGGTGATCACATCCGGCAGCGGCTGCAATCCCACCAGAGTTCCCAGACGCTGTTTCACCTGCACCAGCGATCGGATCGACGCCTCAGGATCACGGCGCAACAACACAAACCGAGCCTTGGGGAAGTGGCGCAGCACCATCGGAACCCGGGCCGAGTGGGCGCTGTTCTTAATCAGCAGCTCAGCTTTTCGGGCGCCATCGTGCAACCAGGTCAGTCGTGTGAACTGCAACCACTGCCGCTCATAGCGCCGGGTGGTGTGCTCCACCGAGCGATGAAAGTGAAAGAGGTACTGGCGCGGAAAAGCCATCCCGGCCATGTTGGTGTCCATGGTGAGTCGCGCCAGACCCAGCTCATCCTCCTGAGGATCGTGTGGGCTCCAGGGCACCGCATCGATCGGCCTGATCCGGGTCATCACCCTGGCCAAAAGCCACGTGAGGCATGGCTTCAGCAGCAATGCCACGTGGGGCGCCACCGTCAACGCGTTCCGCGCGGTCGCCATCCCCGGATCCGCCCCTAGCAACTGATGCAGATAGGTGGTTCCACTGCGCCAGTGGCCGATCACCACAATCGGAGCCTCCGGCAACTGAACGCGACGGATCCGTCGGGAGAGCAGACAGCTCTGCAGCCAGGCCAGAGGTTCCACCAGCAAGCCACTCAGGCCAATCACCAGGCTCACGGGCCAGCGCCCAAGAGAAGGGCGGCTCAGCTGCAGCCCGCGCATGAGCACGGCCGGGCGAATGAACCCTGCAGCAACCAACCGATCAGACAGAAGCGATCCCGGAGTCATCGACGCCTTAACCCTGGCCACAGAATGTAGAAATGATCGATGTGATTGGCACCGATGCGGGGGCTCCGGCCTCCCTGACGCAGGCGCAGCAGATCCTGATCCGTGCTGCTCAGCATGTGGCCGCTCCTCGCCGGCTGCAACCGGCCTTGAGGCAATGGCTGGGAAGCAGCTGCCCGCTGCTGATCAACAGTGACGATCCCCGCACACTGGCCGCAAGCCTCGAGAGGATTCCAGAGCAAGAAACCGTGGTGGTTCTTGCCAGTGGCGATCCGCTCTGGTTCGGCATCGGCCGCAGCCTGCTGGAACGGTTGGGCGTTGGCCGACTCCGCTTCCACCCCGCACCCACCTCCTTGCAATTGGCGTTTGCACGCATCGGCCGCCCCTGGCAGGACGCCGATTGGGTGAGCCTGCATGGCCGTGATCCCGAGGTTCTGGCCGCAGCCCTGCAGAAACGGCCCAGCGCCTTAGCGGTGCTCACCGATCCCCAGCAAGGGGGAGCCGACACTGTGCAACGCATCTTGCGCAGCAGTGGCCTGGAGGCCTGCACCCAGCTTTGGCTGTGCGAAAACCTTGGCCATGCCGATGAACGGGTGCGTTGCGTCGACCCAGGATGCCCCCTGCCGGAGGACACCGAGCCGCTGCTGATCGCGCTGCTGATCGCTAACCCCCCCGCGCCGCCCCTGCCCAACACCCTTCCTCTGTTCGGTCTCGACGACGGCCTGTTCCTTCAACACGACGACCACCCGGGGCTGATGACCAAACGGGAAGTGCGGATCCAGCTGTTGGCGGAGCTGAACCTGCCGGCCGAGGGAGTGCTCTGGGATCTGGGGGCTGGAACTGGCAGCGTGGGACTCGAAGCCCTGCGGCTCCGCCCTCAGCTCCAGCTCCTGGCCGTCGAACGGCGGGCGGGTGGGGCGCAGCTGATCAGCAGCAATGCCCAACGGCTGGGGGTGTGCCCTGTAGCCGTTCTCGAAAGCGATGCTCTGCGCCTGATGCAAGGAACCCTGCCGGCAGGCCTGGAACGGCCTGATCGGGTTTTGCTCGGAGGTGGCGGACGGCAGCGGGCTGCTCTGCTCAGAGAGATTCTGCAAAGGCTGCAACCTGGCGGAAAGGTGGTGATTCCCTTGGCCACCCTCGAAGCCATCGCTGAGCTCCGGCCCCTGATTGAAGAAGCGGGGCTCAGCGTGCAGATTCAACAGCACCAGGCCTGGCGCGGACAGCCCCTCGGCGACGGAACCCGGCTGGCACCCATGAACCCCTGCATCATCCTGAGCGGCACGAAATCAGCGTGATATGAACTCAATTTCGTGACGTAATCGTGCCAATCGTGACGCGATCGCCGCGGCGGATCCCCAGCCGCGCAGCCTCGCCAGCTCCGATCTCGATCACAGCATCAACGAAATCAGCGCGGCCATTGCCATCGGCATCAGCCCAGTAAGAGCGGCACGGCAAGGCCGGGCAAACGGGCACCTCTGGGGCGAGATCGAGAACGCGGCCATCCCGCACAAACACCAGATCCAGTGGGGCGATCGTGTTGAACATCCAGAACCGCTCCGGGGCCGGAGCGCTGAAGGGGAACCACATCCCACGAAGAGGGGGCAAAGCCGGCCGTTGCATCAACCCGAGCCGCTTCTGTTCCGCAGTGCGGGCCACCTCCAAATCGATGCAGGGGCCTTGAATCAGGCACCAACGCGCAGTCAGCGGGAGCTGCTGCGGTGGCAGAGCATCCATTCCGGCTCAGTCCTCCGGCTGCACCTGGCCGAGACAGTAGCCGCGCCCCCGAACCGTATGCAGCAAGCGGCTTTCTCCATCCGCCTCCAGCTTCTGGCGTAAATAGCGCACATACACCTCAACAACATTGCTGCCAGACCTCTCGTCTTGCCAGACCTCACGCATCAGCTCATCGCGGCTGAACACCCTGCCGCTACGGCGCATTAGCACCTGAAGCAGCATGTACTCCCGGGCCGTCAAGGCCACAACACGCCGACCCCGCCGGACCAGGCGCGTTGAAGGATCCAAGCTCAGATCCTCCAGCTGCAACACAGACGGCCGCTGTCCAAGACGATCGCGAATGGTGCGATGCAGGCGCAGCCGGAGCAGCAAGTCACTGGGGCCGGTGCCCGACAACCAAAAGTCATCAGCGCCCGACTGAAGACAGGCGGCCCGCGCCGAAACACTGTCCTGATCGAGATCCAAGAGGATTGGCATCGATCCGAAGCGCTGGCGCAGATCCCTGATCAATCCCGCTTGATCCGCTGCCAACACCGCCGCCACCGGAGCTGCATCGGGAGGGGAATAGCTGGCCGCAACGCCTGCGCTAAGCCAGTCGACCGTGGCATATCCCGAAGCAGCAAGACGCTGTGCAAGCGAGACGGCCGACTTACCAGCGAGCAGCAGCAGGGGCTCAGCCCTCAATCCCGATCCGGTTTGGCGATGTGCGGTAGCCCCCATCCCAGTTTGTTGCGCAACACCTGGAAAAACTCGTGATCAACGAGCCGCACGAAGCGCACCGGATGATCACTGCGGCGGATCAAGACGCGATCCTCAGGCCAGACATAGCAACCAGCACTGCCATCCACCACCATCATCAGCCGTTCTGGTGTGGCTGGGAACACCGTCACCGGCTCCTTATCGCTGAACACCAAGGCCCGGGACGCCAGAGAATGAGGTGCGATCGGGGTGAGTTGCAACACGGGACAATCCGGGCTGATCACCGGTCCTCCCGCACTGAGGGCGTAGGCCGTGGATCCTGTGGGCGTTGAGAGAATCACGCCATCGGCAGCGATATCCACCGGTGCATGGCGGCCGATGGCAATCTCGAAATGACACATGCTCGTGAGCGGCTCACGGTGCAGCGCCATCTCGTTGAGCGACAGGGCCTCCCAACGGCGCTGGTCGCCCCGCATCACGCTCACCACGAGATTGCTGCGTTCTTCAATCGTCCACTGTTGAGTGAGAACCACCTCCAACGCCCGGTCCAGATCGCCCAGATAGGCCTCGGCCAGAAAACCCAGATGGCCGGTATTGATCGTGAGAATCGGCACACCAAGGGGGGCTGTCTGGCGGGCTGCCGATAGCACCGTTCCATCGCCGCCGAGCACGATGGCCAGCGCCATGCTGCTGTCGAACCCCTCGGGCACACAAGCGCTGTACCCCCGCAACCTCAAGTGCTGATCTGGGTTAGCGAAGCCAACCATCCCGCCCGAGCTGCTGACGCGCACCACCAAGTGCCCTGCTACTTCCAGCCGCTGCTGGATGGTGTCGGCGGTCTGAACCGCCAGCTGCTTGCCGTCGTTGACGATCAGTCCGATCCGGGGCACTGATCCAAGACGGGTAAAAGGCTTGATCAGCCTATGAGACCCGAGAGGCCTGAAACGATCTGGTTAACGATTGGATCAGAACTGCTCGAGAAAACGCAGATCGCTGGTGTAAAGGCGGCGGATGTCATCAATGCCATGGCGCACCATGCAGAACCGCTCCACCCCCAGGCCTGCGGCGAATCCGCTGTAGCGCTCAGGGTCTAGCCCCAGCCCTTCCAGCACAGCGGGATCCACCATGCCGCAGCCCATCACCTCCAGCCAACGCCCGCGCCACTGCACATCCACCTCGGCAGAGGGTTCGGTGAAGGGGAAATAACTGGCCCGGAACCGCACCGGCAGGTCGCCGAAGAACGCCTTGAGAAAGGCCATCACCGTGCCGCGCAGATGGCTGAAATCGAGCCCTTCATCGATCGCCAGCACCTCCACCTGGTGGAACACCGGCGAGTGGGTGGCATCCACTGCGTCACGTCGATACACCCGCCCGGGAGCAACGATCCGCACCGGCGGCGGATTCTGTTCGAGATGGCGGATCTGCACCGGTGAGGTGTGGGTGCGCAGCAGCAGATCTCCTTGCAGATAAAAGGTGTCCTGCATGTCCCGGGCCGGATGGTCCTCGGGAATGTTCAGGGCCGTGAAGTTGTAGTGGTCCTTCTCCACCTCGGGCCCCTCAGCCACGCTGTAGCCGAGGCCGAGAAAGAGATCAACGATGTCTTCGGTGGTGGTGATCAGCGGGTGCCGATGCCCCATCGGCGTGCCCGAAGGTGGCGCCGTCACGTCGATGCACTCGCGGGNGATCTTCTCTGCCATGGNCTGCTGCTTCACCGCCTGCAGGCGCTCACTGAGCAGGGTCTGCACCTGGGTCTTCAGCACATTGGCGCGTTGACCCACCAGAGGCCGCTCATTGCCGGGGAGNTTGCCCATCGCCCCNAGAACGGNCGAGATCCGCCCCTTCTTCCCCAGCAGACCCACCCGCATCTGTTCCAGCTCATGGGCATCGGAAGCTTCAGCGATCTCGGCAGCAGCCTGCTGTTCAAGCGCATCCAGCTGGTCGGTGAGCTGCTGCAGGGTGACTGTGGCGCTCACAAGAGTGGGGCAGAAGGCGACTGACTGTAAGCAGCCAGCCCGCTTAGGTTCGCCGAGAACAGATGAGAAGCGATGGCACCGCTGCGGATCCTGATCAGCAACGACGACGGCGTGTTCGCTGAAGGCATCCGCACCCTTGCGGCNGCGGCCGTTGCCCGGGGCCATCACGTCACAGTCGTCTGCCCCGACCAGGAACGCTCCGCCACAGGCCATGGCCTCACNCTTCAATCCCCCATCCGGGCGGAGCGAGCTGATGAACTGTTCGTGCCTGGCGTTACGGCATGGGCCTGCTCCGGCACGCCGGCGGATTGCATGAAGCTGGCCTTGTTCGAACTGGTGAAGGAGAAGCCCGATCTGGTGCTCTCCGGCATCAATCACGGGCCGAACCTTGGCACCGATGTGTTCTGNTCCGGCACCGTTGCTGCAGCCATGGAAGGCACCTTGGANGACATTCCCTCTCTGGCCGTGAGCAGCGCCTGCTTTCAGTGGCGGCAATTCCAAACCGGCGCTCAACTGGCCGTTGAAGTCGCTGAAAAAGCCCTAGCGGACCAGTGGCCTGGACATTTGCTGCTGAATCTCAACATCCCCCCCTGCGACCGGGAAGCCATGGGCCCGCTGCGCTGGACCCGGCTTTCGATCCGCCGTTACGACGAACAGTTCAGCCGCCGTGAAGACCCCCGTGGCCGTACTTANTACTGGCTTGCCGGAGAAGTGGTGAACGACCTTGAATCCGCCGGCGAAGGGCCGCGCGATTGGCCCAGTGATGTGGCCCAGATTCATGCCAATTCACCCTCGCTCACGCCGATCCAGCCCGACCTGTTCTGGCGTGGNGCACTGAGCGGACTGCCGAAACTGCGCCTCAACGATCAGCTGGTGCGGTAGATCCGCTGCAAAAGCNACAACGAGAAAAACAAACCGATCAAGTGGGCGAACAGCACCTGGGTGTTGCTGAGGACCGACAGCATTTCCAATGAGGTGATGGCCAGGTTGTCAGCCATGCCCCGCCCACCAATCGCAATGCCTGGCGTCTGCATGGACGCCTGCACAAACAAACTTCCGGCCAGGGCTTGGTAGCCGATGGCGGCGAAGGTGAGTCCGAGCAGATCCGCCAGAAGACCCCGCTTGATCAACCGGGAGACCTCTCCACGGCTGGGGCGGGCAGCGCTATCGAGGGCGCGCCCTGTTCGCACGATTAACCAACCCTGCCAAAGGCTGAACAGGAGCACCAGGAACGCGAGCGAGGTGAGCGACAGGCCGGGGCCAAGGCCCACCGCACGCTCCGAATTGCGGGCCAGGCTGCCGCCGATGTTGTTGAACAGCAGCACCCCCACCACCACGATGCCGAGGACCACCTGAATCCAGAAGCGGATCCAACCCATCCGCCGCACCCCGAAGGCCAACTGCTGGAAATCAAGGCGATCGGCCATGGCCTGAAGCTCGGTCGTTCAAACTTGCCACCAAAGCGCCTCATCCGCACCTCTTGATTCCGCTCTGCTCTCCAGAGGAGGCCCTCCGGCCCACTGCCCTGGCCCTCGGGAGCTTTGATGGTCTGCACGCCGGCCACCGCAGCGTGATCGGCGCAGCCCTGGCCGATCGACCGCCTGAGGCCATCCCAACGGTGGTGAGTTTCTGGCCCCACCCTCGCGAAGTGCTGTTTGGGGAAGCAAGGCTTCGGCTGGACCTTCCCAGCGAGAAGCTCTCGCTACTGGAGCCTCTGGGCATCCAGCAGCTGGTGCTCGTGCCTTTCACCCTGGAACTGGCTGAGCTCAGCGCTGATGAGTTCGTGACCTCCGTGTTGTTGAACACCCTTCAAGCCCGGCGCATTGCAGTGGGCACGAATTTCCGTTTTGGCCATCAACGCCGGGGGGATACCGAGCTGTTGCAACNGGTGGCAGGCGCCCACGGCGTGGAGGTGAGGGTGGTCTCGATGGTTGAGGACGGNGCGGGGCGAATGAGCAGCAGCCGCATCCGCCATGCGTTGGAACAGGGCGACCTGGCCACAACCCGAACCCTGCTGGGACGGCCCTATCGATTCCAGGGACGNGTGGTTCGTGGCCGCGGCCTCGGGCGGGAACTGGGTTGGCCAACAGCAAATCTGCAGGTCGATGGGCGCAAAGCGCTCCCAGGCCTTGGTGTCTACGCCGCTTGGGCCCAACTCGACGGGGNAGGGGACATGCTTCCGGCCGTGATGAATCTGGGCCCNCAGCCCACAGTGGATCCCACCTCACCCTCTGCAGTGGAGGTTCATNTGCTCGATCGCAGCCTTGAGCTCGAGGGCAGNAGCCTCACCGTGGAGCCCGTCAAGCGGCTGCGCGGACAACAAAAGTTCAGTGGNCTCGAAGAGCTCTCAGCGCAAATTGGTCGGGATGCNGATCAGGCCCGCCAACTNCTCAGCGACCTGCTTCAAACAGCCGTTGGATAGGCGTTCACCAAACCCCAAACGATGAACACCCCAATTCCTCCCAGCAGCACGATGCCCCAGACCAGAACGTGCATGGTGCTTTCCGAACCACCGTTCTCCATGGTTAAGGGCATTGCGAACACCCACAGAGTGCCATGGAACTGATGGCTGGCGAGACATCCCTCGACACACGGGTGGCCCGTCTGATCGACGCCAACCTCGACCGTTCGCGGGAAGGGTTACGGGTTGTCGAGGATTGGTGCCGGTTCGGCCTTGANCAGAACGATCTCGTTGTGCGCCTGAAGGACTGGAGGCAAAGGCTGGGACGTCTGCACCACGACCGTTACAAGCAGGCCCGCTCCACCGCCACCGACACCGGAGCCGGACTGGGACATCCGGCCCAACTGGATCGCCACAGCCCTGACCATGTGGTGGCTGCCAACTGCGCCCGGGTTCAGGAGGCCCTGCGGGTTCTGGAGGAATACGGCCGCACGGTGGACCCACTGCTGGCCTCAGAAGCCGCCGCGATTCGCTACGGGCTGTACGACCTGGAGGTGGACTGCCTACGAGCGACCACGGCCGCTCGACGCCGGAATCGCCTGAAGGACTGCACCCTCTGCTTGATCACCACACCCTGTGAGGATCTGGTTCAGCGGGTTGAGGCAGCGTGTCGAGGTGGCGTTGCGATGGTGCAATACCGCTGCAAAGCCGGCAACGATCTGGAGCGGTTGCAGGACGCAGTGGCCCTGAAACAGCTGTGCCACCGCCATGGAGCGCTGTTCATCGTGAATGACCGCATTGATTTGGCTCTGGCGGNTGATGCCGATGGAGTTCACCTGGGCCAGGACGACCTGCCCCCCGCAATCGCGCGCCGCTTGCTCGGTGCCGACAGATTGATTGGCCGCAGCACCCACAGTCTTGACCAGGTGCAACAGGCCCAAAGCGAACCGATCGACTACATCGGGCTCGGCCCGGTGCACACCACCGCCGTGAAACCCGAGCGAACGGCAATTGGCCTTGGCACCATCAAGGCAGCATTGCCGCTGAGCCNTCTCCCAGTGTTCGCAATCGGTGGAATCAACAGTGAGAACCTTCCCTCCTTGATGGCGTCGGGATGTGGACGGATCGCGGTGATCGGCGCCGTGATGTCGGCGCCGGACTCCGCACAGGCATGCCGAGAGTTGCTGCAGACGTTGTCCCCCTCGAGGATCTGACCATGGCACTCAAGCTTCAGGTCAACGGCGAGCAGCGGTTGCTGGATCCGACACCGGATCCAGCAACCTTGGACAACGTGGTCAACNGTCTCGCCGAGCGTCCTTTGCTGGTGGTGGCTGAACACAACGGCGTGATTGCTCCGCGNAACACTTGGAGCGCCATCACCGTGAACGACGGCGACATTCTCGAAATTGTCACCATCGTTGGAGGTGGTTCCTAGAGTCAATGGATTGATTTTGGGGGCACAACCGTGGCCACCTTTCGNCCGTTGATCAGAACCCGAAGACTGCTGGCTTCCATCCTGCTGCCCTTGGTTGTCGTAGGGATGTGCCTGATTCAGGCGCAGCCTGCAGACGCCGCACGCGGAGGTCGCATGGGTGGCGGAAGCTTCAGAGCACCCTCCATGCCACGAAGCGGCGGCTCCAGCTTCGGCGGTGGTGCCCGTGGTGGTGGTTACCGAGGCGGGGGCCTTGGATTTCCCTTCATCATCCCGATCTTCGGCTTCGGGGGTGGTGGGCTGTTTGGGCTGCTGATCCTGATGGCCGTTGCNGGTGTGCTGGTGAATGCGATTCGCGGTGGTTCCACAGCTCCGGCCATNGGTGGAGCCCCTGCAGCTCCGGCGATGCCGCGCAACGTGAACATGATTCAGGTTCAGGTGGGTCTGTTGGCCAGCGCCAAGTCGCTGCAAGACGACCTTCGCTCCCTCGCCTCCTCATCTGACACGAGCAGCTCCAGCGGTTTGCAACGGCTGCTCCAGGAAACGACCCTGGCTCTGCTGCGCCAACCCGATCTTTGGGTCTACGCCAATGCTGAGAGTGGCAGCGTTCCATTCAGCTCCGCGGAATCCACGTTCAACCGGCTGTCGATGAACGAACGCAGCAAGTTGGATGCCGAATTGGTGAGCAATGTCGGCGGACGACGCCTCGATGACAGCTCCAATGCTTCGGGAGAGGCCGATGCCACCAACGAGTTCATCGTCGTAACGCTGTTAGTGGCCTCGACGGCTTCAGCGAAACTCGCAGGATCCGACACCGGGGAAGCCCTGCGTCAGACGCTTCGCATCTTGGGTTCCACAGCCTCGAGCGAGCTGATGGCTCTCGAAGTGATCTGGCAACCCGAGGGAAAGGGAGATGTGCTGAGCGCTAACGATCTCGTGACCGCCTATCCCAATCTGCAGCACCTTTAAGGAACTAAAGATTTTCTTCCCGAGAATCTGGGTTAACTGAGCAATATTTCTCAGGTTTCACACCTAGTTTTGATTTACGCATAAACACGTTTTAACGCCTTGGCTCCTGACCCGCGCTCCATGGAATGGCAACAAGATGGGGAGCTGTCGAGATCTGATCTCGCCGCCTTGGTTGATGCCCTGCAGCGTGTTGAGTGTGATCACAACAGCTCTGAGCTGAAGTGGCTGGGTCAGTCAGTCAACAAGACCCCTTGAGGATGCGCAGAGCCGCCATCGCTGCGCCATAGCCATTATCGATATTCACCACGAGCAGGCCTGGTGCACAGCTGGCCAGCATCCCCTCAAGAGCCGTGCGACCGCCTTCGCTNATNCCGTAACCCACGGANACCGGCACCCCGATCACAGGTTGAGGAACGAGACCTGTCAGAACCGTCGGAAGAGCACCCTCCATCCCGGCACAAGCGATCAACACGCGCGCATCGGTCAGCTTCGGAAGCTGGTCTAGGAGCCGATGCAAACCGGCGACACCAACATCCATCACCGCTTGCACGCCGATGCCATGGCAGCGCAACGCCAGGGTGNCTTCCGCCACAACAGTGCGATCGCTGCTACCGCCGCTGAGAACTACAACATCAGCTGGAGGCGCAGGGTTCGGTGGAATCGTCCCGTAGGTGATGCAGCGAGCATCCGGATGAAACACCACATCCGGAAGAACCTTGAACACCTGGGCCGCCTTGTCTGGCTCCACGCGGGTTACCAGAGCCACCTCCCCTGCAGAGGCAAAGCCCTGCAGAACGGCAACGATCTGTTCAGCAGTTTTGTGCTGCCCCCAAACAGCTTCAACCATGCCGAGCCGAGCCCTGCGCTGCAGATCGAGGCGGGCATCAGGACCGATCACTGGGGGAGAAGTTCACCCTCGAACACCAGAGGGAAGGGATTGCCTTGGCGCTGTCCGGTTTCCTGCCGTGCCAGCTGCTCAAACCGATCCTGAACCGTCAAAACCTGATCGAAGGGAATCGCCTTCCAGGCCTCCCGGCTGCTCCAACGGATCATGAGCACGCCTTCCTCAGTGGAGGGATCCCAGAGCACGTCCCTCCCGAGGAAACCTTGCTGCTGCTGCAGCCAGGGCTCCCAGCTCCCGCGTTCCGCTGCCAACCACTGGTCCCTGGAATCCTTCGGCACGCTCACGCGCAGGTGCTCAATCACCGCAACATCAACATCCGCAACCGACGACGCCAGCACGGGAGCCTGAATGTCGGAAAGAGCAGCCAACGTCAAAACGAGTGTCAGACATAAGCCAGTGACCTTAGAAAGCAGAGTTGGCCAGTGCTTCATCGGTTCAGCCTCTCCCCAGCAGAGCAACGGCTTGAGAACTGATCCCCTCCTCCCGACCCTCAGCGCCGAGCTTTTCGTTGGTGGTGGCCTTCACGCCAACAGCATCCGCATCAATGCCGATGCGTGCGGCGATGTTGCTGCGCATGGCTTCGATATGGGGCTTCAACTTCGGTCGCTCAGCAATCACCACCGCATCCACATTCACCACAATCCATCCCCGCTCTCGCACCAGCCCCACCACCTGCTCCAAAAGCATCAGGCTGTCGGCCCCTTTCCATTGCGGATCAGTGGGGGGGAAGTACTTGCCAATGTCGCCCAACGACAGCGCACCGAGCAGGGCATCCATCACGGCATGCACAAGCACATCGGCATCGCTATGGCCGTCTAAACCAAGCCCGGCGGGATGGTCCAACCGAACGCCGCCCAGGATCAACGGTCGCCCCTCTACAAGGCGGTGAATGTCGTAACCGTTGCCGATGCGCATCTCCATTCCGTTGTCACCGGGGATGTTCATTGTTGCGGCCTGCCAGCGACGGTAGAGATCCGGCCGCCGCTCCTTGGTGCGCTCTTCCCGCTGTTGCTGACGCCAGCGCGCGATGGCGCCATGGTCGCCGCTGCGCAACACCTCCGGCACCGTTTCACCGCGGAAGGCGGCTGGACGGGTGAAGTGGGGGTGTTCGAGCAGCAGAGCGCTGTGGCTCTCCTCCACCAAGGAATCGGCGGTGCCAACGGTTCCTGGCAACAGGCGGACCACGCCGTTGATCACGGTCATCGCCGGCAGTTCGCCGCCGGTGAGCACAAAATCGCCAATGGAGACTTCTTCATCCGCCAAAGCCCTGATGCGTTCATCGAAGCCTTCGTAGTGGCCGCAGAGGAACACCAGCTGGTCATGGTCTGTGGACCAACGCTGCAGATCCTGCTGTTGCAGCGGACGTCCCTGGGGAGACATCAGCAGCACCCGGCAGCGCTCCGTACAAGGGATCGACTCCATTGCAGCGAAGACTGGCTCCGGCTTGAGCACCATTCCTGCGCCCCCGCCATAGGGCTCATCATCCACCTTGCGGTGACGATCAGTGGCGAAGTCACGGGGGTTGTGGCAATGCAGTTCTGCAATGCCAGCACTGAAGGCCCGCCCGATCACACCCAACTCCAGCAATGGGCTGAACGCTTGCGGCGCCAGACTCACAACATCCAGCCGATATGGCGCCATCGATCTCAAGCAGCAGGCTTGGAGACCCGACGGATATCGGTGCAGAAGCTGCCTTGCAGCGGGTTCCCATCGGCCCCCATCGCCGTGGTGCTGCGCAACCGAAGATTGGCCCGGGTGAACCAAATGCGTTCCTGAACGCACACACCGTCATCACGGTTGAGGTTCAATTCCATGCTTCCGTCAGGCCAAAACCGCCAGTGCCCTGCGGGGGCTCCATCCACCACAAGCTCACCACCGGCAGCAAAAGCGAGGGAGGTGCTGAGGCCACCTGGTGCCTGAACCACCAGTTGCCCAAGAGAAGCCTCGAGGGCATCACAGCGAACCGTGAGTTCACCCCGCTCGCTGTTATGCCAGTCGTCATCTCCACCAGCAGCCAGATCGAAGGTGCTGCGCAGACTCATCCATTCCCCGGCACAGAGGTTGAGGAAACCGGCGGGATCGGCTGGGGGAAAAGCTTGTTCACTCATCCACCCATCCTCTCAGCCGGGATCACCAGGTAATGGGTAGGAAGGGATAAGGGCGATTCCAGCCGTAGAGCGCGAGACGTTCCCGCCCTGCATGAGCGGCCCCACGGCGGTGAAATCCGAACACGTCCGCAAGCACGAGTGAATTCGCTGGGCAGGTGAGTGCTTTGGGGGCCGGAAGGCCCAGAGACGGAAGCTCATCCTCCCGAATCCTGAACGAGCCGGAGACATCTGGCTGGCGCCGATGACGCGAAGCCGCTTCAGCGGTGGACTGTTCCCAGCGCAACCGCAACGGATCGAGACGGTGGCTTCCAGGCACATATTCGAACGGGCCGTCCTCCCGATGAACGGGGCGAAGAAAGAACCAGAACTTCAGAGCCCTGAAAAAGGTGTCGCGATGAAGATCCTTCTGCAGATCATGCGTTCGTGTTTCCTCGCCATGAACTGTGAGGTAGATGTCCATCTTGCGTGGATCGATCGGCAAACCAATCAGCTGCCGGGACGCGGCGTTGAGGTGTGGATGACGGGCAAAGCCTGAGGCACAAGGGAAGCGCTGCTCGTCTAGGTGAAGAAAGCGGTTCAAGGTGCCGCCGTCAAACCGATCAAACCCACCGGGGAAGGGTTGCTTGGGTCGGAATCCGGGCCTGGCATTGATCGGGAGCTGATGCCGCTGAGCGGCTTGGCTCACGGCACTCTCAACCTCTTCGCTGAGGGCCTGAAAGTCTGCGTCTGGAAGAACGTTCTGAATCAGCACATACCCATCGCGCTGAAGGCTGGCCAGTTGATCAGGCCTGAGCCAACGCCTCCAGCGACAGAGGGTCTCTGCCAACGCAACCCGACGGCGATGCAACTGCCAATGTTGGTTCAAGCCTCGGTGCCCCACCCAAGGGTCCCGGAAGCTCTTGGTGCGCGTCAGCAGCGAAAGCATGGTCGGAGATTAAGCGTGCTCCGACCCTTGAAAACTGCACCGTTGAAAACTGCACCGTCTCAGGACGCCTTGATCGTTTCGGCATTGGGCTGCCAGATCTCCGTATCTTGTTTGCTACTCCGCAGCTTTTGCTCCGCAAGCTTGAGGTAGTGGAAATAGCTTTGGCGGTCTTCCGACTGCGCAGCCTTGTTCATCAGATGCAGGTAGCTGAGGCGAAGATCGTCGGCCAAGAGCTTTCAGAAAATTCCGAGCGGAGAATCTCCGTTTCGCCAACTGTTTTTGGTAGTCCAGCAAACAAGCTGGGGGNTACTTAACACTTTCTTTTGAAACGTCAGCCGTCAAGAACCGCTCACGGAGCACGTCTCTGCCATGACAGGCTCCGAAAAAATGCTTAAGGTCCCGAAGCNTTTTGAGCGGCGGGCACTTTCCCGACTCAGCATGGACGTGATTTGTGTGATCGGGAAGGCCAACTCATGACCGATCGCACTCTTGCGTTGGCATCAGCATTGCGCGAAGCACAGCTTCAGCGCCTCGAGGCGTCCCTCGNCACAAAATCCGCTGACAAACCCCAAGCCATCACAAAAGATTCAACGCCAGAGAAGAAAGCAGCTCAGAACAACTGAAGAACCGTCGTACCGAGGCAGCACGACCAATGCAGGGATTCTTTGAGCTGGGGCTNTTGGCGATCGTGTTTCTGGCTCTTCAACTCTGGTGGCTGAGCAAGGTGTTTTTGAACCGTCCTCGACAGCCCCGACCCTTGGGNCAACCNATGCGAGCCAANTCACTACAAGGCAAGAAGAGCGCTCTCCAGAGGATGTTCGATCAATCTTGAACAGAACGACTCACAGAACNGATCAACGTCATCCATCGCCGTAGCCCAGCTCATTGAGGCGCTGTGGCTTGCTGCGCCAATCCGGCACCACCTTCACGAACAGCTCCAGATACACCGGGCCATCAATCAGCACTTGCATCTGCAGACGTGCCCCCTGGCCGATCGTCTTGAGCATCGTTCCGCCTTTCCCGATCAGGATTCCTTTTTGGCTCTTGCGTTCCACCAGCACCGTNGCCAGCACTGCGGTGCGCCCCGTTCCTTTGCCCTTGGCGGGCAACTCCTCAACNCGATCAACCGTAACGGCGACGCTATGGGGAACCTCTTCCCGGGTGTGGAGAAGCACCTGNTCGCGAATGAGTTCAGCCAGCAGCACCCGCTCCGGTTGATCACTCACCATCTCGGGCGGATAAAGCTGGGGGCCCAAGGGCAANTGAGCCGCCATNGCCGCTGTGAGCTCCTTGCAGCCATCGCCTGACAGGGCGCTNCAGCGGTGCACTGGCCAGTTCGTCTCCTGCAGTAGGGCGTTGTAGGCCTCCTCCGCCTCGGCCTGATGATCTTCTGCCACCTTGTCCCANTTGTTGAGGGCCACCAGCACCGGCAGAGACTGCTGCCTCAGCAGATCAACAATGAAGGCATCGCCACGGCCAGGACGTTCGCACCCCTCCAGGAGCAACACCACCAGATCAACTTCGCCGATAGCAGTGCGAGCACTTTTGACGAGCCGTTCACCCANCAGGTGATGAGGTTTGTGGATTCCCGGGGTGTCCACCAGAACCATCTGGGCAACCTCGGTGGTGAGAATCGCCCGCAGGCGATTACGGGTGGTCTGGGCCACCGGCGAGGTGATCGCCACCTTTTCCCCCACCAACTGGTTCACCAGGGTGGACTTACCCACATTGGGGCGGCCGATCAGCGCAATGAAACCAGAGCGGTAATCCTCTGGCGGCGAAGTGAGAAGCATCACGCAAGTCTGCGCCGCCGTTGAATCGACCCATAACCTGAGTTGAGGACATTGACCTGGCGATGGTGGCTCAGCAGCCCACGTTTCAACAGGCCATGGAGATCACCGCTTCTTGGCTGCAGCAATGGGAGAACGAAGAGATCAGCGATGAAGTGATGGCTGATCGAATCGGCGAAATGGTGGCCAGCCGGGATGGTGCCCGAGGCTTTTTCGTGGTGAGCCTCGCCGGCGACAGCGCCCTGATGGATCGCCTGCCAGATGCCGTGGTCGGTCAACTGCGGAGTGCCGGTCAGGGCGTGGTCGATTTGAGCGTTCGTAACCTGGCGATGAGTACAGCCATGGCCGTTCATCACCGCAGAGCCGGAGATGAAGCCCAGCAGGCTGGCTCAGAACGGGTCACAACCCGATGCATTGAGCTGCTCAGACTGCTGGAGCCANGCCAGGTGAAAGAACGGCTGGAACAACTTCTGGCCGCGGCCCTCGACAACCGCGGTGAAGACGTCGACTTTCTGGAGAAATGGGGATACGACACTGAACANAAAAAGGCCATCGGCAACAGTGTCTATGCCGTGGCCGANGGCTGAACTGTTCACAGCGTCAGGCTCACCTGCAACCCCAGAACGAGTGGATCGTCGACCTTCCCCTGACCCATTGGATTGAAGATGTATTGCACCGACGGCTGGATTGAAGCATTACCGCCCAGGGACACCTGGTAGCCCAGTTCCAACNCCGTTTCCCAGATGGGTCCATCAACAATGTCGCGGCTCCAGTTGGCATTGGTCACACCAACGACGAGGGCATCGTGGGGGCGCCNGCGAAAGACACCCTTGCCGATCCACCCCCCCGCCAAGGTGTTGGGAACGGCCTGAACAGACTGCGTTAAGCCATAGGTGGCATTGATCCACAAACGACCATCCAGAGCCAGCCCGCCAGCGTTGGCGGGAACTGACACCAAGCCATANAGACCNTTGTTGTTCTGAGACGTCGTTCCGCCTCCGCTGAGTTCNGGGAACTCCCAGAGCCCGACCCAACCTCCAAGCTGAAGACCAGCCTGTGGCAAACCAGAGACGTAATTCAGCTCACGCTCTTCCTCAGCAACCAACTCAATCGCTCCACTCTCCAAACGGCGAGCGGGCAAGGGTGCAGGAGGTGANAACGGCACATCAAGCTGCACGAACTGGGCCAGACCATCGCCAGGCTGAATGCTGAAGTCAGCACCGTGATAACCAGGCTCAGCTCCATCGGGGTTGATCTGATACGTACCGGATCGAACCCTGGGGCCATCAGCGGATCCGAGGTGGAACACCAACCCGTATTGGTTGGATGGATAGGCCAGCACCGGCAATGAGTTGGGAATGCCCCAGTTCTGTCCGCAAAAGCCGTTGTTGGTGTAGTAGCAGTACAAAGGCGACGAGGCGAAATCGTCAAACGTCGCGAATTTGCCCAGCTTCAGTTTCAGCAATCCATCGTCGCTCTGGTTGCGTTCCAGCCAAAGGCCTGCCAGGCGAAACGTTTGGCCGTAGCCATAGATCTGCTGAACGGCGAGTTGGTTAGGAATTTTGTGGGAGAGGCTGGTGCCGGAGCGCTGCGAGGCGGTGACCGCCAATGTCCAATGATCCAGTTCATCCCACACAGATTCNTCCTTGCCAAAGCCGCTNGAGAAGGCGGAATTAATGGCCAGATTGTGGGTGTACGTTCCTGTTTGCTGATCACCACCAAGCGGGTTGGCATTGATCTCTGTGGTGTANTTGATCGAGAACTGCACCCAGTCGGGCAGGTCGAGCCACTCCCTCAGCCAGGGCTGCGTTGTGAGCTCAAGCTGCTCAATCTCCGCTGAACGCGTTTCTGCGATCAGCGNAGCAGGGGCGNCGAGACTGAGGCCGGCCACCAGAGCGATCAGTCCGTTGAGACAACGAGCCATGGGTNGAGAAAAGATCGTTAACAGCTNCACAAAAAAGACGACGCTGCAGGNCTGTTAGGCCATGTCTTCCAGCTCCTTGCCGCGAGTTTCGCGGACAAAGAAGATCACGAGGAAGAACGAAATCGCAGCGGCTGTGGCATANAGCCCATAGGCCAACGCCGGACCCGAGGCCTCAAGAAGCGGCGGGAAGGTTCGCGCGATGAACCAGTTGGCAATCCAATTCACCATGGCGCAGAGTCCGAGTGCAACGGCTCTGATGCGGTTGTTGAACATCTCTCCGAGCATCACCCACATCACAGGCCCCCAGGAGAAGCCGAAGGCGAANACGAACAGATTGGCTGCCAACAAGGCCACCACGGAGGCCACACCCACCAACTGCGGTGAACCGTTGACCACCGTGGCACCGGCAAAGGTCCAGGACATGGCTCCCAGAGTGAGGGTCATCACAACGGATCCCGCCAGCAGCAACGGCTTGCGACCGATCCGATCGATGAAGGCAATGGCCACGAAGGTGGTGACCACGTTCGTCACAGAGGTGATCACGGTGACCATCAGGCTGTCGGTGGTGCTGAAGCCCACCGCCTGCCAGAGCACACTCGAGTAGTAGAAGATCACATTGATGCCAACGAACTGNTGAAAGATCGCCAGCATCACGCCCGTCCAGACCACAGGGAGCAACAGGCTGCGCTGATCCAGAAGGTCTGTGATCTTGCCGTGGTCAGTGTTTTCAAGGCTGTGCTGAATGCGCTCGATCACCTGTTGGGCCGGCTCATGCAGCGTTTTCTCGATCACGGCCCTCGCCCGTTCCGGCAAGCCCTTTTGCACCAGGTAGCGAGGACTCTCTGGTATTCCCAANACAAGAACGCCNTACAACCCCGCCGGAAGCACCTCAGACATCAGCATCCAGCGCCACGCCGCGAGAGGACCGACCATCGACACCGGATTGCGGTCAGGCGTGACCTGAACGATGGCGTAGTCGAACAGAAGAGCCAGGAAAATGCCCACCACGATCGCGAGTTGCTGAAGCGATCCAAGACGGCCGCGTTGATCCGCGGGTGATACCTCCGCGATGTAAGCCGGCGCCAGAACNCTGGCGAAACCAACGCCCAGACCACCAATAACGCGCCAGACGATCAGACCGACCAGCGTCTGCGCCAAGGCCGAACCGATGGCACTGACCAGGAACAATCCCGCCGCCACCACCATGCTCCGGCGACGGCCAATCCGATCTGAAAGCCAGCCCGCGGCCAAGGCACCGANGGCGGAGCCAATCAGAGCGGCTGCAACTGCCCGGCCGAGATCCCCCGAGGACACCTCAAACACTTCGCCAATGGCACCGACAGCACCNTTGATCACTGCCGTGTCGTAACCAAACAAAAAGCCACCGAGGGCGGCCGAGATCGCAATCTGAAGGATGAATCTCAGACGACGTTGTTGTCGCTTCAACTCAGGAGCTGAATTCGAAGGGTCCAAGGGTTCCCAGCTGGTTCACCACAATGCAGCGCTCAAAAACANCAATGTCAGGCCAATTGCAAGAANTCGAAACGGTATAAACAGAAACAAAAAAGCCCCGGACGTGCCGGGGCTTCCTTGAACAATCGATCGCAAGGCGATCATTCACCAAGCGAATCAGTCGCGGCGGCCACCACCATTGAGCACGATGATCAGTCGCAGAATGAAGATGAACAGGTTGATGTAGGTGAGGTACATGCTCAGAGCACCTGCCAGGTACTGATCATCCCGGTAGGCACGAGGCATCGTGTAAAAGTCAACGAAAGCGGCACCAATGAACAGCACGGTGCCGAANCCAGCGATCATCAACTCAAAGCTGGTGCCNTGGAACACCGCGGGGGCAAAGATGCCACCGATCAGCTGAACCACCATGGCGATGATCAGGCCGACCAAGCCCAAGCCCACCACTCCGGCGAGGGCCTGACCAACGGAATCACTCATGCGGCGCCCCACAATCGAGGCGATCACAAAGGTGATTCCCGTTGCCAAAGCAGCGGTTCCAACCGCTCCGATGCCAGCCACAGCACCTGCAAAGGCCACCAAGCCGCTGAGAGTGAAGCCAGTGATCAGGCTGTAAACAGCAAGAAGTGGCAAGGCCGTGGCGTTGTTGCCCTTCATCGCCACGTTCTGTGCGACGAAGAAAAGAATCAGGTTGCCGATCATGGCCACCCAGAACAGGGGCATGAACAACGGCGTCGCCATCATCGACAAGCCACCAATCACACCAACTGATGTGAGCGCCATTCCACCGCCTACATAGGGCAGGGCTTTGTTGACAACGTTGGGACCTACCAAAGCGCTGGACTGCGCTTCGCGGATCGCCTCCTGAAAATTACTGCTTGCTGGCATGTCGACCAGATCATGAACGTTCAGTTCATCCTGCCAGCGCTGGCGGGGGTTTGGGGTGTGGATCTCCCTATTGATGCCGACCCCGAGGCGTGGACTGCTCATCAACGCGGGCATAGGCATCCACCACGCGCTGCACCAAGGGATGACGCACCACATCNGCTGATGTCAGCCGACAGACAGCCACGCCCTCCACACCATCCAAAACCTGGGAAGCCTCCACCAATCCGCTCTTCACAGCGGGGGGCAGATCCACTTGAGTCACGTCGCCCGTCACCACCATCCGGGACCGTTCCCCNANACGCGTNAGCACCATTCGCATCTGGGCAGGGGTGGTGTTCTGCGCTTCGTCCAGGATCACAAAGGCGTTGCTGAGGGTCCTCCCTCGCATGTAAGCCAGCGGAGCCACTTCAATCACACCTTTTTCAAGCAGCACCGCTGTTTTCTCCGGGCCGAGTAAGGAGTGGAGAGCGTCGTAGAGAGGTCGCAGATAAGGATCCACTTTCTGCTGGAGGTCCCCGGGAAGAAAGCCGAGCCGTTCACCGGCCTCCACGGCTGGGCGAGTCAGGATCAGGCGTTCCACCTTGCGTTCGGTCAGCATCCGAACCGCCAGAACGGTCGCCAAAAATGTTTTGCCGGTGCCAGCTGGACCAAGGGCAAAGGTGAGGTCGTGGCACTCCATGGCATCCACGTACTTCTTCTGACGCAGCGTGCGCGGCCGCAGAAGATTCCCCTTCTGGCTTTTAGCGAGCACCTGCTCGCCCATGGCGGCATGGTCGTCCCCCCGCCCGGTATTGATCGCTCCCAAGGCGGACTGGAGATCAACAGGCGAAACAGCCTGAGCACCCTGCCAAAGAGGTCGCACCAGCTCCACCACCGCAGCGGCGCGTTCAATCTGGGTTGGTCGGCCAGTGATCACCAATTGAAGACCCCGCAACACCAAGGAGGCCCCAGTCAGAGCCTCAAGGCGATGCAGGGTTGTTTCAGCTTCTCCCGCCAGGGCGAGAGCAGCCTCCGTGTTGGGAAGATCAAGAACGAAGCGGCTCTGAGCGGCGTCGACAGACACCGGCGCGATCAGCCTTCGCTGGATTCAGAGGCGTCGTCAGCTGAACCAGCTTCAGCCTCTGCAGCAGCCTTGGCTTCGGCTTCAGCAGCAGCTTTAGCTTCAGCGGCCTCTTTGGCGGCTTGCTTGGCATCTGCTTCGCGCTTGGCAGCCTGCTTGGCCTTGCCAACGGTCTCCGCGGGGCGGACGCTTTTCTCTAAAAGACCGCCGCGCTCCAGGAGGGTGCGAACCACATCTGTGGGCTGGGCACCCTGGCCCAGACGCTCACGGATGGCCTCAGTATCGAGACGNGTTTCTTTGGTGCGAGGGTTGTAAAAGCCAAGCTCCTGAAGCGGACGTCCGTCCCGACGGGACGTGCTGTTGCAGGCCACGAGGCGGAAACTCGCTTCCCGCTTCTTGCCGAACCGCTTCAGGCGGAGCTTGATCATCGTGGCCCTGGAGTGAAGGAGTGGAGGTCGTTTAGGCGGCGTCGAAACNCCTGCCAAANAACCACCATACCGTTTGGCCCTCAGAGGTCTCCAAATCCTTTCTTCTTCTTGGCGGGACGCTGGCGTTTTGGAGCACCGCCACGGCCTCCACCAGCACGGGGGGCAGCTCCCATGCCAGGCATTCCGGGCATGCCACCCATNCCAGGCATTCCCATTCCCCCAGGTCCACCCATACCCGGNAAACCACCCATGCCAGGCATCCCAGGCATGCCGCCCTGACTCATCTGCTGCATGAAGCCACGCATTTTCTGAAAGTCCGCCAGCACCTTGTCCACATCCGCCGGTTGATGACCGCTGCCGGCAGCGATGCGACGACGACGAGAGGGCTGACCGGCCAGNAGATCGGGGTTCTCCCGTTCCTTCGGCGTCATCGAGCCGATCATCGCCTCGATCCGTTTCAACTGCTGCTCCCCCTGCTTGAGCATGCCGTCGTCGATCTTGTTCATGCCCGGGATCATTTTCATCAAGCCCCCCAGCGATCCCATGCGCTTGATCAAGCGCATCTGCTTCACAAAGTCCGANAANTCNAANGTCGCCTCCTGCAGCTTCTTCTGCATCTGTTCGACGTCGGCGAGTTCAACCTCCTTCTGGGCCTTCTCCACCAGCGTCAGCACATCCCCCATGCCGAGGATGCGACTGGCCATCCGTTCGGGATGGAAGGGCTGAAGGGCCTCNACNTTCTCGCCGGTGCCGATGAACTTGATCGGCTGGCCGCTCACCTTGCGGATCGAGAGCGCCGCGCCGCCACGGGAATCACCATCGAGCTTGGTCAGCACCGCACCGGTGATGCCCACCTGCTCGTGAAAGGCACGGGTGAGCTCGGCCGCTTCCTGACCGATCATCGAATCCACCACCAACAGCACTTCATCGGGCTGCACGGCGGTGCGGATTCGCACCATCTCCTCCATCATCTCGGTGTCGATCTGGAGGCGACCGGCGGTATCCACCAGCAACGTGTCGAAGCCCTCCTCCTTCGCCTTGGCCAGGCCAGCTGCGGCGATGTCTTCCGGCTTGGCCTCAGCCCCGAGGCTGAACACCTCCACATCGATCTGGGCACCAAGGGTTTTCAACTGCTCGATCGCCGCGGGCCGGTACACATCGGCGCCCACCATCAGGGCTCGTCTGCCCTGATCCTTGAGATGGAGGCCCAGCTTGGCGGTGGCTGTTGTCTTACCCGCACCCTGAAGACCGGCCATCAACACCACCGTGGGCGCCTCGGCCGCTTTGGCCAGAGGGGCGTTGTCCCCCCCCATGACATCCACCAGCTGCTCGTGCACCACCTGGATGAATTTCTGATCCGGACTGACGCCGCGCACCACTTCGGCACCAACGGCCCTCTCGCGCACATCGGCAACAAAGTCCTTCACCACCGGAAGGCTCACATCGGCCTCCAGCAGCGCCCGGCGCACGTCTTTCAGCGCCCCCTCAACGTTGGTGTCGCTGATTTTGTCCTGGCCCCGCAGCCCCTTGACGGCGTCTTCAAAACGGGCTGACAGCTCGTCGAACATCGGCTCTACGCCCCTGGATCAATGCAGTGATCGTAAAAAGCGATGATCCGCGGGGTCATGAAGCAGAGATGTAGTCCTGCAGTCGCCACTGCTTGCCATCCCGACCCAGTACGTAGGTGATGGACAGATCTCGAGGTGTGGTCTCCTCAAGCAAGCTCCCATCAGCAGCTGACAACCGATCGCGATACGCCACCTGTGCCTTGACTTCGATGCGCCAGGGCTTCCGATCAACCACTTGAAGGCTGGTGATGGAGGCCTCGACAGTCCTTGTGTTGCCAGCAGCGGTGTTGCGAGCCTTTTCCTGCTCAACCCGCCCCACCAACCCATCGCGAGCCACGGTCGTCAGATCGAACGGTTGACCGACCAGCGCGCTTGCCTTGGCATCCAGCCAGGCCTGCAGCAATGTCTGCAACTCAGCCTCAGAGGGCTCGTCACTCAGCAAAGGAGTGACCTTCTCTGCAGCCACCGGCCCTGGATTAAGGCTGGCGGTTGGAGAAACAGCCGATTGATCCTGCTCAGGTGAACGTTGTTCTTCGGGAGCACTCTCCTGAGCCATTGGCGTGGGCATCGCTGGAGAGGCATCGCGCGTGCGCCTGAGCAGCAGAACCCCGACGACCAGCAGAGCTGCCACCGCGGTTACAGCAGAGGTGCGAATCAACCAACGTTGGTTCCAGGCGAACCTCGGCGTTTCGTTGTCTTCGTTGGCAGGGGCCTCNGAATCCTGGTCTTCNAACAGCGACGGAAAGGGGTCGTTGAGTGTCGGGATCGACCANGGCAAGGGATCGGACCCATCCGATGAGGAACGCTGGGACTGACGATCGAGGCGATCGACGTAACTCTGAACATCACGATCGGCAAACCAAGCGTCGAGATCGGCAACAGAAGCATCGACATCGCGATACCCGGGCAAAACGTCTCGTTCCAGCCAGGCCCGGCAGTACTCGCACTGACTGGCGAGCTGGTCACCGGGATGNTGAAGAAACCAGGCCTGCAATTCAGCNTCACGAATGGCTGCGAAGTGCCTCTCGGCAGCCTGCACATTCCCGAGCAGGAGATCGAGACAGCCCAGAATGGGCATGGGATCCAGCTCTGCCATTGGCAGTTGCTGCAAGCGCTCCCGGGCCTGCTCGAGACATTCCGGCTTGCGGCGAGAGAAGCCGGAGGCGGTGAGTGCCAGCACGGCAAGGAAGCCAGCATCGCTGGCTCCGGTCTCAGACCAGGAGCTGAACAGATCGATCTGCTCCTGAACCGTGAGGAAGCGGCGAATCTGCTGAAAAAACGACTCGAAATCCGCCTGNGTGAGANGTGCGGATTGCTCAAGATCATCAGCGGACTCGAGCCCTCCTCTGGCGACGACGAGCTGGTCGAGCAGCGTCAATCCAAGCTGGTGAGACTCCTGATCACTCAGATCACGGCTGAGTAGATCGAGGATTCGGAACGGAAGCAGCGCCTCCAGATCNTNNTCGAGCTCGCGCTGCTGATCGGGGAGTTTGCCCATTCGCTTTTGCAGCTCGATGCCATCAATCAGCAATTGAGCCGCCGACTCGTAGCGACGCTGCTCCTGTTCCTCCAACGCNGCATCGCGGCAGGCCAGCGCCGCCAGGAGGGTGAGATCGGCTTCGCGTCCGCTACCCAAAGCTGGGGCTTGGGGCGGTTGCAAGCCCTGCCGAGCGAGTTGAAAAGCCTCCACAGAACCGTGAGATTCCCAAAGCAGCATCAAGCCAGCCACTTCACTGCTGGNGGGNAGNTCAAGGCCAACGGTTCCGTTTGGATGGGATTCGCTCAAGCGCAACAGAGCCGNCTCGTATTCGGCGCGGTCACTGGCATCTGTGAGNAANTCAGCGGATCGGCGCAGCAAAACGGCGCGCTGAACCAGAGATTCGTGGGTAAAACCTTGATCTGGAGGAGTATCAATACGGCTCTGCAAGCGGCGGAGAATCGCGTCGGGCTCTGCGGAAGGACTGACGCCCAGCAGTCGGAAATGATCGATGGGCAGATCCAACAGCGACAGTCCAGCAAGACGCGGATCTTAGTCACTGTCTGGGATTTTGCCCATTGCCCATCGGTTGGCCCTTACAGTCGGAAGCAATACAACTGGTGGTCATGGGTCAGGACCTTGCCGTCGACACTGCTTCCAACGGCATAGGGAACGCCGGGCCACATGCCGAGCGGCTCTCCAAGCTGGTGAGTTCCCAGCGCGCTGAAGTCGACCGTGAGACCGGCCTCGCGTTGTATCGCGACATGACCCTCGGCCGACGCTTCGAGGACAAATGTGCCGAGATGTACTACCGGGGCAAGATGTTCGGGTTTGTGCACCTCTACAACGGCCAGGAAGCGGTGAGCACTGGTGTCATCGGTGCGATGAAGCGTCAACACGACTGGTTNTGCAGCACCTACAGGGATCACGTTCATGCCCTGAGTGCCGGTGTTCCAGCCCGGGAGGTGATGAGTGAGCTGTTCGGCAAGGAGACCGGNTGCAGCAAAGGNCGCGGTGGCTCAATGCACCTGTTCTCCAAAGAGCACCATCTGCTNGGCGGATTTGCCTTCATCGCCGAGGGCATTCCTGTGGCGCTCGGTTCGGCATTCACCAGTCGCTACAAGCGTGATGCCCTTGGTGATTCCTCGAGTGACGCCGTGACTGCTGCCTTCTTCGGAGACGGNACATGCAATAACGGTCAGTTCTTCGAGTGCATGAACATGGCGCAGCTTTGGAAGCTGCCGATCATCTTCGTGGTCGAAAACAACAAATGGGCGATCGGCATGGCCCACGACCGCGCCACNAGCGATCCGGAGATTTGGCGGAAGGCCAGCTCCTTCGGCATGGCCGGTGAGGAAGTTGATGGCATGGACGTGCTTGCNGTGCGAGCTGCAGCCCTGCGCGCTGTCGAACGGGCGCGGGCTGGAGAAGGGCCAACCCTGCTGGAATGCCTCACCTATCGCTTCCGTGGGCACTCTCTGGCAGACCCCGATGAATTGCGCGCTGAGGAGGAAAAGCAGTTCTGGGCCAAACGGGACCCACTCAAAGCTCTGGAACGGGATCTCACTGAACCAGGCTTGGTGCGTGCTGAAGAGCTGCGCTCCATCGAAAAAGAGATTGATGGCGTGGTTCAGGATTGTGTTGATTTCGCCCTGTCTGCACCTGAACCAGACCCTTCCGAACTAACGAAGTACATCTGGGCGGAAGACTGAATCTCCAGCCCCGNGCCGAATGGCGTNANGGCTTCTCGANACCTGCTCAGATTCCACTGGGCAGGCGACGGGTGAGGTTGCGCAGTTTGCGCAGAGCTTTGAGCTCCACTTGACGCACGCGCTCACGGGAGACTTCCATCAAGCGGCCGATTTCGGCAAGGGTGTGACGCTCATTGCCCTCAAGNCCGAAACGCAAGCGCAACACATGCTGCTCCTGCTCGCTGAGGTGACTCAGCCAGCGTCCCAGTTGCTCGTGATGAATGCGTTGCTCGACAATGTCGAGGGGCTCTTCGAGCGATGAATCAGCAATCAGATCGCCAAGAAAGCTTCGACCCTCCTCACCGTTGACCGGAGCATCCAGGCTGCTGGTGGTGAGTGCCTGACGCAGCAGGGAATCCAACTCATCGAGGGGAATATCCATCGCTTCGGCGATCTCCACCCGACTGGGCATGGCGCCGAGCTTGTGGGCCAGATCAAGACTGACCTTGCGAATGGTGGTNAATCGCTCACTGAGATGAACCGGGAGGCGAATGGTGCGCGATTGGCAAGCGATCGCCCGAGTCATGCTTTGACGGATCCACCAGAAGGCATAGGTCGAGAACTTGTANCCACGCGTTGGATCAAACTTCTCAACGGCACGCTCAAGACCAAGCGAACCTTCTTGAATGAGGTCGAGGAGTTCGAGGCCCTTGCCCTGATATTTCTTGGCAACGCTGACCACGAGCCGAAGGTTGGCTTTCATCATTCGCTCTTTGGCTCGCCTGCCAATGCGAAGAACCCGACGCTGAGATGTGGTCAGCTCACCATCAGCAAACACACGGGAGTTGTCTTCCGTGAGGGTCATCATGCTCTGCACCTGNTTGCCGAGCTCAATCTCCTCCGCTGGNGTCAACAGNGGAATTCTGCCGATGGTGGCGAGATACCAGCTGACAGGGTCACTGCTGCGCCGACGCTGGGTCTCGATGGGTTTGGAAGCTGAAGACACCATNGCGCNTTCCTTCGGTGCAACGACTTTCCTATGAGAAGAAAGAAATCAGAAGTGTTTTCAGCAACCCTTCAGATTCAGAACAGCAAATCGAAACATTTCAACTTTCCGAAAGGATTGCTTCAAAAGAAAGTCCGATTCGGACCAGCAGCTANCGGCCAATGATGCGCAGCAATTATTNAAGTTTTGTTGAACAATTTTGTATGACTTTTCTGACACATCTCTGTATTGATCTTCAAACATTCAGCCACTGCNGAGGCTTCGCTCGAGCGAGCTTCGGCAGCGGCATACCCATGCAGACACGCTGCGGCGGCAAAGCTTTCCAAATCAGGCTCCCCCTTGGCGGCAAGCGTTTTAGCCCCCCACCCAGTNCAGAAACCGGCAAGGATGTCGCCGAGCCCCGTNCGCGCGGCCCATGGAGACGTCTCCACAAGCACAACCCCGGATCCCTGNGGTTCCGCCACAACAGAGTGCGCACTCTTATGGAGAACGCAACAACCGCTACANCGAGCGGCGGCGATTGCATTGTTGAGCTGGTCTGAACCGCAGCAGTGGGGAAANAGTCGGGCAAATTCCGCTCCGTGGGGCGTCAACCATGTCGGTCCCTGCCGCTTCAACAGCCACCGCCAACCGTCTGCTGAGGCGGCAAGGCCATTGAGACCATCTGCATCGAGCACGAGCAGCCCTTCAAAGCGCAGCAGCCGTTCTGACCAATGGGCCCAGACCTGCGGGTCAACGCCAAGACCTGGTCCGAACAAGACCCCATCCAGGCGTTCCAGGGGCATCGCATCGCTTTCCACGATCACTTCCGGAATCACCTGCCACAGGGTTTGGGCAACACGAGCGGGCAACACGGCCTGAACACTTCCGCAACCACTGGCCATGGCTCCCTGAAGGGCAAGGTGGGCCGCCCCCGGGAATCGCTCGCTTCCAGCCACCACCAAGCAACGCCCACGCTGATACTTCATCGCCGTTGTGGGGAGGGCCGGAACGGGAACCGTGCAGGCCTCGCTGACGGGCAGGCGTCGCAGAGGGGACGCCCCGAGACCTCGAAGAACATGCCGGGGCAAGCCGACATCGATGCGCACCTGGGATCCAACCCAGGGGCGAGCCTGATCCAAAGCCAGGCCGCGCTTGAACAGCCCCACCGTGAGGGTCACAGCAGCCCGTGCAGCCTCTCCACCCAGCGGCTCCCCTGTATCCGAGCACAAGCCGGAGGGCACATCGAGGCTGATCAAGCGGCCGTCGTTCAGCGCAGAACGCTGGCGGAAGAGATTGACGAGGTCTGATGGAAGCGGTCGGGTCTGTCCGAGACCAAACAGTGCATCCAGCCACAGCTGAGGCATGGCTGGATCAGGCTGCTGCTCAAGCCATTGGACGCCGAGCCACAAGACATGCCGCCAATGGGCCTCCGTGAGGGACTTGCGGGCCGGTATTGGGCACCAGAGCTGAACCGAAATCCCAGCCAGATGCAATTCCCTGGCCACCACCAGACCATCGCCGCCGTTGTGGCCGGGCCCCACCAGCACCAAAACGCCTTCCTTTAACAGTTGCGGTCGCTCCAGCAGCCATGCCGCCATGGCCTGCCCAACCTTCTCCATCAGTGCCGCCACTGGCAGGCCGCTGGAGAAAAGGGTCTCCTCCAGGCTGCCCATGGCCGCGGCATCCACGAGGAGGTGATCGGAATCAACCGGAGGCCAAACCAAGGGGGGTGTGCCGGGACCTCACTATGGAGAGATCACCAAGCGCCGCCCATGGCCACCGGAACCACCATCACCCGAGCCGGCGAAGCAGCCCTGAACCGACTTCGGAACTGGCCCGGAGAACATCGCGTGGCCGTCGGCCTTTCCGGCGGAGTGGATAGTTCCTTAACGGCGGCTCTGCTGGTGGAGGCCGGCTGGGAGGTTGAAGGGTTAACGCTGTGGTTAATGAGCGGGAAGGGAGCCTGCTGCGCAGAGGGTCTGGTGGATGCCGCTGGCATCTGTGAACAACTGGGGATTGACCACCACGTGGTGGATACCAGGGAAACCTTCCAGCAGGAGATCGTCCAGCGGCTGGTTGATGGCTATCGGGATGGCATCACCCCGTTGCCTTGTTCCCAGTGCAACCGCTCTGTGAAGTTCGGACCAATGCTGGACTGGGCACAACGGGAACGCAATCTTTCCCGGATCGCGACGGGCCATTACGCCCGGATCCGGCACGGTGGTGACCAAGGGCGGCATCAACTGCTGCGGGGCCTCGACCAGCGAAAAGACCAGAGCTACTTCCTCTACGACCTCCCCCAAGACGTGCTCGGGCGGATCGTCTTTCCCCTCGGAGAACTGACAAAACCCGATACCCGTCTGGAGGCGGCGCGCCACGGCCTACGCACCGCTGACAAACCCGAAAGCCAAGACCTCTGCCTGGCTGATCACCACGGCTCCATGCGCGCCTTTCTCGACGCCTACCTGCCGCCACGGCAAGGCGAAATCGTTCTGGCCGATGGAACTGTCGTTGGCGAACACGATGGAATCGAACATTTCACAATCGGGCAGCGCAAAGGGCTGGGGGTTGCCTGGAGCGAGCCGCTGCATGTGATCCGCCTCGATTCAGCGATGAACCGGGTGATCGTGGCCCCCCGGGCCGAAGCCGGTCGGCGCGGCTGCATTGTGGGCGCCGTGAACTGGGTCTCGATCGAGCCACCCTCGGAGCAACGACCAGTGGAGGTGCAGGTGCGGTACCGCAGTGCACCGGTGTCGGCACAGCTCACCCCACTGCCTCCCCAAGAGGAGGACCACCAGCGCGAACGTCCACATCGGTGCCACCTTCGCTTCGAGGAGGAGCAGTTCTCGATCACACCGGGGCAAGCGGCAGTGTTCTATGCCGGTGAAACGGTGCTGGGCGGGGGACTGATCCAGCGGGATGCCCCTTCAGGGGATTAATCAACCAACCGTGAATAGAGCGTCACCCGCTCATGGATCTGCACACGAGCTCGGGCAACCCCCGCCTCACCAAACGGGAGCAGACGCTGCACATGCCCTGTCGCTGAAATCAGGGCACTAGGGCCCGTATTGGCAACGCTGAGGAGATCCCGACCGGTTTCGATGGCTCTGAGCTGAGCCAAGGCCAGAAATTGCTCCTGCAACTGGGGTGGGTAGGGGTCAAGGTTGGCAATCGTGAGCAACCATGTCGCCCCACGGGCGGAGGCCTTCGCCAAGGCCGTTCCATCAGCGATTTCGTAGCAAATAGCGGCAGCGGCAGGTGGATCCAGCTGAGCCAGATTGCGGGAGGCCGGGCCCGGTTGAAGCCCTCCCACGGCCGAGAGCCCAGCCGATAAGCCGGCGGGAAGGGGGGGCATCCACTCGCCGATGGGAACCAACCGGTGCTTGTCCAACAGGGGAACAGGCTGTTGGCCCGGCTCGGAAAACAGAAGAATCGAACTGCGCTGCTGGCCACGAACCCAGCGAAAGCCCCCGCTGATCAGAGGAAGCGACGGAGCCTGAAGCGGAAGCCGGAAGCTTGAGGGCAAAGCCCCTTCAGGAGCAATCAGGGCTTCAACATTGCTGTCGTTCGCTATGGCCATGGCCGCCAGCAGCTCTTCCACCACTCGTTTCTGGCGTTGCGGATCGAATTTTTCCCTCGTCGGCACCGCCGGTTGCCACAGAGCCAAATCCACGGCCCCTGAATCAATCGGTGGTGCGTTTAAAAGTGCAGCCCCAAGCCCATGGGCCAGCAGCAGGCTGACCAGCCCACCAAGCCAACAGCCACGATCAAAGCGTCGGTGCTGCACAACAACCAGCAGGCACCAACCCCAGCCCAGCTGCATCAGCGCAAGCCCCCCGGAGCCAAACCAACGGGCCAACCCTGCCAAGGGGCGATCCCAGGGAAGCGTGGACCCGCCGACCCCGATCCAAAACAGTGGCGAGCCCGAGAGCAGCAGTTCCGCCACGGCCCACACAACTGCCAGGAGCAAAACCCGAACGACAGGCGGCCATCGCTGCGGCAACTGCTGCGCCAGCGTTGACCAAATCACAGCCAAACCCGCGGCCAGCACTGCGCAGGCCAACCAAAGCAGAACCGCCACCGGCAAGCTGAGGGGACCTGGCACACCCATCCAGGTGAGGGGATGCAGCGCTAGCAACCAGCGATGGCTCACCAACACGGCCAGCCCGGCCCACACTGCACAGGCGCGGCGCGACTCCAGCACCGACCACAACAGCGCCAGGGCCGGAACCATCAACAACGGTCCACCCGCATTGGGTGCCAGCCCGGCCAGAACACCGCCGATCACACAACGCCATCCACCTGGCAGTCGGGGATTGCCCATGGTCATCGCTGCATGCCAAGGGCATCCTGGATCGGAGTCGTCCTCCTTCAGCCATGGATGCCGTGAATCCGCTTCAGCAGTTGCTGCTCCGGGGCTTGGGCACCACCACCCTGGTCGCCGATCGCCTGCGTGGAGTCACCCAAAACTGGGTCAGTAGCGGACGGCTTGATCCCAATCAAGCCTCCGCCTTGGTGGATGACGTGCTCAAAGCCCTCCGGGGCGAGACCCCTGAACTGGAGGAACAAATGGGGCGAAACCTCGAGCGGAATCGAGACAATCTCCTGCAGGAACTTGGTGTGCCCAGCCAGAAAGAGGTGGATGAACTCCGCGGCAGGATCGATCGGCTGGAGCAGCAGCTACGCCAGCTCAATCGGCCGGAGTAACGACCGGAGCAGCACGTCGCAGGTCAGAATCAGACCAATTAAAGCCTTGCTGTGCGCGACATTTTGATCAGCACAACGGTCTGCGTGGCCTGTTTGCTTCTGGCCCTGGTGAGTCAGCTCGTGGCTCCCTCCACCGTGTCGGCTGCACCACAGCCGGCAGTGGTGCGATCTGAGGCACTCCAGGCCAAAACATCCTCGAGCTTCGAGCTCGATCCCGAAGACCCCAACCCCTCTCTATTCGCCATGGCTCCTGACAACACCATTGCTGATGCCTCCGCCCTGGGCGGACCTCTGGATGCTGAGGAGACCCTTATCACTGCCAGTGGCCTGAAGATCACCGAGCTGGCCATCGGCGAGGGAGCAGAAGCCTCTTCCGGTCAAACCGTTGTGGTGCACTACCGAGGCACCCTGGAAGATGGTCAGCAATTTGACGCCAGCTACGACCGGGGCACCCCATTCAGCTTCCCCCTCGGAGCCGGACGGGTGATCAAAGGCTGGGATGAAGGGGTTGTTGGCATGAAGGTCGGGGGCAAGCGCAAGTTGATCATTCCCTCAGATCTGGCCTATGGCAGCCGCGGAGCTGGTGGGGTGATTCCACCGAACGCCACGCTGATCTTCGAGGTCGAGCTGCTCGACGTGAAGAAGTGAGCGGAAGCTAGGCTCATCACAAGCCTTCCCTGACCAAACCGATGCTCCGCTCGGCCCTTTCCAGCCTCGTCAGAACCCTTCCAGCCTCAGTGGTTGAAGCCCATTGCGACGGACCTTGCGGCGTTTATGACCCCGCCTCGGCCCGCGTGGCGGCGGAGGCCGTGCTGTCAATGACCAAGAAGCTGAAAGCGATGGAAGCACCTGCAGCTGGCGATGCCGCTGCTCTGGCCGCTTACAACAACACCTTTGGTCGCTACGTGGCCATCAAGGAAGAAGAAGCGCAGAAGACAAAGAAAGAGCTTCTGATTCTCTGGACGGACTACTTCAAGCCCGACCATCTGGCCACTTTCCCTGATCTGCACGACACCTTCTGGAAAGCCGCCAAGCTTTGCAGCGCCTGCAAGGTGAACATTGATCAGGCCAAGGCAGAAGAGCTGATGGCTGCTGTTGAGAAGATCCACGGCATGTTCTGGCAGTCCAAAGGTCGCAGCGACGCCTGGGTTACCGCCTCCTGAGCTCTGGACAAAGTCCGCTCTCCCTTAGCAGCAGCAGGTCTCTTAGACCTGCTGCTGTTTTTTTGTGGCCGACGTCTCCTGCTTCAGATTCAGGGGGATTCGATGCTGCCAACCCTGGAGCCCGGCGATCGGGTGCTGGTCAAACGAGTATCCAAAAAACCCAGCCACCTGCCTGCGATCGGATCGGTAGTGGTCGCCTGGCACCCCGTCAAACCGAACATCCGACTGATCAAGCGTCTGAGCGATGCCCACGAATCAGGGCTATGGCTTACAGGCGACAATTCTGAAGCCAGCACAGACAGCCGCCAACTTGGCTTGATTCCACGAACAAACCTGATCGGAGTTGTTGTTTCTGTGGTTTCAAGCCGGCGATCAGAACACCACCGATGAGGTTTTCTGCAGCCAGATCGCTCCAGTGACGATTGATAGGGCACCCGTGCCACCCACGAGCAACGGCAGCAGACGCGCGCCACTGCGTTGCGTCAGGAAGGAGACCACGCCAACAACGGCGACCATCGCACCGATGGAGCCGCACAAATAGGCGATCAGGTAGCCAATCGCCGCATGGGGTGGCAAAGCCAGGGCTGGAATCACGGCCAACAGGTGACTGGCACCCGCCAAGCCATGGAGAAGCCCGAGACCAGAAGCCGCGTGAATGTGGCGCCGGTGACTGCTCTGACCTCGCACATGCAGATGCAGATGCTGATGGGTGCCGCTCACTTCCCCATGGCGATGCTCATGGCTGTGCAATTCAAGGCCGAAGGCCGTGCGCACCGCCAGGGCGCCCACCACCAGCAGAGCAACGCCCACCAGGAATTCAGCCCAGGACGACATGGCCTCCACATGGGCCAGGTCCTTGATGCCGATGGCGACTAGAGCCAAAACCACCACGCCAGCAGAATGGCCAACTCCCCAAGCGAGGGAACTGCGAAGCGAGGCCATGGGCTTGTTCAAAGAGAACGGGGCCATCGCCACCAGATGATCAGCCCCTCCGACCACATGAACGGC
>NZHI01000061.1 GCA_002691345.1 Synechococcus sp. MED650 | reverse complement strand
GCCGCCATGTTGTCCCGCAGGTAGTCGAACCCCAGCTCGGAATTGGTGGCGTAGGTGATGTCGCAGGCGTAATTGCGGCGGCGTTCCTCCGGTCGCATGTCCTGCTGGATCAGCCCCACAGACAGGCCCAGAAAGCGGTGCACCTGGCCCATCCACTCGGCGTCGCGGCGGGCCAGGTAGTCGTTCACCGTCACCACGTGAACGCCACGGCCGGTGAGGGCATTGAGGTAGCTGGGCAGGGTGGCCACCAGCGTCTTGCCCTCGCCGGTCTTCATCTCGGCGATCTGACCCTCGTGCAACACCATGCCGCCGATCAGCTGCACATCGAAGTGGCGCATGCTCAGCACGCGCTTGCCGGCCTCACGGACGATGGCGAAGGCTTCCGGCAGGATCTCATCCAGCAACGGCCGCTGGTTCTCGAGTGTGCCGGCGTTATCCAACCGCTCGCGGAACTCAGCGGTGCGGCGGCGAAGATCGTCGTCGCTGAGGGGCGCGATGTCCTCTTCGAGGACACTGATATCGGTGACGATCGGCTGGTAGCGCTTCAGCTTGCGGGCATTGGGATCACCCAGCAGGAGCTTGAGCATGGTGACGGCGGCTACCGGAAAGTCAGTGGCAGCCTACTGAGGCCCTCCGGCTCCATCGCCCGCAACNATGGCTGAACGATTCCCGGACTTTTTAGGGCTAGGAACCCAGAAAGGAGGGTCCACCACGTTGCACAGGCTGCTATCGGCCCACCCGCAGGTCTTCCTGCCGGACTGCAAGGAGGTGCATTATTTCGACCTGAACCACCACCATCCGCCCGCCTGGTACGCCAGACACTTCCAATCCATCGGAGAGGCCCANCGCTGCGGAGACATCACNCCGTTCTATCTCTTTCATCCCCAGGTCCCGAAGCGCATCCATGCCCTACTGCCTGCTGCACGGCTGGTGGTTTTGCTGCGAGACCCAGTAGAGCGAGCGTTATCTCAGATTTTCCATGCCCGCAAGCGCGGTTTTGAAGCACTCTCACCAGCCGACGCCATCGCTGCGGAAGCAGATCGGCTGGCCAGTGGGTGCCCCATCAGCCTGCAGAAGCACAGTTATGTAGCCCGCAGTCGCTATCTGGAACAACTGGACCGCTATCAGGCGTTGTTCCCCTCCGACCAGCTGCTGGTGCTGCAGAGCGAGGCCTTATTCCAGGCACCTGAATCCCTNTGGCAACGATTGCTCAAGTTTCTAGATCTTGCGCCAGAACCTTTGCCTCCGCTGCCGCGAGCCAATGCGGGCGATGGAGAGGCATCTAGCGTTGACCCAGACCTGCGCTTGCAGCTCAGGAAGAGCCTGGCCACCACCGCCAGGGGCGTGCGCGAACGCTACGGCTTTGGCTGGGGCTGGGAGTAGCTGCAATNGGTGTTCCACGCACCCGCAACAGCAAAGGCACAGTGAGAGTGGCGGGATGACTGATGCCGTGCTCCCAGAGTCCGTCTTCACCCCAGCAATCGCCATGATCGGCGCAAACAAGCACCGTCCCATCGGAAAATCTGTTCAATAAAGGCGCCAGCCTTTCATCCACCCATTCCAGACAAGCTTGTTGACGACGGGCACTCTCTGCCGCATCACAGGCATCTCCTCCAAAGGCAATGCAAGGACTGGGCTTCCGAGGCCAGGAGGCTCCAACATGCCAATAAGGCACATGGGTCTCGCCCACATTCAGGAAAAGAAACGTCGACTGATGATTCGGAGTCTCCTTCAGCTCCTGTTCAATCCAAGCGAGCTGACGCTCCAAGCTCCAGGTGTTNCCAGCGAAATGGAAGCGCTCGAACGGAGCTCCTAGGACGGCACCGGTCTCGCTCTGAGGATTGAACCANTCCACGGCCCCACTTCCCAGGGTGCGGTAACCGCTGCGTCGGAATCCTTCGATCAGATTCGCCCCTTGAAGCTGGAAACCGTCGCTGTCCTGACCAGCGCGACCGGCAAAAGCCATGCGAAACAGCTTGCCGGCTTTGGGGTTGAGCCAGGGATCCGTACAACCCTCAACGCCGGGGGTGAAGCCCATCCACATCGCGGCATGGCTGCCGTACGTGAAATAACTGGGAGCCTGGGCGCGATGCAACGGACCGACGGCTGACAAGTTCGGAACCGAGCCAGCTGCTTGCGCCGCAAAAAAGGTGTCAAAGCGGCATGAATCCAGGCTGAGCAGCAGAACGTCGGTCTCAGCCATCCGTCCGTCCGATTCCAAAACAGCCGAAGCGTATGCCCCGAATCATCAAGCAAGCAGGCTGGGTATCAGAGGAGGGATGAGTATGGCCAACATTCGAGGGTTCTNTATGAACCTCGATGGTTGCCTAGAACGCCGCGAGCGACTGGAAGGAAACCTCAGGGAGTTGGGAATGTCCCAGCGTCATGAGCGTTTTGCAGCGATCAGAACACACGCACACGTCNACTTTTCACCGAGCAGATGCTTCGCATCGCCGAAGAGGAATCCTGACTTGTCTACGCCTGCGATCCGCATCTTGATGCAGAAGCTGACAACGCTCAGCTGAAGAGCTGATCTCTCATCAGCCCAGGATGTCTTGCTCTGTCAGGCAGAGGTAGCGGATCGCCTGACGGCCTGCCCATGAATACGCCAGATGAAGATCCCCGGGGTGCCCTTCAAGAATCGAGGGATAGGCAAGCTGGCCGTTCAAGCCCCAATTCATCGAACCGCAGAAGCCGAAACCCGTGTCGATGTCGCGGATCCAGGGCCAGCTATCGCCATCATCCTCACTGAGCGCNATGGAGAGAGGCCAACGCGTGCGGGGCCAACGGGCTTCTCCCCATGGTGGCGTTCCATCAGCAGCATCAGGATCTGGTCCGAAACTGAAGCGGTTGAAGATGAGAGCCAACCGGCCGCTTGCCAGACGCAGACCCTGGATCGAGCTGTTGTTGTTGGGCAGATCCAAAGGAGTAGGAGCCGTCCAGCTGCTCCCCTGGTCATGACTGCAAGAGCGGTACACACGATCGGCGAGGCGACTGCGGAACAACTGCAGCAGTCCATGGCCATCGGCAGCTGTAACGAGCGAACCGTGAACCCTCCCAACACTGTCGGGCACCGGGATCGCTTCTCCCTGGACCCGCCCACTGGCATCGAGGTGCAGCAGCTCGGAATGATCAGCCCCAAAGTTCCTGCCCTCCAAGCTGCGATAAATCGGCAGCAGCCAGTGGCCCCTGGGTAAAGGGTGAGGTGGATGGCGACAGAACGCCGGCGTTCCCAGCAGGTCCTCAGGCGATGACCAAGCCTCAGCCGCCCAAGTGAGCGACTTCTCAGGCTCAAGATTGACCAGCGGCAGCTGCTGGCGGCGCAGCAGTGCCGTCCATTGCATGGAAAAGCTGCTGTCGTGCTGCTGCCAGCTGACATCCTCTGAATCGCGAGTGCACTGAGCCGTATGGATCAGATGCAGCTGGCCATCACTGACAAACAACAGCGGGTTCTGCTCGGAACGCAGTGGATCCTTGGAAATGCGCTGGGGCGGGGTCCAGCGACTGGATCCACGCACAAGCAAGCTCATGTGTATCGACATGCCAGCAGTCCCCTCCTGCCCACCTGCCATCCAGACACAGGCCAAACAGTNGTGACGAAGCCAGCAGAGTTGCGGCGCATGGTTTTGCACATCCACCGGTTCCAACAGCGACCAAACACCCGGCTGAAGTGGCGTGATCAGGAGGCGCCCGAAGTCCACTGCCTCACACAGATCGAGCGCCGATTGCTCAGGGGAGAACATCAGGGCACCTCGTCGAGCTGACGAATAGCAGCCCCCACGCTGGTCTGCATCGCCAGCGCGGAATAGCGCTGACGCACCTCATCAGACATCGCCTGCAACTGATGCAGCAGATCATCCTGGCGCTGGCGCAAGTGCTGATCCAGCTGCCGCACACCATCAACGAAGCCAAGCCAGTCGCCAAATGCCACCTCAATGCCCAAGCCATACCCCCTTGCAAAAGCAAACAGTTCTCGCCCCCCGAGGCCGGAATAGCCCACAACGGCACAACCACAAGCGAGGGCCTCAGCCACAGGCAGGCCAAATCCTTCAGGATGCCCGAATGAGAGAAACATGAGGGATTGCTGCAGGGCCTGCACCACCTCGGCATGGCTGCAGTTGCGGATCGGCAACAGACTCCAGTCCCTGAACCAGGGCTGCTGCTGCAGCAGTGCCATGACGACTTCAGCATCGGCATTGTTTTTGCGTGGCATGTAAACCACTTGCCGCTTCTTGCGGCCACTGGGCTTCAGATGTTCAGTCTCCANACCGTTGACGATGCGCCGCACGCGATTGGTGTGCAACCCAAACCCAAGGCTGAGCAATCGGCGGTCATGCTCAGAGACGCACCAGATCTGTCGCAACTCCTGGTGTCGATACATGGCCAGAACCTTTTGAGGTGAAAGGAGGGGCTTGCCCTGCACCCCGAAGCTGTAAGCACCGTTCTGATTNAACAGAACCTTCGGCACTCCCGGCGCCAATTTGGGAATCATTGGCAGAAATGTCTCGGCAACAATCACCACATCTGTTTGCGGGTTGAACTGGGTGCCCGTGATCCAATCGGCACGGGCGATCGTTGACACCTTGCTCTGGAACCAACCGGGGTGAAAATCGGCTGACTCCTGCACCAGCACCGCCCGATGACCGCAAGCCTTGATCGCTTCGGCAAGGCGATGCATCTGCTTCACCCCACCAATCGGGCGCGGGAGATCGGGGTAGCAGGCAATCCAGAAGCAGCGCTCAGATCTGCTCATGGGCAAACGACCACGGGTGATGCTTCAGGATCATGGAACGCCTTCCTTAGCAGCTCCGCAGCATGGCGCCGCCTGAGCCAGCCGCCAATCTGCTGCTGATCACGTTTGATCAATGGCGAGGTGACTGGGGGGATCCCCACGACCCAGTCGTGGACTTGCCGGCACTGCAAGAACTCGCCGCCGAAGGATGGAGTGCTCAGCGCTGCATCACCGCCAGCCCTCACTGCGTGCCAGCACGGATGAGCTGGATCACTGGGCTGCAGCCCAGTCAGCTCGGGGTCACCCGCAACAGCGATGTCTCGCTACCGAGGGATGCTCCCTCAGTGGTGAGACCTCTGCAGGAGCTGGGGTGGCATACGGCTCTGATCGGCAAGACCCACTGGAGCAGCCATCACAAAACTGGCGACCTGCGCGAGCATCGNCCGCTGCTTGGAGCACTGGGATTCGACACCGTGGAGGAGGTCGCCGGTCCCCGAGCACTGCGGCGNATGGAATGCGCGTTAACCGATGCCTGGCGTGCAGCCGGCGTGCTGGAGGNTCAGCGAGCTGACCTGACAAAACGCTACGGACAAGGGCGAACCGCAGCTGCCTGGACCATTCGCCCATCGGTGTTGCCGCAAGCGCTGTACCCAGACATCTGGATAGCGGATCGTGGCCTAGAGCTGTTGGATTCCATGCCCAGCAACCAACCATGGCTGCTGTGGATCAGCTTCACGGGTCCCCATGAACCATTCGATACGCCCGCCCCTTGGCATGGCCTCCACTCCAACAGCGCACTGCCATTGCCAACGCCTAAGCCGAGCTGGATCGACTCCTTGCCACAACACGCCGAGCTCAAACGCTGCGCAGATGGGTGGCGCGAACTGTTGACCCCTGAGCAGATCCAGGCCTGTCGAGCTGACTACGCCGATCACCTCAAACTTCTGAATGACCAGCTCCAAAACATTCTCCAGAAGCTGAACCAACGCAGCGACGCTGACAACACAGCAGTCGCTCTGACCTCGGATCACGGAGACATGCTCGGGGATGCCGGCATGCTCTACAAGGGCACTTTTCTTGAAAGCGCCATCCGCGTGCCATTCATCTACCGAGCACCGAAACGAACGGGCCATAACCCGCAGAACTTGAGCAATCAGGCGTTAGCACTCACAGATCTGTTGGGGCAGATTCTTGAAGGGCTTCCCAGGGGCGGGGCACTGCAGCCGATCCTTCGCTGGGGAGCCCGTCAACCGGGAGCCGTCGCCGAGTTCGCCAACGAACGGCTGTACGTCAGGGGGCAACGCAAACTGTGCCTGGATGTTGAGGGTGTCCCAATCTGGGCCACCGATCTTGCAGGGGATCCGAGCGAACAGATCAACGTTTGGCCCAGAGGTGGAGTGCTGCACCCACGTTGGCAGCGACTGAAAAGCTGGGCACAGCGCGAGCAGGCACTTCGCTCACAACCGGGGTGGCTCTGGCGCAGGCTTGCCAATCCGTAGCGTCATCTGGGATTCAGGGTGGAGATCAAACCACTCCGCCCAAGTGCGAAACCGCTCAACATTGTCGTTGAGATAAGCCAGCAGAGACGACTGCTCGGCAGAGGGAACCCTGCCATGGAGAACATGCACAGGCAGGCCCTGACCGGCCACCCAGGGCTTCGTGGTGCGGAAGTTGGCCTCAGCCGGCAACACCGCAAGACGAAGTCCACGGCGCTGCATCAACCTCCACACCACCGAACGCAGCGAAGCCTGATCCCAGGTCTGGCCGCAGCGAGTCTGCAGACGGTCGTACAAGCGCAACCAGCGGCGCACCAGGCGTCTCTGCAAGGGCCCACGACGGAAGAGCAACACACCGGAATTCAGTTCAGGGAAAAGGGCAGGGACGCGCTTGTCACTCCAGCCAGGGGGATGACGCACCGGCGCGTGCACAGCAGCCAGATCAGCAGCACCTAGGGCTGCAAACAGAGCATCGACTGGAGCGGTCAGACGTGCATCACTATCGAGAAAAAGTGTGCGTTGAAAGGGCAACGTCTGAAGTGGCCCGATCTTGTCTCGATACCCGCCGACAGGATCGGGGTGGACCAACACTTGGTCGAAGACGCCTGCATCGGAGGCTTCACCGACACGATCGGTGATCAGCACAAGAGGCCGACCACATGCATGTTCGGTGGATGCACGGGCATTTTCGAGCGCTTCGTGAACATGTTGCTCACCGGTCGCGATGAAAAGAATTCCTTCTTGAGCAGCCACAGGAGCTAGGAAGAGCGCTGAGTCAATGGCGATGGCTCCCAGCTGCCGAGAAATGCATAGGGTTTGTTTTGCTCAGACTTTTGACGCTTGGCCAAGCTCGCACGAATCGACGCAAGCTGAGGGTGACTGGGATCCAGGGATGCCGCTTGCTGCAAGTGATATTGAGCCAGGCTGAAATCTCCTCGCATGCTGGCGAAACTCACCAAGTTCAAGCAACGCTTCGGGGATGGGCCATCCAGATTGAGCGCCTGCATGAGGCAAATTTCAGACTCATGAAAACGACGCAGATTGAGATAAATATCCGAAACACAATCATAAAGAGGGGCATAAGAGCCCAGCACACGGTGCACTTGACTGCACAATTGCAAAGCAAGTGTGAACTGCTTCTGCGAGACAGCATCCGTAGCTTGTTCGAGCTGCTCTAGAGCAACCGAGCGCTCCTCTGGTTTTGGCAGGGAGTCGAGCAACTTCGCTGCAGCTGGATCTACAGCTGCGGATTTGCGAAGACCAGAATCGCGAACTTCCTCTTCAGAAAAGGCCAGGAGCAAGGGATCCGCAAGCGACCAGCCCTCAACGTTCTCCGTCGCAGGCGCTGGTGAGGTGCGCTGATGAGAATCTTCAAACTCCAAACGATTGAGATTCACCTTGGCATCGTTGTAATCCGGGTTCTCTTTCAACAACGTCGTGAGAATCTCCCGCGCCTCCTGATAGCGCGCCAGATCAATCAACAAATTGGCATAGTTATTTTGAATGGGAGCGGACGCTGGATTGAGTTGCAAGGCACGCTTGAACAACTCCTCAGCCTGATCGAGCTTGCCGAGGCGCCGGTTGTTGGCACCAAACAACGATAAGAAATCAGGATTCAAGCCAAACGCGGGTTCAAGGCCTTCCAGCAGTGGCGCTGCCGCTGCAAATTCACCGATACGAAACAAGGAAGCCGCCAAAAGCTGTGCTGCCATTGGATCAGATTCGGGCGTCACAGCTTGGCCACGGGCCATCGCTACAAGGTCGTGATAACGACCGAGCTGGAACAACTCCGACAGCTGCGACTGGGGTTGGGTAGGAGCTGTCATTCCTGGATCGGATCTCCCTCAACAAAAGCATGCGATCCCGAAGCAGACTCCTCTGTGGTATGCACCGGCCCATCCGGCATGGGGCATCCCGCTTGGAGCCAGCTGGAGACTTGCTCCAGAGCCGGCTGCCATCCCTGCTGCTTGGTTTCCCGAGCAATGCCCACCGATGGGTACCAGTAGCTGCGCATCACCGCTGCATCACTCAGCCAGCGCCAATCACTGTGCAAACTCAGCAGGCACTGCGTGGGAATGTTCAAACCACCCGCACCATGAATGGTCGTGTTGGCCACGCTGATCACCGCATCACAAGCTGCAACCTGATTCAGCCACAGCTCCATGTTCTTGAGAGGATTCACTTTCTCATCATGAATGACTGGGATCCCTTGCCCTTGCCAGCCGCTGATGACCGATTTGACATCACCGTATTGAAGACTGACAAAGCGATAATGCGGAAACTGCTTCATCAAGTCTGCGATCAGATCTACATGAATTGACTTTTGCTTCATACGATCCGCCTGGGCTCCACCGCGCCAGCTGATCCCAATTATTTTNTNNGTGGCTCCCATCNAATAATTCAATCGNAATTGGTGTGATGNAGCGCCNTCAGCAACGAGAATTGGAACGCGAGGAGCATAGGTATCAACTGCTGTAAAGCGATGCTGGCAGATCGAACCCAGCGGACATTGAACATCAAAAAGACCTGGATGGAGCCTGCCCTCGGCAACATCATTCTGNCTCCAGATCGANACCTCACCTTGCTGAATTTCTGTTGAAAGAGAACGTTGATAAATCGGCAACAATCTGCCACTCAATAGCAAGCCAACGTGAGCAGACTCCTGAATCAAAGGGGGCAGCAATGAAGCGAACATCATCGTGTCCCCAACNGCCTGCTCCTCCAGCAACAGGATGCGTTGCCCCTTTAACTCAGACCCACGCCAAAGGGGCAATTCGTGCAGCGAGAAAGGCTTTTTCAGTGCCCGTTGCCACTTCTGCTTACCGGGAGCGGGCGTTCTCAAACCATACTCATACAGGCTCCAACCTTGCTGGAAGAGCTGGTGTTTCAACAGGATGCAACTGCTGTTCCAATTGCTGCGGTCATACAGTTTTTGGGCCTTTTTTTGCTCTTCAGGAGTGACTAGCGAGGCTGTACTCAACACCTCCGAGGCCAGCTGAATCGACTGAAGCGCGGCTTGCAACTCCTCTCGATTGAGTTCAAAAAATGAGCGGGCAAAGATAAATTCAGCCTTTTCCAAGGGTGTGCAACTTTCAAGCCGCAGCTCAATTGTGTTGAGCACAAGCTGCTGCTGATCCTCGGCGAACGAGTGTCCACCCTCATGGTTACAAATTCGAAACAACGACCAGAGCAATTCAAAGCAAAGGCCCAGATCCTTGATGGCAGAACGAATCATCTGCAGAGCCCACTGCACTCGGCTCTCACTCAGCAAAGCATCGATGCATTGCGTGTAAGCAATCTTAAGCTTCGGATCATCGCCAGCTCGACAGCAGCGAAGATGCGTGAGATAACATTGAAGAGCCTCACTGGTTCGACCTGTTGTTTTCAACAAGTTTGCATAATTTGGCAGAATAGTTGAATGATTCGGATACCGAGAAAGGCCTTGCTTATAAATTGTTTCAGCCTTTTTTTCGTCTCCAGATGCACGCAATAATGCACCATAATTTTGGAATAATATTGGCTCAACCTTATTCTGATCCAATGCACGCTCATACTGGCGAGCTGCTTCTGCAAGATTGCCCTCACCATGGGCTTTGATAGCCAGCGGAAGTCCCACAGCGTTTGTTCAGATCATTGGTGGATAATCCAATCATGCCTGAAATCAAAACCTCTCAGGGTCAACGGCTGCTGATCCTCCACCCCAACTTCCCTGGTCAGTTCAAACACCTCGCGAAAGCTGCCGCCAGTGCCGGACATGACGTCCGCTTCTTATGCCAAACCCATTACAACCGCAGCATTCCTGGCGTCCTGCGCATGAAACTGAAAGGGTCAGCAGGTCGAGAAGCACTGCTGCAACAGGCGGCTTCAACTTTAGAGCAAACAAAAAAACTTGCAGAGCAGTACCGGCTGGGCTTCTTAAGTCTGCAAAAAGCCAACTGGACACCCGATGTGGTGGTCAGCCACTCCGGATGGGGCTGCGGTCTGTTCGTCAAGGAGTTCTGGCCCCAATGCCGGCATGTGGCTTATCTGGAATGGTGGTTTAACCCAACCTCAGAGTTCTATCGATACGACCCCGAGAACCTCGAACTGGGGATCCATCCCAACGCGACGTGTAAACACTGGCTCCGCAATCAGCCCTTAGCCCTTGAACTGAGCGCCGCCGATGCTGTTGTGGCACCAACGGCTTGGCAGCGACAGCAACTGCCGGTCTCCCAGCAAGAACGCTGCCAGATTGTTCATGACGGCATTGACCTGCAAACCTTCCGACCTGCTGCAACGCCCACACACCATCCAACTCCGCTGTTGACCTACGGCACACGGGGCATGGAACCCATTCGCGGGTTCCCCCAATTCATCCGTGCCTTGCCAAAGCTTCTCCATGAGAGGCCCGACCTAACGGTGGAGGTTGCAGGCGAAGATTCCAGCAACTATTCCGGCAGCCCTCCGAAAGGCTTTAAGAGCTGGGGCACGTGGGCACAACGATTTCTTGGAGACCACGGGGTCGCCGAGCAAATGCACTGGTTGGGGCATCTACCCCTCACGCGGTACGTGGACTGGTTGCAGCGCAGCTGGTGCCACGTCTATCTGACCCATCCCTTCGTGGCCAGCTGGAGTCTTGTGGAAGCTCTCTCCTGCGGAACAAGGCTGCTGGTCAGCGACGTTGCACCGGTGCGGGAGTTCTGTGAGGGGCAGCCAAATGTGAGCTTCGTCGATCACCGCAATGCAGCAGAGCTCTCTCTGCAGCTAGGTCAAGTCTTTCTGGCGAAGCCCCAGCCAGACCCTGCCAACAGACGCCAACAGCTGCTTCAACGCTGCTCCCTGGCATCGTCCTTAAACGGCTGGAGCCTTGTGTCTGGTTTGAAGCTGACCACAAACCATTGACTGGGCTTGACCTCTTCTTTAGTTTCCGTACGGTTTCTATCGACCTCTTCCTGTCTCCATGGCAATCCTGATTACCTCCCCCGGTCTGGTGACCACGGGGACCGAAGGAGCCGACGAGATCCTGTTTGGATCCTCAGTCGCCGCAAATGGTTCCGTTGTCAATGCCCTCGCTGGCAACGACACCATCACACTCACTGCTGCTGGCGCCACAATCAGCTCTGTTGGTGGCCCTTCCATCAATGGAATGGGTGGTGCTGATGTCATCAGTGTTAGTGGCTTACCTGACTTTTCAGCCGGTGTTGCTGCACTCAACGGTGGAGCCGGTGGTGACACAATTACCGTCTCTAACGCCAGCGGCGGCGTAGCAGTCAACGGTGGTGACGGCAACGATCTGATTAACGTCCTCAGTGGCTCGGTTGAATCTCTGAACGTTGGTGGCGGCAGCGATACTGTCAACATCGCAACTGGCTCGGTTGTCTCGGCTGTCACGCTTGGTGCTGGTGCAGATTACTTCTCAGCATTTGGCGATGTTGCAGGAAATCTTGTCGCTGGTGGCGGTGCTGATACCATCACCCTCGCCTCATTCAGCAAATCTGGAGCAATTCTCAACGCTGATTCAAGCGCCAACGGCGGTGGTGCTGATTCCATCAGCGTTGGAATCCTCGGTGCTAACGCAGACATTAAAGGAAAGGGTGGTTCTGACACCATCAGCGTCACAACCATCGGCAGCGGCGCA
>NZHI01000060.1 GCA_002691345.1 Synechococcus sp. MED650 | reverse complement strand
CGAGGGATTCGAACCCTCGATAGAGTTGCCCCTATACAGCATTTCCAGTGCTGCGCCTTCGACCACTCGGCCAGCTCTCCACCGGCTTATGTGGGGCAGGTGCGAATGTAGCAGGGCGTTTCCAGCGGGACGGCATGCGCCCCAGCCACAGGATCACGATTCATTGGCGCCAGGAGAACCGCTCCATTACCCACAACGTGCCAGAGGGTGAATACATCCTCCACAGCTTTGAAGAACAGGGAGACCCACTTCCCTTTTCCTGCCGGAATGGATGCTGTACCGAATGCGCTGTGCGCGTTCAGAGCGGCACACTGGATCAGCAGGAGGCGATGGGTCTTTCAAAGGAACTGCGGGCTAAGGGATATGGGCTTCTCTGCGTAGCCAGGGCTGTTGGTCCGATGGTGGCGGAAACGCAGGATGAAGATGAGGTGTATGAGCTGCAGTTCGGGCGCCACTTCGGCCGCGGCAAGGTCACGGCTGGTCTCCCCCTGGAGGAGGAGTGAAGGATGACTGATCTGATCTGCACCACAGCGGCCAGGGAAGCAGGCCTGGAGCAGGAGGATCTGCGACGGCTGGCATCGGTGGCACGTTCAGTGGCAGAGGCCGGTGGTGAAGAGCTGATGCGTCACTTCGGCCGGCTCTCATCGATTGAGAACAAAGGTCGTCTGGGTGATCTGGTGACGAACGCCGATCTCGCTGCCGAACAGATCGTTCTCGCCGCACTAAAGGAAAAGACGCCGGATCTGGCTGTTCTGGCGGAAGAGAGCGGTGCTGCAGGGGAACAGGATGGTCTCCGTTGGTGTGTGGACCCACTGGATGGAACCACCAACTTCGCGCATGGCTATCCGTTCTTTGCCACGTCGATTGGTCTGACCTACAACCATCAACCCATCCTGGGAGCAGTAGCCATTCCGTTCCTGAACGAGACCTACTGGGGAGCACCCGGGCTCGGAGCGTTCTGCAACGACGCATCCATCCAGGTCAGCACCTGCCGGGAGCTGGAGGATTCACTGCTGGTCACTGGTTTCGCCTACGACCGTCACACCCGGCTGGACAACAATTACGCGGAGTTTTGCTGGTTCACCCACCGAACCCATGGCGTGCGTCGCGGGGGAGCTGCAGCCGTTGATCTGGCCTTTGTTGCTGCCGGACGTCAGGACGGGTACTGGGAACGCGGCCTGGCGCCCTGGGATCTGGCTGCTGGCGTGGCCTTGGTGGAGCTGGCGGGTGGTCGGATCAGCGGATACCGCAATGAACCGTTTGAGCTTCGATCCGGCCGTGTTGTCGCTGCTGGGAAGGCGCTTCACCCGGCCATGATTGAGGTTCTCGCAGAGGTGAAGCCCTTACCCGGGGACGCCTTCGGAGCTCCTGAGATCACGGCCATGGGATCCTGAGGCGTCGCAGACTTTTCTGGAGATGGCGCTGCAACCTGCCGCAGGCGCGAAGGATCTGAACCCTCGCCAGGTGGAGACCAACCGTCTTCTCACCGATCGACTGGCCTCTGTGTACAGACTATGGGGATACGACGAAGTCGCTCCCCCGCGCGTGGAGCGTCTCGACACACTGAAGGCGGGTGATGCCATCCCCAGTGCAGATATCGTTCGGCTGGTGGCCGATGAGCCGCTCGGGCTACGCCCCGAAATGACCGCATCCATTGCGCGAGCTGCCTGCACACGGCTGGCCGAAAAGCAACGACCCCTGCGGCTCTGGGCATCCGGAACGGTGTTCCGCACGCGAGCCGCTGATGAGGGAGGCCAGTGCATCGAGGAGAACCTGCAGAGCGGCGTCGAACTGTTTGGTGTGCGCGGCAGTGAAGCTGAAATGGAGCTGCTCAGCCTGCTGATGGCTGCCGTGAAAACGCTCTCGCTCAGCAAAGCGCAGAAACCGAGGCTGCTGCTGGGTCACACCGCCTTGATGGATCTGATCCTCAGACCGTTCACAGGGGTCACGCGCGAGCGCATTCGAACCGCACTGATCGACTTCGATCGTCTCGGGTTGGATTCCATGGATCTCGACCCTGCAGTTCGCCGCCAACTGGTGACGCTGCTCGACAACCGCGGCAAACCTGAAACCGTTCTGCAGGATCTGGCCTCCATCTTTGGAGAACAACCTGTCTTCACCGAACTGGGCCGTGTCTGCGACCAGATCGGAGCAGCGGCTGCTGAACAGGGGGTCACCATTCAATTGGATCCCACCTTTCAACCGCATTTCGAGCTCTACACCGGGCTGGTGTTTCAACTGGTCTGCGATGGCATTGCTGCCCCAGTTGTCATTGCCCGAGGGGGCCGCTACGACGAATTGGTGAGGCGCTGCGGTGCAGCCGAACACATGGGCTATGGAGCGGGATTCAGCCTGGCGATTGATCCGATTCGGGAATTGATCAACGACACGAATCCCAAAGCAACCCAGGAAGCAGACATTCTCGTGGCCTTCTCCACCGCCACAAGGTTGGAAACAGCCATGGCGCGCCAGCGTTCTTGGCATGAGCAAGGCCGGGTGGCCGTGATGGCCCTGGAGCCTCTCGAGAGCAAGGAAATGGCTCAGCAGCTGGCCAACGAGAAGGGATCCGTGCAACTCGATTGGATCGATCCCTAAGATCCCGAAATCTCCTGGCTGATTCCATGGCTCACACCATCGTCACAGACGTCTGCGAGGGCGTGGCGGATTGTGTCGATGCCTGTCCTGTGGCCTGCATCGACCAGGGAAAGGGCAAGAACAAGAAAGGAACCGACTTCTACTGGATCAATTTCGACACCTGCATTGATTGCGGGATCTGTCTTCAGGTCTGCCCCGTGGAGGGCGCGATCCTGGCGGAGGAACGTCCGGATCTTCAGAAGGCGGGTTAAGGCTGCATCGCCACTGCCGATCGGTACGGGGACCCCGACCCGCCAGCGGTTGAGCCCGAAAGGAGTTCATTCCTAGGTTCGAAGTTTCTCGCTGCAGCCATGGCGGTGCTGGACGAACAGGGTCAGATTCAGATCCATACCGAAAATATTTTTCCAATCATCAAGAAGGCTGTTTACTCCGGCCACGAAGTGTTCCTACGGGAACTGGTGAGCAATGGAGTTGATGCCATCAGCAAGCGGCGCATGGCTGCCATGGCTGGCGATTGCAGCGAAGGAGACGAGGGTTCCATCCGCATCACCGTGGATCGCGAACAAAAGACCCTCACCATTGCCGACAACGGCATTGGCATGACGGCCGATGAAGTGAAGCGCTACATCAACCAGGTGGCGTTCTCCAGCGCGGAGGATTTTTTAGAAAAATACAAACAGGAGGATGACGCGATCATCGGTCACTTTGGCCTGGGCTTCTACTCCAGTTTCATGGTGGCCGATCGGGTGGAATTGATCACCAAATCAGCCCGGCCTGACAGCGAAGCCGTGCGCTGGAGTTGCGATGGATCACCCAACTTCAGCATCGGTTCAACGGAGCGAGACCAGCCTGGAACCGATGTGATCCTCCATCTGATGGAGGACGAGCTGGAATACCTCGAGCCTGCGCGGATCCGCACGCTGATCAACACCTACTGCGACTTCATGGCAGTGCCGGTGCAGCTGGAGGGCGAAACCATCAACAAGATGGAAGCACCCTGGCGGAAAAGTGCCCGGGACCTGACCGATCAGGACTACATCGATCTTTACCACTATCTGTACCCCTTCCAGGGAGACCCCCTGTTATGGGTTCACCTCAACACGGATTACCCCTACAACCTGCAGGGAATCCTGTTCTTCCCCAAACAGACCGGCCGGGCCGACTGGGAAAAAGGAGAGATCAAGCTCTACTGCAACCAGGTGTTCGTGAGCGACTCGATCAAGGAAGTGGTGCCCCGCTACCTTCTGCCACTTCGAGGTGTGATCGATTCCCCGGATATTCCGCTGAATGTGAGTCGCAGTGCACTCCAAACCGATCGCAAGGTGCGCTCCATCGGCAATTTCGTGGCCAAGAAAGTGGCAGACCGCCTGCGCAACCTGAAGAAGGAGGATCCCAACGCCTATGCCGAAGCCTGGGATGCACTGGCCCCCTTCGTGAAAATTGGCGCGATGGAAGATGAGAAGTTCGCTGATCAAGTTGCAGAGCTGATTCTGTTCGGCACCACAGCGGAGAGCAACGAGGCTGACCCGATCGCCGTGGGAGGCAAGGCCTACACAACCCTTGAGGGATATCGCAGCCGGCTGCCTGAAGATCAGGCCAAACGCGTGCTTTACAGCACGGATGATGTGGCCCAGGCCGGAGCTCTCAACCTCTGGACCTCCCAGGGAGCAGAAGTGCTGAAGCTGGAGACGGTGATTGACACGCAGTTCATTCCTTGGCTGGAACATCGGCACGATGAACTCACCTTCCAGCGTGTGGATGCCGAATTGGATGAGAGTCTTCAGGAGAACGATGCAGAAATCGCCGATCAGGACGGAACAACGGAATCAGACCGGTTGCGCACGCTGATCAAAGATGCCCTCGCCAACGACAAAGTGAGTGTTCAGGTGCAGGCACTCAAGGCTGATGGTGCACCTCCAGCGATGATTCTCCTGCCGGAGCAAATGCGTCGTTTGAACGATATGGGAGCACTGATGGAGCAACGGCTGCCCGGTCTTCCCGATCACCATGTTCTGCTCGTGAACCGGCGTCACCCCCTGGTGGAAGGGATGCTCAAACTCCGGGCCGGAGGCGTGCTCGTGGGCACAGCCGAAACATCTCCAACCGAGTTGTTGGCCCAAGATGTGGCCCGTCACCTGTATGACATGGCCCGTCTGGGAGTGGGTGGCCTGGAACCCAACGAGCTCGCCGGCTTCCAAACCCGCAGCGCCGAACTGATGGGAGCCCTGATGCAGCGAGGCCTTTGAGCCGCACCACTTTGCTAAGGTAGTTGTTTGGATCCGATGTTTCGGTCCAAACAACCTCCAGCAGAAGGACGACATCATGTCTCGGGTGTGTCAGCTCACCGGTACTCGCGCCAACAACGGCATGGCCGTGAGCCATTCCCACATCCGCACCAAGAAACTGCAGCAGGCAAACCTGCAGCAGCGTCGCCTGTGGTGGGCCGAGGGCAACCGCTGGGTGAAGCTGCGGGTGACAACCCGCGCTCTGAAAACCATTCAGAAGAAGGGCCTGGGCGCCTACGCCAAATCTCTGGGCATTAACCTGGCCAAGATCTGATCATCGAGCCCCAGTGAAACGCCGGGAACTGTTTTTCAAGACCGGCCTTTTTTTCACAGCTCTTGCTTGTACACCCCTGAGGGCATCAGCCCTTGGGGGTGTTGTTCTGGAAACGGGATCAACTGTTCCCAATTTCGATCTGCCCGGCTCCAGCCAATCCGAACCGGATCGCACCCGCTGGACGGCATCGGATTTCCGGGGACGCTGGCTGGCAGTTTATTTCTATCCCCGTGATTTCACCGGGGGCTGCACGATCGAAGCGCGGGGCTTTGAAGCTCTCCACGATGAATTCATCCAGGCCGGTGCCGAGGTTGTGGGAGTCAGTGCAGACAGCGTCGATGACCACGAGTCCTTCTGNGAGAGCGAAGGCCTTAGNTTTCCGCTCTTGTCCGATCCGGATGGCAGCGTCAGCAAAGCCTATGGATCGTGGATGGCTCCATACTCGCTTCGCCACACATTCCTGATTGATCCCGATGGGGTCTTGCAGGAACGCTGGGTGGCCGTTCGACCCAGCGGTCANGCCCAGGAAGTACTGGATTCATTGATCAATCTTCAAAGCAAAACGGCGGTTTGACAAATCCACCTATTTCATGAAAGGTGGTAGTACAGCGATGAGAAATTTGTGACATTCGGGCAGAGCTCTTTTATCATCCTGTATCACAGAACTCCCTTCGACGAATCAATAGATTCACAGGGAAACAAAANCTGGGTTGATCAAAAAAGTCCGAACGGCATTATCCCAACNCTCCGCAANTTATTTNGAAGTTGCGAAAAAGGCACCTGGATTGCTTGGCGGCGCGTCAACNACAGNTCATCGGAAGGAACAGAGCGNAATGAGATGGAACAACCATCTCCTTTCACACTATGCAGAATTCCTCTTGANGATGAGCAGATATCCAGCTTCTATCACATTACNTCCAAGGAATGTTTCTGGCCAATCCTTCACACATTCCCNACTTATTTNAANGTTAATAATGCCATTTGGCAGATTTTTGAAGATGTGAATCAACGCTTTGCNGATGCCGCCTGTGAAGAGGCGGCCGAAGGAGCAACCGTCTGGGTCCACGACTACAACCTTTGGCTCGCACCGGGTTACATCCGGGCCAAAAGACCAGATCTGAAGATCGCNTTTTTCCACCACACACCCTTCCCTGGGAANGATGTGTTCGCGATTCTTCCCTGGCGTGAGCAAATCCTNGAAAGTTTGCTGTGCTGCGACGTTGTGGGATTTCATATCCCCCGCTACACCGAGAATTTTGCACGAGCCGCAAGCACNTTGGTTGGTGCAAAACGCGGCCCGAAAGTNCCNGTAGACAAGAAATTCATCACCGTTGGAACCGCCCTGTCNGAGGGAACAGAAACCAGCCATCTCGAACACAANGGCCGCCGAATCCAGTTANTGAGCTCGCCGGTGGGCACATCGCCTGATCTGATCCAGAAACTGGTCTGGAGCCCCGCCGTTGAAAGTCATGGAGAATTGATTGTTCAAGACACCAAAAAAGGCCGGAAGCTGATTCTTTCGGCAAGCCGTGTTGATTACACAAAAGGCAATGAAGAACTCCTGTTGGCCTTCGAACGTCTTTTGGAACGGCGCACCGATCTTCACGGGGAGATTGTGTTGATGCTCGCCTGTGTTGCTGCTGCGAGTGGCATGAAAATCTACGAAGACACCCAGCGATCCATTGAAGAAATGGCTGGACGCATCAACGGGCGATTCAGTCAGATTGATTGGGTGCCGATTCGGTTCTCAACCCGCCGAATCCCCTACGACGAAATGATTGCCTGGTTCTGCCATGCCGACGTCTGCTGGATCACACCGTTGCGGGACGGTCTCAATTTGGTGGCCAAGGAATATGCAGCAGCTCGGCGCAACCGTGGAGGCGTTCTTGTTCTTTCAGAGTTCACCGGTGCATCTGTGGTGCTCGACGGAGCCGTTCTCACCAATCCTTATTCGAACCGCAGGATGGATGAGGCGATTGAATCAGCCCTGGAAATGGATGAAGAGCANCAGAGAGATCGCATGAGCCGCATGACGGATGCCGTTGAGAGCTACACCGTGAAGGATTGGGCTGAAGAACAGATGGCTGGCTTGGCACCTGTTGATTGCGCGTGAGAGTTCAGCTTCAACGCATCGCAGGCCTGATTGGAGCTGTTCTGATCTTCAGCTCGGTGGTCTGGTCTGGGGTGTTCCGAGCTGAAGAGGTCAGCATCCTGATGCCGTCCTCTTTTTCTGACGCCAGTGCAGAGCTGGTAGAGGCATTCAATCGTGATCACCGNGGCAAGATTCATCTGAAGGTGATTCGCGGCCCCCTCAACACNGAGTCGATTTCCGATCTCGCCATCAGCAGTCTCCTGCTGGGGGACGCTCCGTTTGATGNCTTGTTGATGGATGTCACCTGGCTTCCCAAATATGCAGCAGCCGGATGGTTGGAGCCTTTGGATCCATGGTTCTCCACTGAAGAACAACAGCAACTGGTTCCTGGGGCTCGATTGGGAAACGACTTCAACGATCAGCTGTACCGATGGCCGTTGGTTGCAGATGTTGGTCTTCTGTACTGGCGAACAGACCTGATGGATCAGCCNCCGGCGACGCCCGATGAGCTCGTGGATGTCGCCGGAAANCTGGTTCAANCAGGAAAAATCAACANCGGCTTTGTTTGGCAGGGGCGTCAATACGAGGGTCTGAGTTGTGATTTTCTCGAGGTTCTGTATGGATTTGGTGGACGCTGGATGAACACAGACTCCACGGCTCTGGAACTGCAGACGNCGGCNGCAACTGATGCTGCGGCGTGGCTTCAATCGTTGATCACAAAAGGAATCAGCCCTTACGCGGTAACCAATTACGCCGAATCGGAATCGCTGCAAGCCTTCAAAGCCGGTGATGCAGCTTTGATGCGCAACTGGCCCTACGCATGGGCCGAATTGCAGAAAGACGACAGCAATGTGCGCGGAAATGTCGGAATCAGTTTGATGGTGGCTCAACCCGGTGAAGCTCCGGCCGCCACCCTGGGAAGCTGGGGATTGAGCCTGATGCATCAGTCAACCCATCAGGCCGCTGCAGTGGAAGCGATTCGCTACCTCACCAGTGAAGCCGCTCAACGCCAGCGCTTTCTCGACTTTGGCTACAGCCCAACCGCCTCGAATCTGTTCCGTGATCCAGAGATGCTGGCGGCCTCAGAGGTGCTGCCTGAGCTCGAGCGNGCCTTGAATCACGCCGTCGCCAGGCCACCGACGCCCCTTTATGCGCAACTCAGCGACATCCTCCAGCGTGAGTTGAATGGCCTTTTGACCGAGGGCGGAACAGCACAACAAACCATGCAACGCACCGAAACACGAGGTGAAACTCTGCTTCGGGCGGCAGGAGCAGCATCGTGATTGCCCTCCTCACAGCNCCAGCTCTTGTGCTCATCGCCGTGATNTTCGGCTGGCCGATGCTGNGATATGTCTGGNTGAGCTTTCACGCGGATTCGGTTCTCACAGGATTGCAACCGGTTGCCAACGGTGGAGCCAATTGGTTGCGCCTTCTGGCCGATGACAGGTTCTGGATTGATGCAGGCCAGACGGCCCGATTTGCACTGCTTTCTGTAGGGNTTGAACTGATCCTCGCTTTGGGTATGGCNCTGCTGCTCAACCAAAGCTGGCGNGGGCGCGGGGCCGCGAGAGCNATCACNCTNCTCCCNTGGGCTTTGCCCACAACAATGATGGCGTTGGGCTGGCGCTGGATTTTCAACACGCCCTACGGACCGATTGAAGCGCTGGTTAGCAGTGTTGGGATCGAACCACTGGATCTCCTTTCAACTCCTTCGATCACCTGGTTGGTGACTGTTTTTGCTGATGTGTGGAAAACAACGCCATTCATCACGNTGATCCTGCTTGCAGGACTTCAAACCATCCCTGAAGATCTCTACAACGCCTTTCGCCTCGAAGGTGGCAGCGCATCCCANGCCCTGCGCGCCATCACGCTTCCACTCCTTCTGCCATACATCCTGCTGAGCCTTCTGTTCCGATTGGCACAGGCCTTNGGGGTGTTCGACCTTGTGCAGGTGCTCACCGGTGGTGGNCCTGCTGGAACAACAGAAAGTTTGGCCTTGTATGCCTACCTCAATGGCATGCGATTTCTGGATTTCGGCTANAGCGCCACGGTGATGGTGGCCGGCTTCCTCCTGCTCACCATGCTGATTGTTCTCGGCACAGTGGTTCTCAGGGGAATGGGACTGCTGAGAACCATGGAGCGATGAACAAACCACTCCGACCGATCTGGATCATCCTCCTGCTGGCGTGGTCTCTCCTGCCGATGCTTTGGCAATTGTTGAGCTCATTCACCAGTCCTGAAGCGTTGGTCAGTGACCAGGCGACTCTGCTCAATCGTTGGAGCCTGGCGAACTACCGCGATCTATTCGCGACCGATCCTCCGTTCTGGAGATATCTGTTCAACAGCACCATCGTTGCCACATTGACAACCTTGATCACGCTCACCGTCGCGATCCCTGCGGCCTATGGGCTCTCGAGGATGCAGGAACGCCTCCGAAAAACCGTCAGAACCTTTGTTGTTGGTGCAGCCCTGTTCCCCTATGTCTTGCTTTTTTTAGCGCTGCTTGAACTGGCAAGAACGTTCCAACTGGGCAACAGTCTTTTGGCCATTGCGATTCCCTACACCGCACTCTCTCTGCCATTGGCACTGCTGTTGCTCACCTCGGCCTTTGAGGCCCTGCCATCGGAACTTGAAGACGCGGCAAAGCTGGAAGGATTAACCCTGGCACAGCGTTTGCGTTGGGTGATGCTTCCTCTGATTGCACCTGCATCTGCCAGCACAGCAATTCTTGTGTTTCTGTTCGCCTGGAATGAATATCCGATCGCACTCACCTGGCTCAGCCGCAGCGACCTTCTCACCCTGCCGGTAGCCATGGCACGCATTGCGGGGTCGTCCACCTACTCGGTGCCCTATGGCACCTATGCCGCAGCCACCGTGCTGGGGGCGATTCCACTGTTGCTGCTTGTTCTGGTGTTCCAACGCCAGATCATCAGCGGTCTCACCAATGGAGCCATCAAGGGCTGAAGGAAAGTTCGGCTTCGCTCGACCTACGTTCACCGATGATCTCCAGACGTTGATAGGCCATCGAGCCGAGTGCAATGATTTCGATAAATGGTGGTAGACATCAAGCAAGACAAAGGGTCTTGGATCAATATCGATTCCAGAGTGGCCAAACAGATTCACCAATTAACTCAATCAACGCATCGATCTAACACATAACCAATTAAAAAAATAATCACTATTTTTACAGCATCGATGTTTCATGGAAACCCTCTGAGCAATCAGCACGCCTGGAAATCAACTATCGACTGAATGCATAAATCGCAGCAGCTGCCGTCAAAGCAATAATTCCGCTCATCCAGATCGTATTCCGTCTTGCCAGAAGCCACGCTGCCGGCCGGGAGAAGGACAGAAGCCCAGAGGACAACAACCACGTGAGCCCAATCAACAGAGCAGCGGGCAGTACGACAGCCATCAGGAGCTGTAAAGCCATCAGCACAAACCGTTCACCTCATCTGTCCATAGCAACAGCGGTGATGTCCGTCACGAGAAGTCGCAGCCCTGATGCCAATTTGGGTCGACGTTGGCTGTCTGGCGGCCGGGGTTAAAGCCCATGTGATTTCCGAGAAAGACTTTCTCACCCAACACTCATACACCTCTTTTTATAACATCACATTTTTGAAAATACCATAGACATAATACGTACATCTGACCAATAACCTCTTACTGATAACACTTGCATGAATCTCAAAACATCAAACGCATTATTTTTCACCAGCCCCCAGAGAAGTACCAAACCGAATGGTCGACACCATGAACTTATTCGCGAGTCGTCGGCCTTCGTACAGCAACAAACTGGCACACGGAAACGAGCACTTTATATCGATCAAATCAGAGCACTGATGGTCGCCCTTGTGATTGCAATCCATGTTCCAGCGGCATTCACAGTTGGATGGTTTGGGGTTCGCATTCCCGTTGAAGAGTCAGTTAGCGCTTTCACAAAAGGATTCTTTAGCTGGTATGGGTATGCAATCAATTCATTCATCATGTACATGATGTTTCTACTTTCAGGCTATTTTGTCCCCCGCTCGGTGCACAAGAAGGGAATTATATCTTACCTCAAAGAAAGGCTGATACGGCTTGGAATTCCCTTCACAGCAGGCCTCCTGTTAATCAACAATGCTTCTACCGTTCTGGGGAAACTGTCACCTTCCAGCCCATTAGCGCAATTAGCATGGAACGACCTTCCACTTAACAAAATATGGGTGCTATGGTTTCTGATCGTTTTGTTCGCCTTCGATTTAATCTATTGCAGCTGGGTTGCGCTGAGGGGCAATCAATTCGCAATCGATAAATCGAAACCCACACCAGGGATGCATGCATGGTTAGTTAGTGCTGGTATTTTAGGAATCATCGAGGTTGTGATGGCGGCACAGACTGATCTTTGGTCCACTCTTTTGCGATCAAATCTTAATGGCTTAGGTGCGCAAGGAATGCACATTTTCACCTATGCATTCATGTTCTTTCTGGGATGCAAGGCATCATTCCATCAATGGTTTGAAAGGCTTGATGCTCATCTGGTCGTGAAGTGGTTCCGCCTTTCCGTGTTGCTACTTCTAAGCTTTTTAAGTCTCTGCATGACACTATCATTCAATACCAACCTGGCAGATCAACACAGCAAGATTTACCTGCTGGGAAAATTCCTTCAACCCTTCATCGCAATGGGAATTCTCTCCTATTTGATTTTGTGGTTTCAACGGAATGAAGATCGCTTTGGAGAATGGTTAGCCATCGCCGGTGTGAACAGTTATGGTGCCTATATCATCCATTCAATCGTTCTCGTTATCGTGTTGATGGCAGTTGGCTTCATTGGGCTCAACCCGTGGCTCATGATCATCACAGCAACATCATTAACAACGATCTTCTCATTCGCCATTTCTGGGCAGCTTAGGCGGATACCAACAATCAGTAAAATTATTTAATATGAATCACTTCTTGAACAAAACCTAATTGAGATTTGAATCCATCAGGCGGGAGAAGGAAGCGAAGATTCTCAAGCTGCTTCCTTCGTCTCAGTCGATACCAAATTGATTTTGGCCAAGATAGGAGCAAACAGCACGACCTCTTCGCTGATGCGGGAGCGATGTCCATCGAGTGCCAAAACACCACCAGCAACAAAATCAACAATGCGTTGAGCTTCGTCGGGGTTCATGCCACCGAGGCCCAACACCACAGTGATCCCTTCGCGGACAGCACTGATGCACTGGCTTGCTTCAGCAATGGATTTAGGTCGCATGATTTTGATGCGCACCCGATCTGTCGATTCGTTCAGAACCATGGCCATGGCCCGGCAGTTTGACCCTGTGGGGCGGTCGAGAGGAGAATATGAGTCTTAGCTCTTCCAAGAGAAGGCGTCAACCGAACGTTGATGGGCTACCCCATTCCACTGAAGCAAAAATGTGAACGTTAGTGCTGGACACTTAGGGGTAAGACTAGAGTTCATTGAAGGGCTAAAGGCAGAAAAAAGGATAATGAGACACTGCGATGGGATGGCGCTGACCTTAATGGCGCTGACCGAATGTCTCGTAGTATCCCACGCTACTGTCAACTTGCGGATGCTCGAACAAAATAATCATGTTGCTGATACCAACAAAACCATCAAGTATTCAGGAGCACAATGGAACTTGTATCCTACATTTTTGACGCTGAGTACACGATTCGAAATTATGCCAACTTAAGGCCTGAAGCAGATTCCTTCAGGGATCGCTTCATTGCAGACTGGAGTGGGTATTACTATGATTACAGCCAACCATCTGAAATAAACCAAGGTGAGGATATTTCAGGCTTCATCAAAGTATCCAAAAAAGAAAAGTTAAGGGCTCAAATTTACCTTGACAATGGTGACGGCATCTTCTCACAGGAAGAAGATGCTCTTATTGGAAGAGTGAGAGGAAATAAAAGAGATAAACGACAGCTTGTGTCAACCAATCAAGAAGGCTGGCTGGGTGCGGAATATTTCGAGGAAGAGGAAATAGAAGATGGTGAGATTGTTTCTGAAAATGGTTTTGAATATTGGATGTGGAGTGAATCCGAAGGTAACGGAGATAGTGACAGCGGGTGGCACACATCGGCTCCATTAGAACCAGAGCTAGGAATCGACCTTTTTGCCTCCTATATTCATCCATGTGCCACTCAGATCAATGGATAATTGCGAATAGTCGGTTTTTTTTATCGTCTGTGTAGGCCAGGCAGAGCGCGTCAAAGCCCCCATGGACACGCCACTGACCGGTTCGGTTCACCAGCCTCATGGGGCCTTGGCCCGTGACGCGACACAGTTCAGCCGTCGTGCACTCAAACCAATGCATCTCGCAACGACCAGGCAGAGATCCATGGTCTCCAGCAGAAATCACCCTTAATCTCTGGCGATCAGGGGCCTAAAACCTGTGGCTACCGTATGGCCACAGCAAATCTCCAAGACAGTCCTGAATTTCACCAAAGCTCGATAACGTCGCCATCAAAATTTTCGCCGCCATGAAGGGATGACATTGACGCTACGGGCGGTCAGCAAAGGGTTTGGTGATCGTCAAATTCTCAACAATCTCAACCTTGAAGTCGCCGACGGCGAATGCGTTGCACTTCTGGGAGCGAGTGGTTGCGGAAAAAGCACTGCTTTGCGCCTGATCGCAGGATTGGATCAACCGGATCAAGGGTCCATCTTGATCAATGGCACCGACATGATCGACGTGCCTGCGGAGCGTCGACGCGTGGGCATGGTTTTTCAAAGCTATGCCCTGTTCCCACATCTCACGGTGCAGCAGAACCTTGAACTGGGATTGAAAATCCGCGGCAGCCGTCTCAGCGAGAGGCGGGAGCGAATCGACCACATGCTTGCGGTGCTCCAGCTGGAGCAGCAAGCCGGGCAACGCCCGAGCCAGCTTTCTGGCGGCCAGCGCCAGCGGGTTGCACTGGCCCGAGCACTGCTGCGTGACCCATTGGTTTACCTCCTTGATGAGCCGATGAGCAATCTTGATGCGCAACTTCGGGAGGAGCTGCGGCCGGAATTGCGTCGTTTGATCATCGGTGGCACACAACCGGTGGTTTATGTCACCCACGACCAGCAGGAAGCGATGGCTCTCGCCGATCGAATCGCTGTCATGCGAAAGGGAAAGATCGAGCAGATCGGAACACCAAGGGAGCTTTATGTGAAACCTGCCACAACATATGTCGCTCAGTTCATTGGGCGCCCGCAGATGAATCTGCTGCCTCCGGTGAACGGCATCACCATCGGCATCCGCCCGGAAGACCTCCAGTTCGATCCGCGAGGATTCGCTGCTGAAGTGGTTAATCGCGAGTGGTTTGGCTCGAGCCAGATGCTGCTGCTCAACAGCGAAAGAGGCTTGATGCGAATGATCTGTTCAGGAGAAAGCGTTGTGAACGAACACTCCAGATTCACCTGGCCGGCATCAGCGGAACATCGCTTCAATGCGGAGTCCGGTCAACGCATCACCTGAGTTGTTGAACGTATGCAGCAACACATCCGATCAACCAAGACATCGCTGAAATGGAAAGCCAAGAGCGATTCCCATGCCGTCTCTGATCTGGCGCCATCGCACCGACGTGTTGATCTGCCTCACGATGCAGTGTCTGATGATCCTCTCCGGTTTGGGGTTGCAGAGCATCAGTGTGATGACCACCAGCACCGAGGTGAACCGGATAACCACCCGTTAACCCACTGACTCAAAGTTTTCCTCATCATGAGGGGGATTCCTTTCGTTTCAATGGGTTTGAAGCAAGCAGTTCGTCCCGCCCTTGCGATCGGACTCGGCCTTGTTCTGGGTGTGCAACCGAGCCAATCAGCACCCGAAACCATTCAGATCAGTGGATCCAGCACCGTTTACCCCATCACGAAAGCCGCGATCAGGGGTTTTAAATCCAGCGGTAAAACAGCTGTTCCAAATTTTGTTCTAAGGGAAACGGGATCCAGCGCAGGATTCCGCCAGTTCTGCAGTGGCAACATTCCTTTAGCGAACGCTTCGCGCCCAATCTCATCGCGCGAGCTGAAACGTTGTGAACAGAACGGGGTGCGCTTCATCGAATTGCCGATTGCATTCGACGCCATCACCGTAGTGGTCAATCCCAGCAACACATGGAGTCGCTCACTAACCATTAAGGAACTCAACCGCCTTTGGAGCCAAAACGCTCAAGGGCGCATCAACCGTTGGAACCAGGTGAATCTTGATTATCCCGACTCACCAATCAAACTCTGCGGACCCGGAAAGGATTCGGGAACATACGATGTCTTCAATAAAACGGTAAATGGCTCCAAGAAAAATTCAAGAACTGATTATCTTGCCAGCGAGAACGATAATGACCTGGTTAAATGCGTAACTCAAAACAAACTAGCCCTTGCTTACTTTGGCTACGCTTATTACAAAAACAATGCACGTAAGCTTCAAGCTGTAAGCATTGTCAACCCAAAGGGAGTTCCCGTCACCCCCAGCGTTAACACTGTACAGAAAGAGAAATATCAACCCCTTTCACGCCCTCTCTTCCTCTACGTCAATGATCAGGCGCTACGCAAAAACAAGCCCTTCCGCCAATTCTTGCGTTACTACCTGAGAAACGTCAGTTCTTTGGTAAAGCAAAGCAACTACATTCCTCTTCCTGATTCAACCTACAGACTCGTAGATTCAAAGCTTTATCGTCATGTTTTAGGAACAAGTTTCGGAGGAGATCTCCCGGTTGGTCTAACAATTGGTCAAGCCATTGATCGCAGCTTTGATCAGCACAAAACCGTCTATCACCGTTGAAGTGCATCACTGTTGAAGTGTTGCCATGAGCTGAGTGCCATGCGCTGAGGCTCGGGATCTGATCCGCTCGGTGCTCTCCGCATCGGCCGGCTGATCCACCGCTGATCGCCAAAGCCGAACCAGCTCGTCGACAACAGGGAGTTCAGATAATTGCGTACACGGAACATCCGCCATTGCCGCTGCAGCTTCCACCTTCGGGTCGTAACTCAGCGCCGCCATCGGACATCCGCCAAGACGAGCCAGGATCAGAGCATGCAGCCGCATCGGCAGCACCAGCCGAGCGCGATCAACGGTGTTGAAAACCGTTTGCAGTGAGGTCACGATCTGGGTGCTGCTGCAATGGCGAAGGCGTGAGCTCATCAGACCTCGCTCCCAGAGGGTGTCGCTCAAAGGACCATCCTGATCCGCATGGAATGCAAGCCAGATCACTGGGGCCTGAACTTCAAAACTCAGGCGATCCAACGCACTGAGCAACGTGCACCAGCCTTGATCATCGAGAAGCGGCGTTGGGCGCCAACTGAGCACAATGGCGCCACCACCCCTCCATTGCCGACGCGGCAGCTGCCAGACCGGATCCGGTGCCATGCACATGGGTACAGCCGGTGCCCAACGACGTGCCAGGTCATAGGAGGTCTGATCCCTCCAGCTCGCGGAGGCGCAAAGGGGAAGAACAGATCGAACGGCCCAACGGCTGATCGCTCGTCGCAATGGCCCCAACCCCTGCCCCCAGAGAAGAACACGGCCTCCACCAAGCCGCGTCACAGCGATCAGAAGCAGGTAATAGATCAGGCTCTTCACACTTGTGCTGTCCTGCAGCAGGCTTCCACCACCAAAAATCACGGCATCAGCCTGATAGGCCTGCTTCAGACAGGCTGAGATCGAGCGACGGTTCACGATCAGCACATCGGGCTGAAGAGCCCTCACCGGTTCGGGGTCACGGGCCGTGATCCGAAGGGACAAACCGGCAGGAAGCGCTTCCAGCAGAACCTGCAGAAGCGCGTCATCACCCAGGTTGTGCTCTCCGTAGTAGCCGCAGAGCAGAATCTTTTGTGAACCCGGGTGATTCACGGCAAGCACCCCACTCACTGGGCTCATTATCGACCGTGTTCCATTCATAGGATTGCTGCCATGCACGCGCTATCGCTTGGAACCTGGTGGATTCACATCACCTCGGTGATCGAGTGGAGTCTGGCGATTGTGCTGATTCAGCGCCGTGGACTCAACAACCTGGCCCTCGCCATGCTGCCGGCCCTCGTGAGTGCCATGGCCGCCTGCACCTGGCATCTGTTCGATAACAACGAAAGCCTGAGAGAGCTGGTCACGCTTCAAGCCGCCCTCACCTTCATCGGCAACTGCACCCTGGCCCTGGCCGCATGGCAGCTCCGAACTCAATCCATGCGTCATGACCTTTGATCCCGCTCCGCTGTTTGCGGCATCTCTGCTTCCGTACCTGCTTTTTCTGCGCTGGCTGCATCAGAGCGAAGCGGTTCCACCTCTTGTGGAACGGGGATTCCAGCTCACGCTTCTTTTTGTTGCCGTCACCATCGCTGCCGCCATCGTCGCGCTGCGCGTTTATGCATCGGAACTGGTCGCTGTCGACTGGCTGCATGGAGGCGCCGAAGCATTTCTAACCCTGGGCAATGCCGTGCTGGTGGTTGGTTTACTGCGGGCAAACACCGACAAAGGGTGAACATCTCTTAAGAGTGCAGTGCAAGCAGTCATCCCCCTCGGATGATGAGGCGTCGCTCATTGGCTCGAATGCTGACCCACCTCTTCGCGATTGCCCCCGCCACCCTTTCCTGGTCTCCAAAGGTGGCCCTGGTGATGATCGCCTGCAACGTCGTTGCCATCATGGTTGGCAAGGCCACGATCAAGCACCCCAACGTTGGCGCTCAATTGCCCAACGCATCCTTCTTTGGCGGCATGAGTCACGCAGCCTTGTTGGGCACCACCAGCCTTGGTCACATCATCGGCATCGGCGCCATCCAGGGCCTTGCGGCTCGTGGCGTTCTCTGAACACCGGTCATCGTGGAGGGATGGCGCGTCTGTCCCTCCGCGATCAGATCAAATAAGGGAGCAAGCGCAGTCCATAGCGCTCAAACCGGTAGTTGAAGAGCAAATCCGACAAATCCTGCGCTGATGCGCGTGCGGAAAGTCCGCTGATCAGTTTGCTCAGGCGTTGATCCGCCTTGGGGTTGTTGAGCCCCCACCAGGTTCGACGAGCAAGCCGACCTGAGACACTCCAGCGCCAACTCTGCTGCGTGCTCACCCGGCGGCGGTAGATCGCTTGGATCTGCTCCGAAGGCAGAGATGCTGGCTGTTCAAGCAAACAATCAGCAAGCTGATCAGCAGAATCCATTGCGTGGCGAATTCCTTCCCCACCAAGAAGGTTGGCGGAACTGGCGGCATCACCGACGGCGAGAAGGGAATCCTGCCCCATCCGTTCTCGCCGGTGGATTGTGCTGGCGACGGGCCCACCATGGCGGTCCAACACGTCACAGCTGGAGAGGCCAAGGCGCCCGATGAGGGAAGTGAGCGCCTGATGCAGGCCCAGACCTGGGAGGGATCGAGGCGGAAGCGCGCACACTCCCACCTTCAGCTGATGGCCAGCCATGGGAAACACCCAGCCATAGCCGTATGGAATCCAGTTTGTGCCAAGAAAAAAACTCAACCGATCGAGCCAAGGGGAGGCGGTTCGATCGTTGGCCTGCAAGAGCCATTCCACGCCACACCCCGAAAGCAGTGAATCCGATCCTGAGCCGCTGAGGCCAAGCTGACCCAGCAAGCCTCGCCCGGCGCCTGTGGCATCAATGACCCAACGAGACCGTCTTCGCGTCACACGCTGATCTGCATCCGTCAGCCGAACCGTCGCCCCGGAGGAATCCAACTCTTCAAGATGAGCACGGCATCCCTGGAGCAATTCCACCCCCAGGCGACGGGCCTCCGCCCACAACCAGGATCGAACCTTGCCGAAATCCAGAACAACCCCCAGATCCGAGCAAGCCCACCACTGATGCATCGAACCAGTGGGGTCATGCAGCTGCCAGCCCTGCCAGCGCGCAGACCATGTCTCTGCAGGCAGCTCCAGTCGCCGAACAGCCTCGATCGGCAGTGCGGCACTCGAAAACGCATTGGCTGACGGGTTGGTGAGACGGTCCACCAACACCACAGGCCAACCGGAGGATGCGAGACGGATCGCGAGCCGAGCCCCCGCGGGGCCAGCTCCGACGATCAGAACAGACACAGAACGTCAGCTCTGCAGGGCCTGGATGGAGCGAGGCTGCTGAACAACATCGGCCGACGTGGCGAAGCGTTCGCGGATCCGACTGGCCATTTGCACAGGGGTGAGACCCAGGTTCTCTTTGCTCTGCTGGGGCGTGGCGTGATCCACCAGCTGATCAGGAATGCCAATGCGCAACATCGCCACGTTGATGTCTTGATCGGAGAGAGATTCAAGAACTGCAGCACCGAAACCGCCAGACAATGTTCCTTCCTCCATGGTGACAACGCGACGGATGCGGCGGGCCAGCGGATGGAGCAGGGCCTGATCCAGGGGACGCAGGAAGCGGGCATTGATCACAGCAACCGACATCCCGCTTTCTTCGAGAATGGAAGCTGTCGCGAGGGCTGGAGCCACCATGGATCCATAGGCCACGATCATCAGATCGTTGCCGTCGCGTAGCAGCTCACCACGGCCGATCGGCAGGGCCTCCCAACCCTCTTCCATCAGGGGAACACCTTCCCCAGAACCACGGGGGATACGAAGGGCTGTTGGGCCATCGTGCTGCAGACACGTGACCAACATCCGCTGGAGTTCCGCCTCATCCTTGGGCGCCATCACCGTGAAGTTGGGGATGGCTCGCATGTAGCTGATGTCGTACTGCCCTTGGTGGGTCGGCCCATCAGCACCAACGATGCCGGCGCGATCGAGAACGAAGGTCACCGGCAGCTTTTGAATGCCAACGTCGTGAATCAGCTGGTCGAACGCCCGCTGCAGGAACGTGCTGTAGATCGCCACAACCGGACGAAGACCTTCACAAGCCATTCCCGCAGCAAGGGTGACGGCATGTTGTTCAGCAATGCCGACATCGATGTACTGATCGGGAACGGCTTTCTGAAGAAGATCCAAACCTGTGCCTGTGGCCATCGCCGCGGTGATTCCCACCACACGGCTGTTCTGCTCACAGAGTTTGACGAGGGTCTGGCCAAAAACCTTGCTGTAGCTGGGGGGCTTTGGCTTGGAAGACGGAATGGCCTTGCCGGTGTTCAGGTCGAAGGCCGATTGAGCGTGATAACCAACCTGATCTGCTTCGGCATAGGGATACCCCTTTCCCTTTTTGGTGACCACATGCACAAGCACTGGCCCACCCTCACGGTGGGCAGCCTGGAAGGTTCGCACCATCTCGCCGATGTCATGGCCATCGATCGGACCCATGTAGGTGAATCCGAGTTCCTCGAAAACAGCTCCCACCTTGGGCACGGCCAGGCGCCGCATGCTGCCTTTGAGCCGGTTCAGCTCAGCGGGAATCTCCCCACCCATAAACGGCAGGTGACGGACGCTCTCCTCGACGCTGCCGGAGAGAAACTGCATCGGCGGGCTGAGGCGGGCCCGGTTCAGAACGCTGGAGAGGGCACCAACGGGGGGTGAGATCGACATGTCGTTGTCGTTCAGCACCACCAGCAACGGTGTGGTGGGCAAGTGACCGGCGTGGTTGATGGCTTCCAGTGCCATGCCACCTGTCAACGCTCCATCGCCAATCACAGCGACGCATTTGAACGACTCACCGCGGTTGTCGCGGGCCATGGCCATGCCAAGGGCCGCCGAAATCGAGGTGCTGGCGTGGCCCGCACCGAAGTGATCGAATTCACTTTCCGTGCGCTTGAGGTATCCGGCCACCCCGTTCTGCTGACGCAGGGAATCAAAACTGTTGAAACGGCCGGTAATCAGCTTGTGGGGATAAGCCTGATGGCCGACATCCCAGATCACCCGATCACAATCCAGATCGAGGGTTTGATAAAGAGCGAGGGTGAGCTCAACAACACCCAGCCCTGGGCCCAGGTGGCCACCACTGGTGGACACAACTTGAAGATGACGCTCGCGGATCTGTCGCGCCACATCCTCCAGCTGAGCAGGGCTAAGACCGTGCAACTCATTCGGATGCTTGAGATCTCCGAGATGCATGCACGACGGCCTCCAATGTCAGCAATCTACGGGGTCCATCTCTGCTGTCGGCTTGGGGTGGACATTGGAAGAATGGGGGAATGACCGATTACCTGCAGCGGATCCTGCGTGCCCGCGTTTACGACGTGGCCCGCGAAACACCGCTTGAGCCAGCACCAAACCTGAGCCGACGGCTGGATAACCAGGTCTGGCTGAAGCGGGAGGACCTCCAGCCGGTGTTTTCGTTCAAGCTTCGGGGCGCCTACAACCGGATGGCGCAGCTCAGTGCAGAGGAGCTGAAGCGTGGAGTGATCGCCTCAAGTGCTGGAAACCATGCCCAGGGTGTGGCCCTGAGCGCCCGGAAGCTTGGCTGTCGCGCCGTGATCGTGATGCCGAGCACCACTCCGGAAGTGAAAGTGAGAGCCGTCAAGGCCCTCGGTGGGCAGGTCGTGCTGCACGGGGAGACCTACGACGAGTGTTCTGCCGAGGCACGGCGCCGCTGCGACGCGGAGGGGCTGACCTTCATCCATCCCTTTGACGACCCGGAGGTGATTGCCGGTCAGGGAACGATCGGAATGGAAATCATGCGCCAGGCGGAACATCCACCGGACGCGATCTACATCGCCGTGGGCGGTGGTGGCCTGATTGCCGGTATTGGGGCTTACGTGAAACAGCTTTGGCCGGAAACGGAGCTGATCGGGGTGGAACCGATCGATGCCGATGCCATGACCCGCTCCTTGGAAAAAGGAGAGCGGGTCGAGCTCAGCCAGGTTGGATTGTTTGCCGACGGTGTCGCTGTTCGCAGCGTTGGTCTCCACACCTTTGAACTGGCCCAGCGGTTTGTGGATCGGATGATCACCGTCGACACCGATGCAATCTGTGCCGCGATCAAGGATGTCTTCGAAGACACCCGTTCCATCCTCGAGCCAGCCGGTGCACTGGCCATTGCAGGGATGAAACAGGACGTCGCCGATCGAACTCTGCAGCAGAAGCGACTGGTGGCGGTGGCCTGTGGGGCCAACATGAATTTCGATCGGCTGCGTTTCATCGCTGAGCGTTCCGAGCTCGGCGAAGAGCGGGAAGCCATGCTGGCCGTTGAAATTCCGGAACGTCCTGGAAGCCTGCGAACGCTCTGCGAATTACTGAGCACGCGCAGCCTCACGGAATTCAGCTATCGGATGACCGATGGAGCCAAGGCCCACATCTTCATCGGAGTGCAGGTGATCGATGAACGGGATCGTTCAGCCCTGCTCGATCAATTGAAGCAAGGTGGCTTTCCAGCTCTCGATCTCAGCGGAAATGAGTTCGCCAAAGTGCACCTCCGCCACATGGTGGGTGGGCGCTTGCCCAAGTCCGCGCGGGAAGCCTGCGCCGGTGAATGCACCGAGCTCTTGTACCGCTTCGAATTCCCTGAGCGACCTGGTGCCTTGATGACCTTCGTGAATGCCCTGCATCCCGACTGGAGCATCAGCATCTTCCACTATCGAAACCATGGAGCCGATGTGGGCCGGATCGTCGTGGGTGTCCTGGTGCCTGATCAAGACAAGGATGGTTGGACGACATTTCTTGCGGAACTGGGATATCCGTATTGGGAAGAAACCCAGAACCCCGCCTATGGACTGTTCCTTTGAATTCAACGGCGGTACCTTGAACCATTGCGAGGGCCGCGATGACGACACCATCCCTGGCGACCCGTCTTGAGGCGATTCTTTATCTGAAGGGTCGTCCGGTGAGCATTGGTGAACTGGTCGAGCTTTCCGAGCAGGACAGACGCAGTGTGGAGGAGGCGCTGATGGCGCTTACAGCCGCCTATGCCCAACGCGATAGCGCGCTGGAAGTGGTTGAGCAGAACGGACGTTATGGCCTTCAGTTGCGGCCAGGGCTCGGTGATCTGGTCAAAGACCTCCTGCCCGTGAACCTGTCGACAGCCACCTTGCGCACCCTGGCCACGATTGCCCTGAAGAAGCGGATCCTCCAAGCCGATCTGGTTGATCTGCGCGGCTCTGGTGCCTACGACCACATCAAGGAGCTTCTTGCTCAGGATTTCGTTGAACGTCGCCGGCAAAGCGAGGGCCGCTCCTACTGGCTCACCCTCACCGAAAAATTCCATCGCACCTTCTCTGTACTCCCTGACCTCGGGGCGACCGATCTGTCCGAAGCTGCATAAAGTCTGTCTAGAACGTCGAACACCATGGAATCCCTCTCTGTCACGTTGCTCCAGGTTCTCGCCCAGACCCTGCAGATCTATTCCCTGGTCTTGATCGTTCGCGTGTTGCTGAGCTGGTTCCCGAATCTTGATTGGGGCAATCCTGTTCTCAGCAGTGTGAGTGCAATCACCGATCCATATCTGAATGCATTCCGGGGTCTGATCCCCCCCCTGGGCGGCATCGACCTTTCAGCCCTGCTGGCATTTCTGGCCCTGAACCTGCTTCAGAGCCTCATTGGTCAATCGATCAATGCGCTGTATGCGTCGGGATCCGCTTGGTGATCAATCCAGGTTGATGCCTTGTTCCAGAGGAAGCAGATCGTCGGCATCAACTGCTGCTCTGGTGCGCACAGGAGCTGAGAACCCGCGAGCTCTCGGATTTTTCACTTGAAAAGGGCCCGGTGTTCCCGCAGGGACAGACATCCTCAAAGCGAAATGGGAGCGACCGGGAAGAACATCTCCAATTGAACCCACACGCGTTCGGTTGGGGAGCACCGGTTCATCGCTTGCATCCAAAATCCTGGCGTACACATCGGTGTCCACGCTCGGCAGACGACCGGGGTTGTCGACTTCCCCGGTGAGCACAAAGCAGCTGGCTCCCATCGGTCGCTGAAAATCCGGTTGAGCGCCGGGGTCCTCAACGCCGCACGGTTCAAGGCGCACATCAGACAGTCGCAGCTCGGCGGCCAAGCCAGGCGATGCCAGAGCGAGAACGGCGGCCAACGGAAGCAGAAGCGAAAGCAAACGGCGCAGCATGGGAGTGTTCAGCGTTGGTCACCACTGCCGCCGATCCGACCCCGAGCCGCCCGACTGGCCAGTTTGTCGAGATTCGCCGCAGCGACCTCCTCCAGGTCATAACCCAATTCACTGGAGAGCTGAGCGACATACCAGAGCACATCACCCAGTTCGAACTTGATCGCTTCGCGGGTCTGCGCATCGAAAACACCGTCACGGTCGCGAATCACCTTCTTCACCTTGTCGGCCACCTCACCGGCTTCTCCGCTCAAACCGAGCGTCGGATAGATCGGATTACAGCCCACATCGGGGTAGGCAGCGGTCTTCCGGGCCGCAGCCTGGTAGGCATTCAAGTCCATCGGAAGGGTGGGGAAACGCCTGGATGGTAGTTTCCGCAAGGTTTTTGAGCCTCGATATGGGCCAGTTCGATCTGAACCGACGGACCAAGATCGTGGCCACGATCGGTCCGGCGACGGAGAGTCCTGAGCGCATCAAGGAGCTCGTGAGGGCTGGTGCGACCACCTTCAGGTTGAACTTCTCCCACGGCGATCACAGCGAGCATGCAGCCCGGATCGCCACGATCCGCCAGGTGTCCAACGAGCTCGGTCAAACGATCGGAATCCTTCAAGACCTGCAGGGTCCCAAAATCCGCCTCGGGCGCTTCGCTGATGGACCGATCACCTTGGCGAACGGTGATCCATTCAGCCTGACTTCACGCCCTGTGAGCTGCGATCAAACGATCGCCACGGTGACCTACGACAAGCTCGCGGATGAAGTGACAGCAGGCAGCCGGATTCTTCTGGATGACGGCCGTGTGGAAATGAAAGTTGAGTCAATAGACAAGGCTCAACAGACCCTTCACTGCAGCGTCACCGTGGGTGGAGTGCTGTCGAACAACAAAGGGGTCAACTTCCCCGACGTGCAGCTCTCTGTTCGGGCGCTGACAGACAAAGACAAAACCGATCTGGCCTTTGGCCTCAGCCAGGGCGTCGACTGGGTGGCCCTGAGCTTCGTTCGGAATCCTTCCGATATGGAGGAAATTCGTGCACTGATCCGCGAGCACGGCCACGAAACCCCTGTGGTGGCCAAGATCGAAAAATTCGAGGCGATCGATCAGATCGATTCGATCCTGCCGCTCTGCGATGGCGTGATGGTGGCCCGCGGAGATCTGGGCGTGGAGATGCCGGCCGAAGAGGTTCCTCTGCTGCAAAAGGAACTGATCCAAAAGGCGAACAGCCTCGGCATCCCGATCATCACGGCCACCCAGATGCTGGATTCGATGGCGTCCAGCCCACGGCCGACCCGCGCCGAGGTGAGCGATGTCGCCAACGCCATTCTCGATGGAACCGACGCTGTGATGTTGTCCAACGAAACCGCCGTTGGCGATTTTCCGGTGGAAGCGGTTCAGACCATGGCCACCATCGCCAGACGGATCGAAAAGGACTACCCACAGCGATCGATCGACAGCCATCTGCCGAGCACGGTGCCGAATGCGTTGAGTGGTGCAGTCAGCACAATCGCGAGTCAGCTGAATGCTTCGGCCATCGTTCCGCTCACCAAAAGCGGTGCAACGGCTCGCAATGTGAGCAAATTCCGGCCTGCAGCTCCCATCCTGGCGATCACCCCTGATTCCACCGTGGCGTCACGCCTCCAGTTGGTTTGGGGCGTGACACCCCTCGTGATCCCTCAAAAAGAGCGCACCACGCAAACCTTTGATGCCGCCATGGCCCGGGCTCGTGAGCTGGACCTGTTGAAGGTCGGAGATGTGGTGATCCAAACGGCCGGAACCCATGCCGGCGTATCCGGTTCCACTGACCTCGTCAAAGTGAGCATCGTTAGCAGTGAGGCGCAAGCCACACTGCTCTGAGCGGCTATTAACCATGAACAGGCGAATGCCTGCAACGGAAACGGTTCGGATGGCCCTTTCCACCTTGCGAAGCAATCGACTGCGCAGCTTGCTCACGATGGTGGGCATCGTGATTGGCAATGCGTCTGTGATCACCTTGGTGGGTGTGGGGCGTGGTGCCCAGGGCCTGGCTGAAGAACAGCTCACCAACCTCGGCGCCAACGTGCTGTTCGTGGTTCCCGGAAACAACAACACGCGGCGCCAGGGGATCACACGCCCCAAAACCCTGGTTCTGGAGGACGCTGATGCGATTGCAGAGCAGGTACCCAGCGTCAAGCGGGTCGCACCTCAAATCAACACCAATCAGGTTGTCCAGGCCGACGCACGCAGCTCCACCAGTTCGATCTACGGCATCACTCCAGACTTTGTCCCTGTCCGCAGTTTTGAGGTTGCCAAGGGTCGATTCATCAATGATCAAGACCTGAAAGCGGCCAGAGCAGTTGCTGTGCTGGGTTCAGACCTGCGCACCAAACTCTTTCCAACCGGCACGGCGATCGGCCAACAGGTGCGCATCGGCAACCAGGCGTTCAAGGTGGTGGGTGTGATGGCCCCGAAGGGCGCTGTGTTCGGCAGCAATCAAGACGAAAATGCCTATATCCCCCTCACCACAATGGTGAGCCGAATCACCGGTCGGGATCCCCTCTACGGCATCAGCCTCACGTTCATCAGTGTTGAAGCGCGGGACGACGACAGCACCAGTGCCGCCAAATTTCAGATCACGAACCTGCTGCGCCAACGGCATCGCATCCTGCGAGAAGACGATTTCGCTGTTCGCTCTCAGAAAGATGCTCTCACCATCGTGAGCACGATCACCGGTGGCCTCACCTTGATGCTGGCGGCGATCGGGGGAGTCTCTCTACTGGTTGGAGGGATTGGAATCATGAACATCATGTTGGTGTCGGTGAGTGAACGCACCGAAGAAATCGGGCTGCGAAAAGCCCTCGGGGCCCGCAGTAGTGATGTTCTTCAGCAGTTCCTGGTCGAATCCCTGGTTTTGGCGAGCTTGGGTGGAGCGATCGGTACGGCAGTGGGGCTGGGCACGGTTGCCCTTGTTGCCGCAGTAACGCCACTCCCCGCCACCATCGGTGCCACCACGGTGATGGTCACGGTGGGGCTCTCTGGTTCGATCGGCCTCTTTTTTGGCGTGGTACCCGCTCGTAGAGCGGCCCGCCTCGATCCGATCGTTGCCCTCAGAAGCCTCTAAGGGGATCCTCGGAAACCAAGTGATCTCCTTTACACTCAGTAATCATTTTTCGAGCTCATGAATCAGCGCTGGCGCCTCATCGCTCTGTGGCTTTTGCCAATCGGCGTCGTGCTTCTGATTGGCTGGCAGGTTGTCAGCAATGGCGGCATCAACGGCATGGGGCAAAGCAACGGCACCACCGTTGCTCCTCGCAATGCGGCTGTCGCACGCATGAGCTACGGCCGCTTCCTCGATTACGTCGAAGCGGGTCGTGTAACGGCGGTTGATATCTACGACGGTGGCCGCAACGCTGTGGTGGAAGCAGTGGATCCCGATCTCGACAATCGCGTTCAGCGTCTTCGCGTTGACCTTCCCGGATTGGCTCCGGAGCTGATCAATACCTTGAAGCAGGAAGGCATCAGCTTCGATGTGCATCCCCCCCGCACAGCTCCGCCAGCGCTTGGCCTTCTGGGCAATCTGCTCTTCCCTCTGCTGCTGATCGGTTCGCTGATCTTTTTGGCCCGACGCAACAGCAACATGCCTGGTGGCCCTGGCCAGGCCATGCAGTTCGGCAAGAGCAAAGCTCGCTTCATGATGGAAGCCGAAACCGGCGTGATGTTCGATGACGTTGCCGGTGTGGCTGAAGCCAAACAGGAACTCCAAGAAGTTGTGACCTTCCTGAAGCAGCCAGAACGCTTCACCTCTGTCGGTGCACAGATTCCCAGAGGTCTTCTGCTGGTTGGCCCTCCAGGCACCGGTAAGACCCTCTTGGCGAAAGCCATCGCAGGCGA
>NZHI01000059.1 GCA_002691345.1 Synechococcus sp. MED650 | reverse complement strand
CAGATCTGCTGATTCCTAGGTGCTGCATTGATGACGCGACAGCTGGATGTGGCTGAATTTCGGCACCGGGTCAAGACGCGCTTCAACGATGTGATGGAACTCGCGGTGGATTGAGCTCCGAATCCTTTAGAACCAACGTCACAGATGCCGATGGATGGCGGCACTTCAGCTTGTTTGGTTCAAGCGGGATTTACGGACCGTTGACCACCACCCTCTGCTGAGCGCCTCGCAACGGGGGCCGGTACTCCCTCTCTATGTGGTGGAGCCTGAGCTTTGGCAGCAGCCGGATGCTTCCGAACGGCAGTGGTTGTTCTGCCGGGAATCGATCTTGGAGTTGCGCCAGGAGCTCGCCAATCTGGGGCAGCCCTTGGTGGTGCGAACGGGGGATGTGGTGCAGGTGCTGGAGCGGGCCCGGCGCCAGTTCGGCATCGCGTGGCTGTGGAGCCATGAGGAAACTGGCAACGGCTGGACGTATCAGCGCGATCAACGCGTGGCGGCCTGGGCCCGAGAGCACGGCATTCAGTGGAGTGAAATCCCTCAATTCGGGGTGACGCGGCGGATGCGCTCCCGCAATGGCTGGGCCAAGCGCTGGGAAGCTCAGATGATGGCCTCGATTGCTCCAGCGCCAGCCTCGCTGCAGGCATTGGAAGGCATCGATGCGGGCGTGATCCCCGAGCGGCCTTGGCCCAAGCTGCCGCTTGATCTTTGCCCGCAACGCCAAGTTGGCGGGCGTTCAGTCGGCCTGGAGGAGTTGAGCGATTTTCTGGGGCATCGAGCCCCGCGCTATCAACGGGCGATGTCGAGCCCTAATTCCGCGTTTACGGGTTGTTCTCGGCTTTCCGCTTACATCACCTGGGGCTGTCTCTCGATGCGGGAGGTGCTGCAGACCAGCCGCAACCACAGTGGCCGCGGCGTCAGCAGCTTTGAATCACGCTTGCACTGGCACTGTCACTTCATTCAGAAGCTGGAGGATCAGCCGGCGATTGAATTCAGCGATTTTCACCCGTTCATGCGGGGCATTCGCACGGTTGATCACGATCGGCTGAAGGCCTGGATGGATGGTCGTACCGGTGTGCCCTTCGTGGATGCCTGCATGCGGGCCCTGAGGTCCCATGGCTGGATCAACTTCCGCATGCGGGCGATGTTGATGTCGTTCGCCAGCTACAACCTTTGGTTGCCCTGGCGGGACAGCGGTTTGCATCTGGCTCGCCAGTTTGTGGATTACGAACCAGGCATCCACTGGAGCCAGTGCCAGATGCAGTCGGGCAGCACCTCGATCAACACGATTCGGATCTACAACCCGATCAAGCAGGGCATGGACCATGACCCCCAGGGGGTGTTCATCCGGCAGTGGTGCCCTGAATTGGCTGAGGTGCCGTCCATTCACATCCATGAGCCCTGGCTGCTTGGCGGCGGCATGCCGGCACCAATTGTTGATGTGAGTGCTTCGATGCAGGAGGCCAAAGATCGAATCTGGGCGATCCGCCGTTCCGCGGGTTTTGATCGCCATGCCGATGCGATTCAGCGCAAGCATGGGTCGCGCAAGGCTGGCTTGAAGCCGGTGACCAGCCGCCAGAGGCGCAAGCCTCGACAGCCAGATGGTGAAAGCCAGCAGCTGAGCTTGGAGCTTTAGTTGCGCTGCAAGAGCAGTCGCTTGATCACCCGTTGGGCGATATCTCCATAGCCCATCTCGCCGGAAAGGATCTGAGCGATCCGCTGCGGAGCGGTGGGCCGTTTGATCCCCAGTTGGTACCCCACGCCTGGAAATCTGTAGAAGACCTGGGCAATGCGCCGGCCCCAGGCCATGGATTCCCCCCAGCGCTCGCGCATGGCCCGGCTGTAGCCCCGTAGATCCGTGCTGTCTCCTCGAAGCCAGCGGTTGAGATGCCAGGCGGCTTCGCATCCGCTCATCAGGGCTGGTCGGAGTCCTTCCGCCAGAAACGGATCGCAGAGCGATGCCGCATCCCCTACCACCACAATTCCGTCGCCGTCGAGGCGATGGTGGCCATTCCATACGCGCAGTTGTCCGCGCTGGCGGATGCCGGCATCGGCGGGGAAGCCCAGATCCGGCAGCAGCTGAGCCAGCACCTTCTCCGGGTCGGCGTCCTGCTTGCCGATGAAGCTGCCCACACCGATGTTCACCCCACCAGCGAGAGGGAAGGCCCAGGCAAAGCCCTGTTTCACCAGGCCGAATTCAAACCGTGTGCTGCCATCGCTCAGGTTGCCCTGGCCGTCCAGACGGACCGACATCGTGGTCGCCGTCTGTGGTTGTTTGGCTCCCAATCCCAACCGCTGCGGCCAAGGCGATCCCGAACCATCGGCAACGATCACAGCCCGCCCTTGCCAGCGGCGACCATCGGTTGCTGTGACCTGCCAAACGTCTCCGCTTCGGCGGATGTCGTTGACCTCAACACCGGCAAGGTGTTCTCCGCCTTGTTGGATGGCTTGATCAGCAAGCAGCTGGTCGAGCGTTTCCCGCCGCACGATCCAGAACGGTGCATCTCCCGGCAGTTCGGCCACCACCGGATCCTTCAGACACCAGCTGAAATCCACCCGGCGGATCACCTGTTCCACCGCAGGGTCGAGAGAAAACGGGAACCACTGCTGCACGGAGGCCGCCATGCCCCCACCGCAGGGTTTGATCTGCGGTTCCTCGTTGCGCTCGAGCACCACCACGTCGTGCCCGGCTGCTGCAAGGTGGGCCGCTGCGGCTCCACCGGCAGCCCCAGCCCCGACGATCAGTACATCACGGATCCGCTCCGATCCGTTGATCACACCTTGAGGATGTCGGCTTCTTTGTCAGCCAGGTGCTTCTCAAGTTCAGCAATGAACTTGTCGAGCGTCTTCTGAACAGCGTCCTGCTCGTCACGGCTTTGATCTTCCGAGAAGTCGCCGTCTTTTTCTTGCTTTTTGATTTTGTCGATCGCGTCGCGGCGCAGGTTGCGCAGGGCCACCTTTCCTTCTTCAGCGTATTTGGAAGCCAGCTTGCAGAACTCCTTGCGGCGTTCCTCCGTGAGGGGCGGCACGTTGATGCGAATGATCTTGCCGTCGTTGTTCGGGGTGAAGCCCAGTTCACTCATCGCAATCGCCTTTTCGATCGAGCCGAGGGCGCTGATGTCGAACGGTTGAATCTGAATTGTCTGGGAATCAGGGGTCGAGAGGGTGGCCAGCGACTTCAGTGGGGTTTCGGCGCCGTAGTACTCCACGCTGATGCGATCCAGCAGCGATGCATTCGCCCGGCCGGTGCGGATGGTGTTGAAGTTGCGCTGGGTGGCCTCCACCGACTTGCGCAGGCTGGCTTCGAGGTCCTGGTTCGACATGGTTTCGTTTGAAGGGATCGGGTGTGGACAGTCAGGCGAGATTTCCGATGCGGGACCCGATCGGCTCACCGGCTACGGCTCTGCCGATGTTGCCAGGTTCGAACAGGTTGAAGACAACGATGGGGATGTTGTTGTCTTTGCAGAGGGCGATGGCGGTGCTGTCCATCACGCCCAGCTCGCCACTGAGCACATCTTGATAGGTGAGATGGGGATGCTTCACGGCATCGGCATGCTTGGCCGGATCCTTGTCGTAGACCCCATCCACCTTGGTGGCTTTGAACACCACATCGGCGTTGATTTCGGCAGCCCTCAGGGCAGCGGTGGTGTCGGTGGTGAAGAAGGGGTTGCCGCAACCAGCGCCGAACACCACCACCCGGTTTTTCTCCAGGTGTCGGATCGCTTTGCGGCGGATGTAGGGCTCGGCCACTTCCTGCATGGCGATTGCTGTTTGCACCCGCGTGGGAACTCCAGCCTGTTCGAGTCCGTCCTGAAGCGTGATGGCATTCATCACCGTGGCCAGCATGCCGACGTAATCAGCTGTGGCGCGTTCCATGCCCGCCGCAGAGCCTTTGAGGCCACGGAAGATGTTGCCCCCGCCCACGACAATCGCTAGCTGGGTGCCATCGGCAACCACCTTGGCCACATCGGAAGCGATCGATTGAACGATGGCGGGATCAATTCCATAGCCCTGTGATCCCATCAGAGCTTCGCCGCTGAGCTTCAGCAGGACGCGTGTGTAGGTCATCAACGGTCCAGATCCTTTTGACAGTAGCAAGCACTGGCACAGCTTCCAGATCGCCGCTTGGATAGGAAAACCGCTGTTCTTGCATGCCTGAGAGCGACGCCACGCACAGCGCAGTGATGGCCCGGCTCACCCTTTCTGCTTTGGAGCGGGCCAGTCAGGATCCGTCCTGTTGGAGGGATCCAGTGGTGCATCGCGCGCTCTTGGTGAGTGGCTTGTCTGTGCTCACCGCCGCCACGCGTCATTTGCAGGATGATCTCGAGGCGGCCTGAGCCGCTGAGCTTCATCAGAACTCGATCCCTGCCTGGGCCTTCACACCCTGTTCGCGGAAGGGGTGGTGGACCAAGGTCATCTCGGTGACCAAATCGGCTCGCGCCACCAACGCCTCAGGCGCGCCACGTCCGGTGACGGCCACATGGGTCAGTGCTGGACGTTCGTTTAAACCGGCAATGACCGTCTCGGCGCTGATGTAGCCGAGCTTCAGAGCGACATTCAGCTCATCCAACAGCACCAATTTCACGGAGCTGTCGCGCAGGTAACCCAGGGCGGTTTCCCACGCCGCTTCCACCAGCTGTTGATCCCGTTCTCGGTCCTGGGTTTCCCAGGTGAACCCTTCACCAAGGGCATGCCAGCTCACCTGGTCGCCAAACGCTTTCAGCGCCCGCGCTTCTCCCGGTTCCCATCCCCCTTTGATGAACTGCACAATCGCCACGCGCTCTCCGTGGCCAAGGGTGCGGAGCACCAGGCCAAGACCTGCGGTGGTTTTGCCTTTGCCCTGGCCGGTGAACACCAGAATTAATCCCTTTTCCTGATTGCGTTCTTCCACCCGCTGCTTCTGCACCTGTTGGCGCCGTTCCATCCGTTTGCGATACCCGGCGTCATCGGTTTCGGGGGCAAGCTTGCCTCCCATCCCGAGCTCCGCGGCGGATTGATCGAGGTCGTTGTTGCTCATGGTTGCTCGGAGCTGGGGGGGCGTGAGGCGGTAATGCGCTGCAAAGCCTGGCCGGCCAGCAGCTCTTGGTTCACTGCAGTGAAACCAAGTTGTTCAAGTTGAGCGGGCAGATCGTCCTCCAGCATGGCGGTGGCGGTGTCGGTTTCAAACAGGGCGCAGAAGAGTTGCTGGGGAAGCCGCAGCCACGCGCCTGCGGGGTGCAGGTCCACCACCACGAGCCAACCGCCTGGCTTGAGCAACCGCAGGCACTGCTGCAACACCTGGGCCCGCTCCTCCCTGGGGAATTCGTGCAGGGCAACGCTCAGCTGGATGGCAGCAAAGCTGGCATCCGGCAGAGGGGGATCCTCCGCAAGCCCCTCCACCCGTTCCATCGCGGGATGGCGTTGCGCGGCCAGCGACAGAGCCAACGGGGAAACATCCAGGCCCGCCACCTTGAATCCGGCCTCCAGCCATGGAGCAGCCGCTTCTCCGCTCCCGCAACAAAGGTCGAGCACCTCAGCCCTCGGCTCCAGTCTGGGTTGGAGTGCTTCGAGCCCTAGAGCTCGCAGGCGCTCCACTCCCCCAACGCTCAGTGACGAAACGGCGGTGACTGTGTCGTAGATCCAGCGATAGCGATAGGCGAGAGGCCTTAAGAAAGAGGTCATCGGAATCGCAAAGTCAGGCCCGCTGACGCGCCAGCGCCGCGTCCACCGCCTGCTGCTGATCACGGCGGGTGATCCAGTGGTGATAGGTGCGGGTGTGGATCGCTACGGAGTGTCCCATCATTCTGGCGGCGACGGTGTCCGGCAGGCCGATGTGAATCGTGCGCACCGCCCAGGCATGGCGCAGGTCGTAGGGGGTAATCGGTAAGCCATAGCGGCGGAACTGTTCACTCACCCGTCGCCCCACTTGCTGAAGCGTGGTGCGGCGCAGGTCGGTACAGATCGCCGGCAGTGCTTTGGGGGTTTCGGCCAGTTCCCGCAGTCCGAACCGCTCCACCCAGTCGGGGTGGAAGGGCCAGCTCTGGTGTTCACCGGTCTTGGTGGTGGGCAGCACCCGCAGCACCTGATCCCCACCGTCGCCAAGTGCGGAACAGTCGCAGAAAAACACTTCATGGTTCCTTAGCCCGTAGGTGGCCATCAGTCCGAAGGCCAAACGCCAATGGGGGTTTGGGATCGCCATCGCAGCTTCGAGAATCTGCCGATCCGTTGGCAATTGCCGGAAGCGGGCCCGGTGCAGCCCATACCCACCGGCTTCTTGGCGCCAGTCCTCCGGTAATGAAATCTCTTGGTGACGGGCAAGGGCTGCTAATGCAGTGGCGCACTGCTGCCTGCTGCGGCTGCCGTCCTCGTAGCTGCACAGCGTTTCCAGCAGCAGCGAGCTGTCGAGGCGGCGGCCCTGCGATTGGGTGGCGAGCCGTCGCAAGTAAGGGAGATAGGCCCCGGTCCAGGTGGTGCGGCTTCCTGCTGGCGAACGCCGTCGCCTGGGATCGGCAAAAAATGCTGTCTCGAAGGTCTTGAGAGCGGATTCAACGGATTGCCCGCCTCCTTTTGCCTGAGTTCCCGCGGAGCGTGCTGACCAGTTCGACCAGTCGAAGTTGCCCTGATTCAGCTGAAGTTGAATCAGGGTTGCTGTGGTGAAGGCCTGATCGAGACCCGTCGCATCTGCGATCACCCCAAGGCTGATGCGCTGCAGAGCTGTTCTGCACGGGTCTTCACGCAACGGCAGGGGGCCCCTCAGATTCAGCCTGCGCCCTCGCTGCTCGATTCGGAGCTTGGATTCCTGGCTGGCCAGTCTTGAATTGGCCTCGATCAGTGCCTTTTCGAGCGTCATAAATGTGTCGTTGACGCCAAGGATCGCGTCCGCGGCGGCTACGCTCAACCCCCAATTTCGGTGTGCTGTCTATGTCTCGCGTCGGCGTCGTCCTGCTCAACCTGGGTGGCCCCGAGCGCATTCAGGATGTTGGACCTTTTCTCTACAACCTTTTTGCGGATCCGGAGATCATTCGCCTGCCGAGCCCGGCTCTGCAGAAGCCCCTGGCTTGGTTGATCAGCACCCTCCGCAGTGGAAAGTCACAGGAGGCCTATCGCTCCATCGGCGGCGGTTCACCGTTGCGGCGTATCACTGAGCAGCAGGCCCGAGAGCTGCAAAGCTTGCTGCGTCAGCGTGGAATCGACGCCACCAGCTATGTGGCGATGCGCTACTGGCACCCGTTCACCGAGTCCGCTGTTGCCGATATCAAAGCTGATGGCATGGACGAAGTGGTGGTTCTCCCTCTCTATCCCCATTTCTCGATCAGCACGAGCGGCTCGAGTTTCCGAGAGCTTCAACGGCTGAGGCAGGGCGATGCGGCATTCGAGAAACTTCCGATCCGTTGCATTCGCAGCTGGTTCGACCATCCGGGCTATGTGCGGGCGATGGCTGAGCTGATTGCAGAAGAAGTTCGCAACAGCGACGACCCTGCCAAGGCCCATGTCTTTTTCAGTGCCCATGGCGTTCCCAAGAGCTACGTGGAGGAAGCCGGCGATCCTTATCAGAAAGAAATCGAAGCCTGCACCGGCTTGATCATGCAGGAGCTGGCCCAAGTCATGGGCCATGACAATCCCCACACCTTGGCCTATCAAAGCCGTGTCGGCCCTGTGGAGTGGCTCAAGCCCTACACCGAGGAAGCGCTTGAGGAGCTCGGGAAGGACAAGACCAATGATTTGGTGGTGGTGCCGATCAGTTTCGTGAGCGAGCACATCGAAACGCTCGAAGAGATCGATATCGAGTACCGCGAACTGGCCACCGAGGCTGGAGTGGTTAATTTCCGTCGCGTCCGCGCACTGGACACCTATCCGCCCTTCATTGAGGGGTTGGCAGATCTTGTTTCCGCAAGCCTTAACGGTCCGGAAGTCAGTCTCGATGCTGCTGCAGAACTGCCCACCAAGGTGAAGCTCTACCCGCAGGAGAAGTGGGAGTGGGGCTGGAACAACAGTTCAGAAGTCTGGAATGGCCGCCTGGCCATGATCGGTTTCTCTGCTTTTCTTTTGGAGCTGATCAGTGGCCATGGTCCGCTGCATGCGCTCGGACTGCTTTGACAACGCAGCCAGCAAGACAGCGTCCCGTCCGGCCCTTAACCTTGAGGGTCATTGCTTCGTCGCCTCTGTGACTGTCACTTCCGCGTCAACGACCGTCGCAGGGGAGCTGGCTGGACATGCTGCGGCTCAGGTGTCAGGTGCCACAGCCCTGATGGATGCCCTGCGCCGTCACGGAGTTGACACGATTTTTGGGTATCCGGGCGGCGCCATCCTCCCGATTTACGACGCGCTTCATATCGCCGAAAGCGAAGGTTGGGTGAAGCACATCCTGGTGCGTCATGAGCAGGCGGGAACCCATGCGGCTGATGCCTATGCCCGGGCGACGGGCAAGGTGGGTGTCTGCTTCGGGACATCTGGCCCCGGTGCCACCAACTTGGTAACGGGCATTGCCACCGCCCAAATGGACTCTGTGCCCATGGTGGTGATCACAGGCCAGGTTCCCCGCCCGGCCATCGGCACCGATGCCTTCCAAGAAACCGATATTTTCGGCATCACCCTGCCGATCGTGAAGCACTCCTGGGTGGTGCGTGATCCTGCGGATCTTGGGGCGATCGTGGCCCAGGCCTTCCTGATTGCGGCCAGCGGTCGCCCCGGGCCTGTGTTGATCGATGTCCCAAAAGATGTCGGCCAGGAGATGTTCGACTACGTCCCGGTGGAACCGGGATCAGTCATCCCCACGGGTTTCAGCCAACCCAAACCACCGTTGGATCAACCGATCCGCGACGCCTTGGATCTGATTGCGGAAGCCAATCGTCCGCTGCTTTACGTGGGTGGAGGAGCGATCTCCGCCGGTGCCCACGACAGTCTGCGTGTGCTGGCGGAACGCTTCCAGTTGCCGGTGACCACCACCTTGATGGGCAAAGGGGCGTTCGACGAAAACGATCGTCTGTCCGTCGGCATGTTGGGCATGCACGGCACGGCCTACGCAAACTTCGCCGTGACGGAATGCGATCTGCTGATCGCCGTTGGGGCTCGGTTCGATGATCGCGTGACCGGAAAGCTGGACACGTTCGCGCCACGAGCCAAGGTCGTTCATTTTGAAATTGACCCCGCCGAAATCGGTAAGAACCGCCTCCCCGAGGTGGCCGTTCTCGGTGATCTTGGCCTGAGTCTGGCCCGCCTGGTGGAGCTGAGTCTCCAGCGCCAGGTTGAACCGTGCACGGCGGCTTGGCTCGAGCGGATCGATCAGTGGAAGCAGCGCTACCCGCTCTCCGTTCCGACCCCTGAGGGCGCCATTTATCCCCAGGAAGTTCTGATGGCGGTGCGCGACTTGGCCCCCGATGCCATCGTCACCACTGATGTTGGCCAGCATCAAATGTGGGCCGCCCAGTATCTCCGCAATGGGCCGCGGGGCTGGATCAGCAGTGCTGGTCTTGGCACGATGGGTTTCGGTATGCCTGCGGCGATGGGGGCTCAGGTGGCTTGTCCTGAGCGTCAGGTGGTGTGTATCGCCGGTGACGCCAGCATCCTGATGAACATCCAGGAGCTTGGAACGTTGGCCGCCTATGGCCTCCCCGTGAAGGTGGTGATCGTCAACAACCACTGGCAGGGGATGGTGCGTCAGTGGCAGGAGAGTTTCTATGAAGAGCGCTATTCCGCTTCAGACATGCTCAACGGCATGCCTGATTTCATTGCCCTGGCACGATCATTTGGTGTGGACGGTGTGCACATCCGTGAGCGGGACAACCTCCACAGCGCCCTAAACGCTGCACTGAGGGCTCCCGGCCCGATGTTGATCGATGTGCATGTGCGCCGCGGTGAAAACTGCTACCCGATGGTCCCTCCTGGCAAGAGCAATGCCCAGATGGTTGGTCTTCCCTCCCATCCCGAGCTCGCCATGGGTACCACTCGCAATTGCTCGGCCTGCGGCGCTACAACGGCCCACGAACATCGATTCTGTCCCGAGTGCGGCGCTTCCCTTTGATCCACTCGCTGATTGTGGGGGTGTTGTTGCTCGTGGGCCTTGCCGCACCGGCATCAGCCGCTGAGGTTCTTCAGGTGCGCAGCAGTTCTTTGCTGCAGGTTGGCGATCACAACCGCACCTACACCATTGAGCTGGCTTGTTCATCCGTTCAGACCAGCCAAGAGCCTGAGGCCCTGAGTTGGTTGCGACAGCAGCTCCCCCGCCGCCGGCGGGTGAACCTTCGACCTGTTGGTAGTCGTGATGGTCAGCTCATTGCCCGGGTTACACCGATCGGTGATTCGCAAGATCTCAGCACGGGTTTGATTGCCGCTGGTCTGGCCACCAACAGCTGCGGAGCAACTGCAAGTCGTTCCAATGGCTGACAATCGGATCGCTCGCGGCATCGTGCTTGTGCCTTGTCTTCTCCTTGGGGGAGCCTTCCTTGCGACGGCCGCCTGGGGGCAAGGGGCAGCAGCTGAGAACAGAACTCTGGCGATCACCATCGGTGCTGGTCTGTTGCTGGCCGGTTGGCTCTCCCAGATTTCCAGCGGAGATGACAAGCCCGATACCACGACGCCAGACAAGGCTGATCGCACTCCCTAGCTTGTCGGAAGTGGGTTCCCTTCCCCCTGAACGATGCCTGTGTGGAGCTGCTGGCCTTGGCTGTCGTGGAGTTTTATCGCGGCAACATTGATCGGTTGTCAGGCTCTCGTGACCAGTGGGCTGATCCGGCCTCGCATGGTGGTGATGCTGCCCGCGGGGAGGGGCGATGCTGTTTCTAATGAGGATTTCCTGCGGGGCTTTCGCGTCGGACAGGCTTCGGTTGAGGCCTGCGGGGACGTGTTTCCCGAGGTGGCCTGGCAGGGGCTGGCTCCGGGAGATTCTCCGAAACTTCAGTTGATGTCATCGCAGGAGACGACGGTGGTGGTGGCGCCTCCTGCCGCCGATCTTCGGGCCTTCGCCGAACTGGCTGCTGATCAAGATNTGACTGTGTTGCTGCCATTCCAACGGGGCCAATCCCTCGACACACTTCGCGGACTGGAGGGTCGNGAGCGGCTCTGGCCACTTGTGCCCTCTCAAAAGGATGATCTCAAAGCAACGGCGACCGCGGCGATTCAAGCGGGATGGGGGCGTGCCATGGTCGTGACACACCCAGAAGCTCTCGAGGCCAGTGCCTCCGATGCGTTCGTGTCGTTGTTCCAGGCTGCGGGAGGAACTGTGGAGAGTTACGAGCAGGAGTCTGTCCAGCGTGTTGATCCCGCTGATGGAAACCGGTTGGAGCTGCTGAAGAAAGACATCGCCTACTCCTCTGTCCCCACTGTCGTTGTCGCGGATGCTCCGGATGGATCCCTGGCCCGTCGGCTCCGGCAGGATCAGGAACAGGGTCGCTTCGGCGGGGGGGCTCCGCAGAGCCCGAATTGGATTTGGCTGACGCCAGCTGATGATCTGGAGCAGGTCCCGTCGGCTCCATGGCAGCAGCTCGGGCTTCAGCATCCGGCCCGGGGGGAGAACTGGATGTCGTTCAACAGCGCATTTCAGAGCCGCTGGGGCAAGACTCCATCGCTTCTGGCCGCCGCAGGCTTTGACACCGCTCGTCTCCTGGCTGTAGTGGGTTCTGCCCCGCTTCCTGTCTCGGATGAAGGCAGTCGGGATGCCATGGGGTGGCTGAATCCAGATCTGGATGCCGTGCCGATCTGCGATGGCTTGGCCCGGAGACGCCGGGGTGAATCATTGCGATTGGAGGCTGCTGCCAGTGATGCTCGTTTTCTGCCCGGTCAGGCCCCCTCCGGGGAGGCGCTTGCTGGCGTTCTGATCCAATAAGAGAAGAGGGATGACGCCCGATGTTGCGGCTGAGTGAATTGAAGTTGCCCCTCGATCACGGGGACAACGAGCTGCAGGATGCCGTTCTCAAACGCCTGCGCATTGCTCCTGATCAATTGCTTGAACAGCGGCTTGTGAAACGGAGCGTGGATGCTCGTCACCGCGACCGTATTCAGCTGATTTACAGCATTGACGTGCGCGTGAAAGGGGAAGCGGCCCTCCTGCGGCGGATCGGCAACAAGGCCAAAGTTCGTCCAGCACCCGATACGCGTTACAGGTACGTGGGGCAGGCCCAAGCGGGGTTCCCGGAGACTGCGGAGCATCGGCCGGTGGTTGTGGGAGCTGGCCCCTGCGGTTACTTCGCGGCCCTGTTGCTGGCTCAGATGGGGTTTCGTCCGCTGCTGCTTGAACGGGGTGAGGCTGTCAAGCAACGCACGTTGCAGACCTTCGCGTTCTGGCGTGGAGAGAAGACGCTGGACCCCGAATCCAACGCCCAGTTCGGCGAGGGGGGGGCGGGTACCTTTTCCGATGGAAAGCTCTACAGCCAGGTCTCGGACCCTGAGCACTACGGCCGCAAGGTGCTGGAGGAGTTGGTGGCCAGCGGCGCCAACGACGAGATTCTCACCCTGCATCGTCCCCACATCGGCACCTTCAAATTGGCCACGGTGGTGCGTGGCCTGCGGGCACGGATCGAGGCCCTCGGCGGGGAGGTGCGCTTCAACAGCCGCATGGAGATGCTTCGGATCGAACCTGGTGCCGAGGGGAAGCCCTATCAACTCGTTGGTCTGGATCTGGCCGGAGGAGAACACATCGCATGCCGGCATCTCGTGCTGGCACCGGGGCATTCAGCCCGGGATTGCTTTGCGATGCTCCAGCGCATCGGCGTTGCGCTGGAACGCAAGCCGTTTTCCGTGGGTGTGCGGATCGAGCACCCCCAGGGGTTGATCGATGCGGCGCGCTGGGGGGAAGCGGCCGGTCACCCCAGGTTGGGGGCCGCTGAGTACAAGCTTGTGCATCACGCTGAGAATGGCCGCTGTGTCTACAGCTTTTGCATGTGCCCAGGGGGGTTCGTGGTGGGCGCCACCTCGGAAGAGGGCCGGGTCGTGACCAACGGCATGAGCCAGCATTCCCGCAACGAACGCAATGCCAATAGTGGTTTGGTGGTGAATCTGGAGCCGGAGGATTTGGCCCCGTTCGAGGCCTTCCCCGGTGATCCCCTCGCCGGTGTTGGGCTCCAACGCGCCCTTGAAGAGCAAGCCTTTCGCCTGGGTGGCAGCACGTATGCGGCACCGGCCCAGCGGCTGGAGGATTTTCTGGCGGGACGACCCTCCACCAGCCTTGGAGCTATTCCGGCCTCTTATCAGCCAGGTATTCATCCAGGCGATCTCTCCGCGCTGCTGCCCTTGCCGATCACGCAGGCGCTCAAGGAAGCTCTGCCGGCCTTCGCCCGCAAGCTGAAGGGGTATGACCACCCCGATGCCGTGATCACCGGCGTGGAGACGCGCACCTCGTCACCGGTGCGGATTCCCCGAGACGGTGATNTGGAATCACGAAACGTGCAAGGCCTTGTGCCCGCGGGGGAGGGCGCTGGTTATGCCGGAGGAATCCTGTCGGCNGGGATCGATGGAATCCGCGCCGCCGAGGCTGTGGCTCATCAGCTGCTGGCCTGAGCGACGATCCCACTCCATTGCACAGCTTTGACCTGATCTCGTCGCCANGAATGGAAGAGGGTTGGTTCGCTAACGGTGCAGAGCGGGCAGTGCGCAATTTGTTCCGCACTCACACCAACAAGCTTGAGTTGCANGGTTGCAGCGGCACGGATNTCGATCCGGTAGCGGTCAGCCTCTGGATCAGGCAATAACGCGCCTGTTCGCTCGAGGAACTGCCGGGATGGTGGGCTGTCGCTTTGATGAGCATCAAGGTTGCTGCAGATCGCCGACACCACGTCCTCACCCACTTGATAGCGGGCTCCGCTCACGGCTGGTCCCAGCGCAATGATCAGCTCAGATCGTTGCGCTCCTCGCTCGATCAGCCGATCGATGGCTGTTGGAAGGATTCCAGCTGCGACGCCACGCCATCCGGCATGGCAGGCCGCGGCATGGCCCGTGCCTGGATCGGCGATCAGCACTGGTGTGCAGTCGGCTCCGCACACCCAGAGGCTTTGGCCTCCTTGATCACTGACCAGGCCATCCGCTTCAGGCCAGGGCTCTCCCTGGGCNGTGCTCGCTTCGAGAACGATGCCGCTGTGAATCNGCTGAGGGCGGTGAACCGTGGCACCGGCACTGATGCTCCCCACCAGTTGGTCTGGTCCCCGTCCATGCCAGAGCCGNGTAAAGAAGCCGTGCTCAAATCCCTGCGCGAAGAGCAGATCACTCTGCAGGTAATAACCCCCATAGCAGCCGATCCAAGTCCAGCCTGGAAGCGAGTTGAAGCCGCTGTCCGGCCGATTGAAGGGGTCAGCAGTCATGCCTTCTGCTGCGCGTCAGGTCATCGGGATGTCGCGCAGCATCCAGAAGCCTGCAAAGGTCTGTTCCTCCGGACTGGCCTGAATGGCGATGAACTGCAACCCGCGTGCCTGATTTCGGGACGCGCGCAGAGCGTCGGCGACCTCCTCTGCGGCCTTCGGCTCGAGGTCACTCACCAGCCAGCGGTCATCCTGACCGGCTTCCAGCACCAGTTGCCTGCCTTCCACCACAAGGCGCACCGGTTCGAGCCCTCCCAACCAGCCAGCCATCGCCAGGGAACGGGTGCTGCTGAACAGGCGCAGGCCGGGAACCGGGGCATCTGGGTTCACACCATCGGGGAGCGGCAGCAGTCCGCTGAAGCTTGTGGGCCATTCCGATGCTTCCATCAGAAGACTCGCCGGAAGAGCGGCCCAGCTCCAGGCGTCTCCTTGCACTTCTTCAGGGAGCGGAACCGGTGGTGTTGGCACCGGAGCCGGCGGCGGGGCCAGGGGGCCTGCCATGAAGCCCTCTTCCTTGGGATACACCTCCCGTTCCCGTTGCTGAAGCCAGTCCAGCAAGGCGAAGGTGCGACGGCTCGGGATGACGTCCAGGCCCTGCTCAGCTGCAGCACGCTGCACCATCGTGCGCATTGAGCTGCGCCAACAACGCAGGCGTAAGGGAGAACCCCACCCACCGTTGCTGGCTGCAGCTTTGGCCTCCGCCAGGGCCTGGCCAAGCCAGAGGGAATTCACCTCGCCGGAAGGGCAGACTTTGGCAAAGCGGAACGGCTGCTCTCCATGGGTTGTCGATGGGGTGGAGGTGATCAGCAATTCCCAGCGTTTTCGGCCATCCGCTTCGAGGATCGGCCTGGAATAGAAATCAAGTTCCCAGTCTTCAGCGGCTGTGATGGCAGCAGTGCTCATCCGGCGGACTGCTCCTGTTGTTTCAACATGTTCTGAGCGCGGCTGGCACGGTCGGTGGCTTCAGCCATCACCTTGTCTTTTTCAATCAACAGCTCTCCGGGGGGACCCTCCAGCAAGGCGGTGTTAAGCCCAATGCGGCCCCGGCCAGGATCCAGTTCCGTGATCAACGCGAACACGCGATCTCCCTGGTCAAACACTTCCCGGATTGAACGCAAGCTGCCGTTGGTGATGGCGGATTGATGCAGCAGCCCACTGATGCCTCCCAGATCCACAAACAATCCGTAGGGCTTGACTGCCGCAACCTGGCCTTCAACAAGCTGACCCACCTCGAGATCCTGGAACCGCGCGGCGACGGCAGCGCGTTTTTCAGAGAGAACCAGCTTCCTGGTTTCTGAATTCACTTCAACAAAGGCCACACCAAGGGTTTTGCCCACCAGCTCTTGGTGGTTTTCACCATCCTGCAGCTGCGAGCGGGGTATGAATCCCCTCAGTCCTTCGAGATCGCAGGTGACGCCGCCACGGTTGAAGCCGTTCACGATCACCTGAACAACTTTCCCTTCTTTTTCCATCACCTTCACCTTGTCCCAGCTCTTGCGCAGCTCCAGGGCGCGACAGCTCACCGTGACCATCCCGTCTGCGTTCTGCTCGCGGGTGACCAGAACTTCAACTTCCAGACCCTTGGGAAAACGCTCCCGGAAATTCAGGATGACACCGAGGCCGGCCTCGCTCTTTGGCATGAAACCGGGCGCTTTTCCGCCCACATCGATGTAAACACCGTCGCTTTCCAGGCCAATCACGGTTCCCTTGATCACTTCGCCGGTCGTGCCAACTGGAGCGTTCTCGTCCAGGGCTGCGAGGAAGGCCTCCTCATCGAAATCGAAATCATCAACGCTGCGCGGCTCGTTGCGCGTCTCCTTCCGGGGCTTGTCGTCAGGAGCTCCCAGCAGATCCGCCATGGACATGCCTTCCATGCCGCTCATGTCGAAGCGGCTGTCCTCGTCGGCGACGGGAGAGGGTGATGTGCTCCCACGCTGTGGGGCCCGCGGTGGCGCTACAAGGCCGGCCCGCTCCTCGAGCAGGCGCGCTTTCTCGGCTGCGGCTTCGGCTTCAGCCCTTGCTTCGGTGGCTTCGCGCTCAAGACGCAGTTGTTCGTCCCGGCGATTGATCTGCATCACCTGGAGTGGTTTGTTCGCTGCCGGCTTCGGGGCCTTGGGGCGGTTGGGCTGCGGACTGCCGGCTGCGGCCATGGACCTGGGGGTCATCAATCGATCATTTTGACAGGCTGGGGCTGGATTTGCAGCTCACCGCTTCTGCCGCCATGGATCAGCACCGTCATCGCTTCGATCAACTGGCCTGGCCCGCTGCTCAGCGAGCTGCCCAGCAGGCTGGCGCCACGGTGATTTGGCCCTTCGGGGCTTGCGAGCAGCACGGGCCTCAGCTGCCTCTGGCCACTGACGCCGTGTTCGCCGAGGGGATCATTGATGCGGTGCTCAAGCAGCTGGATCCAACGCTTCCGATTTGGAGACTCCCATCGCAATCCATTGGTTTCTCCCCAGAGCATCAAGCTTTTCCCGGCACTCTCACGCTGTCGGCCGATTTGATCTTGCAACTGGTGAGCGAGGTGGGAGCCCAGCTTGCAGCGATCGGAATCCATCGCCTCGTTCTGTTCAACGCCCATGGCGGTCAGATTGGGTTGCTGCAGGTGGCGGCGCGTCAGTTGCGAGCACGCTGCCCAGCAATGGCTGTGCTGCCTTGCTTCCTCTGGAGCGGCGTGGATGGGCTCGCCGATCTTCTGCCAATTCATGAACGCGACAATGGCCTCCATGCCGGTCAAGCCGAAACCAGCCTGATGCTGCATATGGCTCCGCACTTGGTGGGTGACCAGCGCCCTGTGGATGGCCTTCCGGAGGTGGATCCGCCCCTGGGCTGGAGCCTGGAAGGAGCGGCCCCTTGCGCTTGGCTAACGAACGATCTCAGCAAAAGCGGGGTGATCGGGGATTCGCGGGAGGCTTCCGCTGCATTGGGGAGCTCGCTTCACCATCTGTTGATTCATCACTGGCGGGAACGCTTTGAGGCCCTGTTGGCAACTGAGTGGCCGCCGCTCGAAAGCCGTCTTCAGAACTCCCCTACGTCCTGAACCCCGAACGGCAGTGCACCCAATCTGCGGTGCACTGGTTATTGTCGGTCGCACTGAAAGTGGTAGACAGCGTCCTATGACGACCCTCAATGCACCTGAGGCAACCGTGATGGAGGCTCAAGATGCGCTGCCCGACTTCACGACTGCTGAATACAAGGACGCTTACAGCCGCATCAACGCCATCGTGATCGAGGGTGAACAGGAAGCGCATGACAATTACATTTCTCTTGGCACGCTGATCCCCGATCAGGCTGAGGAGCTGAAGCGCTTGGCGCGGATGGAGATGAAGCACATGAAGGGTTTCACATCCTGTGGTCGCAACCTCGGGGTCGAGGCAGACATGGTGTTCGCCAAGACCTTTTTTGAGCCCCTACACACCAACTTTCAGGCTGCGCTGAAAGAAGGGAAGGTGGTCACATGTCTGTTGATTCAGGCTCTGTTGATCGAAGCCTTCGCCATCTCTGCGTATCACATCTATATCCCCGTGGCCGATCCCTTCGCTCGGAAAATCACTGAGGGTGTTGTGAAAGACGAATACACCCACCTGAACTACGGCCAGGAATGGCTCAAGGCCAACTTCGAGGCCAGCAAGGATGAGCTCTTCGATGCCAACAAAACAAACCTTCCTCTGATCCGTTCGATGTTGGAGGACGTTGCTTCTGACGCTGCGGTTCTTCACATGGAGAAGGAAGACCTGATCGAGGACTTCTTGATCGCCTATCAGGAGGCTCTCGGAGAAATCGGCTTCACATCGCGCGATATCGCGCGGATGGCAGCCGCCGCGTTGGCAGTCTGAAGCCCGATCTCGGCTTGCAACTCTGACGGTTTGTTCACAGGCACGTTGCGTTCGCTACCGCGTGCCGTGGGACGATGGTCTCTTGGGATTTTTCCCGGACGTTAAAGACATGACATGTTTGGTCTGATCGGACATTCGACGAGTTTTGAGGCGGCGCGCCTTAAGGCCATGGAACTCGGGTTCGATCACATCGCCGACGGTGATCTCGACGTGTGGTGCAGTGCTCCTCCACAGCTGGTTGAGCACGTCGAAGTGACCAGCCCCGTGGGGATCACCATCGAAGGTGCCTATATCGACTCCTGCTTTGTGCCGGAGATGCTGAGCCGATTCAAGACCGCTCGGCGCAAGGTGCTCAACGCCATGGAGCTGGCCCAGAAAAAGGGCATCAACATCACCGCTTTAGGTGGATTCACCTCCATCATTTTTGAGAATTTCAACCTGCTTCAACACCAGAACGTGCGGAGCACGACGCTGCAATGGCAGCGTTTCACCACCGGTAACACCCACACCGCCTGGGTGATCTGCCGCCAGGTGGAGAACAATGCACCCTCACTGGGGATCGACTTGAGCAAGGCCAAGGTTGCTGTTGTTGGTGCCACCGGTGATATCGGCAGTGCCGTCTGCCGCTGGCTCCAAGCCCGAACGAAGGTTGGCGAACTCCTGCTTGTCGCCCGTCAGCAGCAGCCATTGCTTGATCTGCAGCAGGAGCTTGGAGACAGTCGCATTCTTCCTTTAGAAGAAGCCTTGCCGGAAGCTGACGTGGTGGTCTGGGTGGCCAGCATGCCCCGGACGCTTGAAATTGATCAGGCCAGCCTGAAAAAACCTTGCTTGATGATCGATGGCGGCTATCCGAAAAACCTCAATTCCAAAGTTGCTGGTGGCGGCATCCATGTTCTGAAAGGCGGGATTGTGGAGTTCTGCCGCGACATCGGTTGGTCGATGATGGCGATTGCTGAGATGGATCGTCCTCAGCGACAGATGTTTGCCTGCTTTGCCGAGGCCATGCTTCTCGAGTTCGAACGCTGCCACACCAACTTCAGCTGGGGACGCAACAACATCACCCTGGAGAAGATGGATTTCATTGGTGCAGCATCGGTTCGCCATGGGTTCAGCACCCTGAATCTTCAATCCAATCTTCAGGCCACTGCTGCCTGATTCCCGGAGAGCCATGCCCCGTCGTCCCCTGCTGGAGTTCGAAAAGCCCCTGGTCGAGCTCGAGCAGCAAATTGAGCAGATTCGCCAGCTGGCCCGTGATTCAGAGGTTGATGTCACGCAGCAGCTGCAACAGCTTGAGTCACTCGCCGACCGTCGCCGCCAGGAGATTTTTCAAGGGCTGACTCCGGCCCAGAAGATTCAAGTTGCCCGTCACCCACAGCGGCCGAGCACCTTGGATTTCATCCAGATGTTCTGTGACGACTGGGTCGAACTGCATGGTGACCGGCGTGGGAATGATGATCAGGCACTGATCGGGGGCGTTGGTCGGATCGGGGAGCGCCCAGTGGTGTTGATCGGGCATCAAAAAGGGCGCGACACCAAGGAGAACGTGGCCCGGAATTTCGGAATGGCCACACCCGGTGGGTATCGCAAGGCGATGCGACTGATGGACCACGCCGATCGCTTCCGGCTCCCCATTCTTTCGTTCATCGACACGCCTGGGGCTTATGCCGGTTTGGAGGCTGAGGAGCAGGGGCAGGGCGAGGCCATCGCGGTGAATCTGCGCGAGATGTTCCGACTCCGCGTTCCTGTGATCGCCACAGTGATTGGTGAAGGAGGATCCGGCGGAGCCTTGGGGATCGGCGTAGCCGACAGGCTGCTGATGTTTGAACACAGTGTGTACACGGTGGCTAGCCCCGAGGCCTGTGCATCGATCCTTTGGCGAGACGCGGCAAAGGCGCCGGATGCGGCTGCTGCTCTGCGGATTACCGGTCGCGATTTGCTGGACCTCGGTGTCGTTGACGAGGTGCTGGACGAGCCTTCTGGCGGGAACAATTGGGCTCCTCTGGAGGCTGGCACCACGTTGAAGGCAGCAATCGAGCGCCATCTCGATGCGTTGTCGGCCATGTCAGAGCAGGAATTGCGCGATGCGCGCTACACGAAATTCAGGGCGATGGGACGTTTTCTCGAAAAAACGTCACAGGATGTGGAGAAATCGGCTTAAGGTGTCACGGTTTGCCTACAGCCCTTGCCAACGGCACTGATTACGGGCGCGAGTCGAGGCATCGGACGACGCACCGCCGAGTTGCTTGCCCAACAAGGCTGGAACCTTCTCCTGACAGCTCGCAGCATTGATCAGCTTGATCAGCTTGCTGATCAACTCCGATCAACAGGTTCAGGTGTTGCAACAGCAGGCATCGATCTGGTTCAGCCGGAGAGGGTGGAGTCAGGCCTTGCCAGCCTGCTTGCCCATGGTGAGTCGCCATCAGTGTTGATTAACAATGCTGGTGCGGCCTACACCGGTGATCTTCTGGCCATGCCGCTCGACCGCTGGCAGTGGTTGCTACAGCTGAACCTCACCAGCGTGATGCAGGTTTGTTCAGCTGTTGTGCCCGCCATGCGTGAACAAGGTGGGCTGGTGATCAATGTGAGCAGCCATGCCGCTCGTCATGCCTTCCCTCAATGGGGTGCTTATTGCGTCACCAAAGCAGCCCTGGCCAGCTTCACTCGATGCTTGGCTGAGGAGGAGCGCCCTCATGGCATTCGCGCCTGCACCCTCACCCTCGGTGCCGTCAACACACCACTGTGGGACGCGGAAACCGTACAAAGCGATTTCGATCGTCGTGCCATGCTCTCTGTCGATCAGGCGGCAGAAGCACTGGTGAATCTGGCGACGCAACCCAGCAACCAGTTGATCGAAGACCTCACACTTATGCCGGCCGTCGGCGCCTTTTGAACGAACAGTCATGACAGCAACAGTCCCCTTCGTTTCCAACGGTGCCGCCGGAAGCAACGGCATCGGAAAGCTCAGTTCAGCCGTGTCCGCCAGGATTCGAGAACGTCTTCAGGAGTCGGGCGTCTCCTTTTTGGCCAACGACAACATCGCTGATCATCTTCAGCCAGGTGAACTGGCTGAACTTCAGCTTGAAGTGGCCGACAAGGTGCGGGATCTCCTGCGCAGCTTGGTGATCGACATCGATAACGATCACAACACCCATGAGACGGCCGAACGGGTCGCCAAGATGTATCTCCAGGAGGTCTTCAAGGGGCGTTACCACCAGCAACCCAAGGTGGCCAGCTTCCCCAATGTGAAGCAGCTCGATGAGATCTACACCGTGGGACCGATCACGGTGCGCTCGGCCTGCTCCCACCATCTCGTGCCGATCATGGGCAATTGCTGGATCGGGATCAAACCCGGTGCGCGTGTCATTGGTCTATCCAAATTCACGCGTGTGGCTGACTGGGTCTTCTCCCGTCCTCACATCCAGGAGGAAGCGGTGATGATCCTTGCCGATGAAATTGAGAAGCTCTGCGAGCCACAGGGCCTCGGCATCATCATCAAGGCCCAGCACTACTGCATGAAGTGGCGTGGAGTGAAAGAGCCCCAAACCAGCATGGTGAATTCTGTCGTGCGCGGAGATTTCCGCCACGATCCCAGCCTCAAGCAGGAGTTCTTTGAGCTGGTGCGTCAGCAGCAAGCGCTTCTGAGCACCTGATTACCTTTCTCCAACGGCCTGGACTAGGGCCTGTACTTTGCTGAGGTCCTTCCAGCCGGGTCGGATCTCCAATCGGCTTGATGCATCAAGTCCATCCGGACTGACCCGACTCAGAAGCTCAGGGATCCATTCGGCGCTGATGCCTCCCGCCAGCCACCACGGCAGGGATGGTGCTGCATCGGCGATCCATTCCAGGGGAAGCCGGTGGCCTGTGCCGCCAAGTTGCTCCGGACTCCAGGCGTCCAAAAGCAACCCATCTACAGCCTGCTCGTAGCCATTGAGACGTGTCACGTCTTCGGGCTGACGAATCCTGAGTGCTTTCCACCAGCGTTGGTTGGGGTAGCGCTGTTTGAGCTCTCGGCAGCGATCGCTGTCCTCAGAGCCGTGCAGCTGCACGACGGATGGCTGTCCTTCGCCTTGAAGGGCCCGATCAAGCGTTGCATCGTCAGGATTGGCCACCACCCACACCCGCAACAGCTGTGGAACTTGCTGCTCAAGGGCTTGAAACAGATTGCTGCGGGCCGCTTCTTCCAGATAGCGCGGCGTTTTGGGGACACCAATCACGCCGATGGCATCGACCCCCATGGCGGCGATCGCGAGGGCTTGGTTCACATCGGTTAAGCCGCAGATTTTGATCGCCGGTGCGGTGCGGGGATCACGCAAAGGGCTGTCGAATTGCTCTCCCTAGGATGCGGCACACGACGGACTTAGTGGTGGGAGAAGGCTGGCAGCTGTTCAAGATCGGTGGCATTCCATTGCGACTGCAGCCGAGTTGGCTGTTTGCAGTGGCCATCTTCACCACACTGTTTCAGGGGCGTTACGCCGCAACGGCATCGCTGCCGGTGAGCTGGGGTCTGGGCTTGCTGACCACCCTGCTCCTGTTCACATCGGTTTTGTTGCATGAGCTCGGCCATGCCCTGATGGCGTTGAGGGAAGGGGTGCGCGTGCTCAGCATCACCCTGTTTCATCTGGGCGGCATCGCGCGGATCGAGAAGGAGTGTTCCACCGCAATGGGGAGCCTGCGCATCGCGGCTGCGGGCCCCCTGGTGAGCCTGCTGCTGGCGCTGGCGATGCTGCTTTCGGCGGCATCCATCAGTGAGGATCAGGCCTGGTTGACCCTGCTGCTCAGCCAAGTGGGGCTGCTCAACTTGATGCTGGGGCTGTTCAATCTGTTGCCTGGTCTGCCCCTCGATGGCGGTCTGATTCTCAAGGCTTTGGTCTGGCAGTTCAGCGGAAGCCAGAAGCGCGGTGTTGAGGTGGCTTCGGCCTCCGGGCGGGCCCTTTCCATCTTGATGATTGTGGCGGGCGGTGTCCTGATGTTTCAGGGCGGTGGTTTGAACGGTGTTCTGCTCATGCTGATCGGGTGGTTCGGCCTGGGGGCGAACCGCAGTCAGACCCAGATGCTCCAACTGCAGGCCGTGTTGAAGGAGTTGCGGGTGGAGGGGGCCTCGGGGCGTCGTTTTCGGGTTCTCGAAGCAGACCAGCCCCTGCGACGCTTGAGTTCGCTTCGGCTGCAGGACAGTGAGGAGAAGGGACCTGCTGACTGGGTTCTGGTTTGCAGAGAAGGCCGCTGGGTGGGATGGATTGACGACCGGCCCCTTCGAGATCTCCCCGTTCAGCAATGGGACCAGCAACGGTTGGAGGATCATCTGAAGCCTCTAAATCAGCTCCCCTCGATCGCCACTACGGCCTCTCTGGCTGAGGCGGTGGCGGCGTTGGAGACCACCGCAGAGGGTCGACTTTTGGTGTTTTCACCAGCCGGGTTGCCCAGTGGAACGCTGGATCGGATGGATGTTGGCGATGCTGTTCTTAAAAAGTTGGGCGTGACCTTGCCGCCGCAGGTTCTTGCTGAGGCTCGGAAGCGCAATGGCTATCCGCTCGGCTTGGTGATGCTTCCCCAAATCGTTGCTTCGATGAAGGCTCAGAGTGATGGGGAAGATGCCTCCTCCTTCAGTTCCTGAAGCTCCTCATGATCGAGGGGCTGCAGGATCCAGTTCTGGCGGCACCAGTGCTGCATGAATGCCTTTTGCAGATGATGATCCAGGCCTGATCGAGGCACCCCTGGCGGCGCTGGGGTTGGTGCCTGCTCCCCAAACACGCGTTGCCACAGTGCCGTTGGTGGATCCAGGACGATTTCACCGTGTTGGAGCAGGCGACCCCGCTGCCAGCGCTGGGCACTGCCCACCCGCTTGATGCCTGCTGGGTCCACCAGGTCTGCCGCTGTTGCACTGGCAAAGCAGTTGGGCTTGTTTCCAATGGCTGGTTCGGAACCAAATTGCAACGGCAGCCCAAGGCTGCTGAAGCCATCGATCAGCCATTGGCAGGCCTGTCGGTAAGCCTCCTTGCGCTGCCGGGGCGGATCCGGCCAGATCAGGGCATAGGTGAGCCCGCCTGCATGCAACACCGCGCTGCCCCCACTGGGACGCCGCACCAACTGAAGATCGCCTGATGCGGCAAGCGCGTTCCATTGCGATGGCCACTGGCGTTGATGGCGGCCAAGCGAAAGCCAGGGTCCTTGCCAGCGATAGAAGCGCAGCACAGGCGTTGTGGAATGCCGCAACAGCAACGCATCCAGGGCCATCTGGGTGTGACCATCTGCGGTCAGCATCGGGAGCAGGCGCCCAGATGCGGGCATGCTGGGAATGTCCATCGATCAGACCCTGTGCTGCCCTGGTGGGATGTTCCGATCTTGATCGCTCTCGGGCTGTTGGCGGGGGGGCTTGCCGGATTGCTGGGTATCGGTGGCGGTTTGATCTTCGCGCCTCTTCTGCTCTGGCTTGATCTCCCTCCCCATCAAGCGCTGGCCACCAGCAGCTTCGCCATCGTGCCGACGGCTCTGGCCGGCACCGTCACGCATTTGCGACAGGGTCAGGTCCCGGCGCGCTCTGGAGTGGCCATCGGCCTTGCGGCTTTCGGCTCGGCTTTGCTGTTTGGAGGTCTCGCTGGTTTTGCCGCCGACTGGATTCTCCTGGGGATGCAAACGGTGATGTACGTGGTTCTGGCCTTCTGTGTGAGAGCGCGTGCTGAGACGGAAGCGGATGAGCAGCCCGACGATGCCCCTGCCCCTGTGCTGGCCGGTGTTGGCTGCATTGCTGGATGGACCGCCGGCATGCTCGGGCTCGGTGGCGGTTTGGTCATGGTCCCGTTGATGAGTGGTCCTTTGTCTGTTCCGATTCATCAGGCGGTTCGTCTCAGCACCGTTGCCGTGCTCTGCTCCGCGAGCGCGGCATCGATTCAGTTCGTTCACGAGGGGCGCGGAGTCCCGTTGATGGGCTTGTTGCTCGGTGGTGTGGCGGCCTTGGCTGCCCAGTGGACCGCCAGCCGCCTGGATCGCTTTGACGCCGTGATGCTGGTGCGGTGCCTGCGAGGTCTGGCGATCGTGCTTGCGATCGACAGCTCCCGACGTGCCCTGCAGCTTTGGCTGAGCTGATCCTTCCTCAGTCCAGTAACGCCCAGAAGCCCTCATCCAGCTCGTAGCCCAAGGTTGCTGCCATCTGCGAAAGGTTGCCGCGCATGGAACGCCCAAGCTCTTGCTGGCAGAGGTCATCCAGTTGCATCAGCCGGTGGGTGATCCAGAGCTCAAGGGCCTGGGGCTCAAAGCGCAATCCCTCACTGCTGCTGAAGCTGTGGGGCACCACCATGGCCACGTGCCGGATCAGGCTGCCCCGGTCGCGCTCGAGCACAAGAGGCAGCCATGGGTGGCGGGCATCGGCTCTAAGGGCCCAGAGGCGCGGCTCTGAGCACTCCGGTAGCTCTCTGGGATCGTCTTCACCCCTCGGCCAGTCAAATTGGAGCTCCAGCACTGGCCCTCCTTCCAGGAGTGATTTCAGGGGGTGTGCGGTCCACACCTGCAGAGGACGCAGGTCCAGACGGCGGATGGCTGTGGCATCGATCAGGACCGGATCCATGGAGTGGTGTGACAGGCCTTTGCGAATGATGGCTTCTAGCCCATTCCAGGGAGAAGAATGGGAGCGTTTGCTGCATGGCTTTCATGGAATCCGCTCTGTCATCCGCTGAAGTGTTCATCGCTCTCGTGGTGGCTGCTCACGCTGCTGTTCTGGCCTTGCGTCTCTCCATCAGCCTTTACGAAGCCTGATCACGAGGCTTCATTCGGGCTTGGCAGGGCTTTCCCGCTGCGGTACAAGCGGTCATTCGCCTTGATGCATTGACCGCGAGCCAGGCCCAGACGGAGTCCAGCTCCCGCACTGATGCGGCTTCCATGGCTGCAGCGATTCAACGCCAGACCGATCGACGTGAGTTGCACTGCAGTCTTCTTGCTTTGGCGGCAAAGGCAGGAATTGTTGTTCTCGGTTGTGTGAGCCTGATCAGGCTTTCATTGGCCTATCAAGAACGGCTTGACAGGCACAGCGAGCTTGCAGCGGTTGTCTCGATCGAGTCAGCCAAGCTTGAAACACTCCAGAGGCGGTTTGATCATCTGTTCAGCATTGGTGGTGAGAAACGCCTGATCAGCGAGCAGGATCAATGGATTGGGCCGAATCGCATGCGGATTATCTGGCGCTGAGATTCGTGACCAGCACCCGATGCCGTGGGTGCTGACCGGCAGACTGTCAGCCTTCCTGGCCCTGTTTTGATGTCCATGCCCGGCACCGTTCTGATCACCGGCACCACATCGGGCGTGGGCCTGAACGCCACAAGCGCATTGGTGAAGCGGGGCTGGAGCGTGATCACCGCCAACCGCAGCCCGCAGCGTGCAGCGGCCGCAGCCGATGAGCTCGACCTGCCCAAGGAGCGGCTTCAGCATGTGCTGATGGATCTTGGTGATCTCGAGAGTGTGCGCCGGGCTGTTGATGCCTTGCCAGAACGACTGGATGCCGTGGTCTGCAATGCGGCGGTGTACAAGCCGAAGCTGAAGCAGCCGGAGCGTTCACCGCAGGGCTATGAAATCTCGATGGCCACAAACCACTTCGGCCATTTCCTGCTGGTGCACCTGCTGTTGGGCCGACTGCAGAACTCCAGCCACCCCTCCAAGCGAGTGGTGATCCTCGGCACCGTGACGGCCAACTCCAAGGAGCTGGGGGGCAAGATTCCCATCCCAGCCCCGGCGGATCTGGGGGATCTCTCCGGGTTTGAGGCTGGCTTCAAAGCCCCCATTGCCATGGCCAGTGGCAAGCCGTTCAAGCCCGGCAAGGCTTACAAAGACAGCAAGCTTTGCAACATGATCACCACCCAGGAGCTGCACCGCCGCTTGCACGCTGAAACAGGGATTACCTTCACCTCGCTCTATCCCGGTTGCGTGGCGGACACGCCGTTGTTCCGCAACACCCCCAAGGCNTTNCAGACNATNTTNCCCTGGTTTCAGAAGAACATCACCGGGGGGTACGTCTCTCAGTCGTTAGCTGGTGAACGGGTCGCCGATGTGGTGGCCAATCCCGACTTTGCTGAATCCGGTGTGCACTGGAGCTGGGGCAACCGCCAGAAGAAGGATGGGCAGCAGTTCAGCCAGGAACTTTCGGATCAGGCCACGGATCCAGAAACGGCCAGGCGCGTGTGGGAGTTGTCGATGAAGTTGGTTGGTCTGGAGTGATTCTTATCCGGCAAGGGCCAGCCATCGCGTCGGTATTGCGACACCGCGTTTCGAGAGTCCATCCAGTTCGCGATTCACGATCGGTTTGCAGAGATGTTTGAAGATGGATGGTGGCTTTTTTGTGGCTGTGGTGTTAATTGGCTGATTCAGATTTGGATGCAAAGTGTAATCTTTTTCTGATATATCTAGGAATTTTTCGATCGACTTCAGTAGTTGTTGAGGATTGTTTTGAATGTCGTCAAAGATGACGGCTTTAACCTGGCTCGTTCCAAGGCCTGCGCGAACAGCATCGAGNTTTCTGCAGTAGTTGCTGTGTTGTGCAACCAGCTGGCTTTGTAGGAATGCTTGCGCTTGTTCGGCCAGTTCTTCATGCTCCAATGGAGCCTTAAGTTTCCTGGAGAACTTGAATTGACTCCATAGCCGTTCGCATGGTTCTCTGAGGATATAGATCGCGCGTANGTCTGCGTTGAAGTCCGCCCGCAGTCGCTTCCAGCTATCGGCATCGATAAGGGCTGAAAGATTGCTGAAATCGGCATTCCAAATCCTTCGCCTTGCAGCTGGTTCAAACAGATTGAAATACCATTCCAGGCTGGTTGGTTGATTCAGATAGCGATCGTGATACCAGCGGCGAATTCTCTCCTGCCGTTCAGGCTTGAGTTGATCAATCCGGCTCAGCCTTGTGGTTGCTCTGTGTTGGCGGTGGGCATCGCTTAGAAAAGCNGGATTGATGTAGTTTGCTGCCAGAAAATGAATTTCTTTTTCTGGTGTGAACTGAATCTGCGGATGGCGTTCCAGCAGTGAATAAAGCCAGGTTGTCCCGGCTTTCATTGCTCCAATGCTGAGAAATAATNTTTCCATCCGCCTGAGGTTTCAGGTCGATNTTATTTTGGNATTTCCATCTTTAGTCGAATCCCAGGAGATCAAAGATCTCACGGTCTTTGAGGGATACGGCCTCCAGTGGCTCAACCTTATCGAGCATATTTTGGGCCAGTCGCAAGTATTCGCTGCGCACCGCTTGCACAGCCTCATCATCATCATCCATCTCAAAGATGGTGCATTTCTTCAGCCTTGAGCGGCGGATTGCATCCACATCTCTGAAGTGGGCCATGGTGCGCAGGCCCGTGCGTTNGTTGAACTTGTCGATCTGATCGGTGTCGGCAGATCGGTTNGCNACNACNCCNCCNAGCCGCACCTTGTAGTTCTTGGCCTTGGCCTGAATNGCCTGAACGATGCGATTCATCGCGAAGATCGAATCGAAATCGTTGGCCGTCACGATCAGGCAGTAGTTGGCGTGTTGCAGCGGGGCGGCAAACCCACCGCACACCACATCGCCGAGCACATCGAAGATCACCACATCGGTGTCTTCCAGAAGGTGATGCTCCTTGAGCAGCTTCACGGTCTGTCCGGTCACATAACCGCCGCAGCCCGTGCCTGCCGGTGGGCCGCCGCTTTCAACGCACTGCACGCCGTTGAAGCCGGTGAACACGAAGTCTTCCGGCCGCAGTTCTTCGCTGTGGAAGTCCACCTCCTCAAGGATGTCGATCACCGTCGGCACCATCTTGTGGGTGAGGGTGAAGGTGCTGTCGTGTTTTGGGTCGCAGCCGATCTGAAGCACCCGCTTGCCCAGTTTGGAGAAGGCGGCTGACAGGTTCGATGAGGTGGTGGATTTGCCGATCCCACCTTTGCCNTAGACGGCGATCACCAGGGTCTCCTCCTGGATGTCCAGNGCTGGATCCTGGTGGACCTGCACACTGCCTTCGCCGTCGGCTGGTCGCGTCAGAGTCGTGGTCATGAAGCGACCTGTACAAGAGAAGTCAGTTTCATTCAACAGCAGCAGATGTGAAGTGGTTGGTTTTCACCAAGAAATGAAAGATCTGGCTCCTTGCTGAGCCAGAGGAGCGGAATTTCTTTCAGTAAAATGATAAGAAATGAGCGTAAATGCTCATGCCGTGAAGTGGGCTTTTGCGTCATAGAGCGTTTCGCTGCTGATCTCCCGGCAGCCCACATCGCGGGCATAAGCCTCGGTGTTGCGTCGCACCTTGCCCCGCACGAAAAATGGGATCTTTTTCAGTTCGGCTTCGCCGTCTTCGGTCCAGTGCAGTGTTCCGTCGCCTTTCTCGGGGATGTCGCTCAAGCCAGAGTGATCGGCGGCTCCAGCCCCACCGGTATGGCCCAGATGGCTCTGGTGGCCATCCACAAATTCGAAGTCGTGGCGGAACATGCCGATCAGGTGTTCCTCCAGCCCCATCATCAGCGGGTGAACCCAGTCGTCGAAGATCACGTTCGCGCCTTCCCAGCCCATTTGTGGGCTCATTCGGGCTGGCACATCCTGCACATGCATGGGTGTGCTGATCACTGCGCAGGGAATCCCCAGTCGCTTGGCGCTGTGGCGTTCCATCTGGGTTCCCAGCACCAGTTCTGGAGCTGCTTCTTCCATCGCGGCTTCCACGGCCAGATAGTCGTCGCAGATCAGGGCTTCCAGGCCCAGGGCTTTGGCGGCCGCCCGCACAGGCCTGGCCATTTCCCGGCTGTAGGTGCCGAGGCCCACCACGGTGAAGCCCAGTTCTTCGCTGCAGATTCGGGCTGCAGCAAGGGCATGCGTGCCATCGCCAAAAATGAACACCCGCTTGCCGGTGAGATAAGTGGAGTCCACGGACTCCGAATACCAGGGCAAGCGTGAGCGCCTGTAGCCCTCGTCTGGTGCTGGTGACTCCAGCCCCAGCAGGCTGTGCACCTCCACGAGGAAATCGTGGGTCGCGCCAACCCCGATCGGCACCGTTCGGCTGAAGGGCATGCCGAAGTTGCGCTCCAGCCAGCTGCAGGTGGATTCCGCGATCTCCGGATACAGGCAAACGTTCAAATCCGCATCGGGGATCCGCTTCAGGTCGTCAATGTCGGCCTCCAGGGGGGCCACCACGCCAACGTCGATCCCGTGCATGGTGAGCAGCTTCTGAACTTCCAACACGTCGTCGCGGCAGCGGAAACCCAACAGGGATGGACCCAGCAGGTTCACCCGGGGCCGGCGCCCCTGGTTTTGCCATGACTTGGGATCGTGTTCCACCTCTGTTGGTACCTGCGTTTTGAGCAGGTTGCGCACCAATTGATAGAAGGTCTCTGCCGCTCCCCAGTTTTCCTTTTTGCTGTAGGCCGGCAGCTCCAAGTTCACCACCGGCATGGTGAGGCCCATGCCCTGGGCCAGGGCGCCTGGTTGATCCTGAATCAACTCCGCCGTGCAGCTTTCACCCACCAGCAGGGCATCGGGTTGGAAGCGATCCACGGCTTCGCGCACATGCCGCTTCACCAGTTCGGCGGTGTCGCCCCCCAGATCCCTGGCCTGAAACGTGGTGTAAGTGACCGGTGGTCGCTGCCCGCGCCGCTCAATCATCGTGAACAGCAGGTCGGCGTAGGTGTCCCCTTGCGGTGCATGGAGCACGTAATGAACGCCGCGCATGGAGGCGGCGATGCGCATGGCTCCCACATGGGGAGGCCCTTCATAAGTCCAGAGCGTCAGTTGCATCGATTTAGGCGTGTACGGGGTGGTCGGGGCTACTTGGATGCAGTCCGGGTCGAATCAGCTGCCGGCGTCGCAACGGCCGCGAAAACAATTCCGCCAGGTCTCCCGCCTGGTCGATGCCATGAATCGGGCTGAACACCAGCTCGATCGACCATTTCGTGGCGATGCCCTCGGCTTCCAGCGGATTGGCGAGTCCCATCCCACACACAACCAGGTCTGGCTGGCTGGCTCGAACCCGGTCCAGCTGCTGTTCCACGTGTTGGCCTTCCATGACTGGCGTGTCGTCTGGAAGTAATGCCAGCTCGGCGGCCATCTGTTCGCGGTTCAGATATGGCGTTCCCACCTCCACCAGCTCCATGCCACATTCCCGTTGCAGAAAGCGTGCAAGGGGCAGTTCGAGCTGGGATTCCGGTAGCAGAAAGATGCGCTTGCCTTCCAGCACGGCACGGTGGGGGGCCAGGGCGCTGCGGGCCCGATCCATCAGCGGATCCAGCACTGTGGCGACCCGTTCATCGGGGAGATGGAAGGCGGCGGCAGCGGCCTCCATCCAACGGCGGCTCCCTTCAGCGCCAAGAGGGAAGGGGGCGGTGAGCACCGTTGCACCTCGATCTCTGAGCAACCTCGCGGTTTCGGTGAGAAAGGGTTGGGTGAGGAGCACCGTGGTGCCAGTTCCCACAGCAGGCAGGTCTGTTGACTGACGCGGGGGCAGGCTGGAAATCGTTTCGATGCCAATCCGTTTAAACAGGTGCGTCAGCCTGTCTTCAACGGCATCGGCGAGGGTTCCCACCATCAGCAGTTGCCGCTCGTCACTGGCGGGGAGAAGGGGGACGAGAGCCGCTAATGCTCCGTCTTCCCCTTGCGTGAAGGTTGTTTCGATCCCGCTGCCGGAGTAGTTCACAACTCGCACCCGGCCGACCAACTCAACGTTCAGCCGTTCAGCGGCCCGGGCCAGATCAAGCTTGATCACTTCGCTTGGGCAAGACCCCACCAGGAAGAGCGTGCGGATTTCAGGTCGACGCTGCAGCAGTTCCTTGCACACGCGATCGAGTTCGTCGTGAGCATCGGCGAGTCCAGCGAGGTCCCGTTCGCTGAGAATCGCCGTGCCGAAACGCGGTTCCGCGAAAATCATCACGCCGGCGGCGCTCTGGATCAGATGGGCGCAGGTGCGCGATCCCACCACCAAGAAAAAGGCATCGGGCATGCGCCGATGCAGCCAAACAATTGAGGTCAGGCCGCAGAACACCTCCCTTGGCCCTGACTCCTTCAGCAGCGTTGGCCCGGCCATCGGCCGCTCCCTTGTTGATCAACATCTCCAAGATGGAGACGAATTCGCTCAAGAGTGAAAAGGTCGCTCAAACTCTTTGGGATCGCCTGGCTTGAACACGTCAAAGGCGGCGACGGAAGCCGTCGTAGCGGTCTGAACGATCACTCTCATCGATCTTGTTGAGCTTCCAGACGTTGCGGCTGATGCGTCGTGCCACCAGACCGCCCCGTTCGACTCGCTCCGTGCCGGGTCGGGCGCCGAGCAAAACGGTGACCTCTGCTGTGGTCAGCGGCGCTCCGGTGTTGATGGCCAGAGCCGTGAGCTCCAGTCGTTGACGCAGCTGACGCAGGCGATCGGCATCGGCGTGCCCAGATCCTTCCAGCCAGGGGAGATCGACCTGGCCATCCTGAGCCAGTCGTTGCATCAACCCGAAACTCACCATTCCCAGAGCCTGATCTGCATTCAGATCGACAGCCTGCAAAGACGATTGATCAGCCATCACCAGGATCGGAATCGGGACATTCCCGGACGGTATCGGTTGCCTTTCGAGACGCAAGACCGCAGGCCAGAACTCTTGATTCGGCTTTTTTGCTGAATTCGTCCGGTACACTCGCCGCCATGACCCGTTTTGCCAGCTTCGATGCTCGGGAGCGGCGACGCGGCGGTAGTGCTCTCGTCACCGGCACTGAGGTGACCCCCCAGCAAGGGGGGGCGAGCTGCGTTGTCACAACGGATTCAGAGTCGCCACGGTTGTTGCGTCAGAACAGCCACGTGCAGTCGATTGAACTGCGCACCCATGTGTTCATCGACTCATTACAGCCGCAACTGGCGGCCTACATGGGGTCGGTGAGTCAGGGATTTTTGCCAATCCCCGGAGATGCCTGCCTCTGGATGGAGGTTTCTCCAGGCATGGCAGTGCATCGTGTGACCGATATAGCCCTGAAGGCCAGCAACGTTCGTCTTGGCCAGATGGTGGTGGAGCGGGCGTTTGGTTCGATGGCGCTCTATCACCGCGACCAAAGCACGGTTCTCCATTCCGGAGATGTGGTGCTGGAAGCGATCGGCAGCACGATCGATCAGCGTTCTCCAGCGGATGTGAGCTGGACCGAAGTGATCCGGGCGATCACGCCGGACCATGCCGTGTTGATCAATCGCCAGAACCGACGCGGCTCGATGATCGAAGCCGGGATGAGCATGTTCATCCTGGAGACGGAGCCGGCCGGATACGTGTTGATTGCCGCCAACGAAGCGGAAAAAGCTTCGAACATCACTCTGGTGGATGTGAAGGCTGTGGGTGCCTTCGGGCGTCTCACCCTGGCGGGGCGAGAAGGTGATGTGGAGGAAGCGGCGGCGGCGGCGATGCGTGCCATCGACCATGTCAACCGCAATGCACGACTGCGCTGATCGCTGAGTTCAGTTCAGTTCGAGAAGTTGACGTAATTGCGGTGCCAGAGCCCGTGCAGCTTTGCCTCGGCTCCCTAACCGGCTGAGTTGAGCCGGGTTCAGCTCGCCATAGGTGCAACGGGCTTCCCGCACCCAGAGCAAGGATTCATAGCCGCCACCGGCGTAAGCGGGTGCATGGAGGAGTTCCCCCCAGCAAATGCCTTCTGCTGCCGCTAGGCAATTCCCCGAGGGATCACTCAGCACCATCGTGCTTCGGAAACAAGCACTTCGATATGGAGACGCACCAAGCTCAGAAATAATCCTCTGAACCTTGGCCTTATTCCCATCGGCGTAACGGGCTGAAAAGAGCCCGGGTGCACCACCTAGGGCGTCGACCTCCAGGCCCGAATCGTCCGCAAGAGCCCAGCCCTTAGTCCGGAGCGCTGCTGCAGAGGCCTTGAGCTCAGCGTTCTCCAAATAGTTGGAACCGGTTTCCTCAACATCGAGATCGTCAGGCTGACGCTGAACATTGATTGGAAGCGGCCCCAACATCGCCTCAATTTCGGCAACCTTATTGGGATTGCCTGTAGCAATAGTGAGCTGGAGCGCCAATGGCGGCTGAATGAGGGCCTCCATTGTGCGGGCTTGTTGGGGAGTAAGACCTAAAAATCTCTGGATTCAACTCAGCGACACGCATTTGGGTTGAACATTCCACCCCTCAGCAAGGCGCTGTGGGCACGTGTCGCAATGTGAAGCTATGGAGTGACGGCTCCGGTGACAACGTTGTGTGGGGATGTGATCACAGGAACTGCAACAGCAGTCCGGAACAGTGAGGGACAGGCTGATAAGGGTGGCTTATCAGGTTCACTATGGACAGTGATCCCGGATGTGGCCTCAATCCCTTGACGGGAAGGGATCCGGCGGACCAATGTCCCCAGCGAACATTCCACCTCTTTTCCCGGTAGGCAATGGCTAACGAAACCATGGGCATCGCCCTCGGCATGATCGAGACCCGCGGTCTGGTCCCCGCCATCGAGGCAGCTGATGCCAT
>NZHI01000058.1 GCA_002691345.1 Synechococcus sp. MED650 | reverse complement strand
AACCCGGCCCCAGGAGTATTCGATCCTGGCCACGCTCAACCTCAACGGCGACTACATCTCCGATGCCGCCGCGGCCATGGTTGGCGGCCTGGGCATGGCCCCGGGCGCCAACATCGGCGAGAACGCTGCCATCTTCGAAGCCACCCATGGCACCGCTCCGAAACATGCGGGACTCGACCGGATCAATCCAGGCTCGGTGATTCTCAGCGGCGTGATGATGCTGGAATTCCTGGGCTGGCAAGACGCTGCTGACCTGGTCACCAAAGGCCTGAGTGCTGCGATCGCCGACAAACAGGTCACCTATGACCTGGCCCGACTGATGGAACCCCAGGTTGATCCGGTGAGCTGCAGCGGCTTCGCTGAAGCGATCATCCAGCGCTTCTAAATAATTGATCAACGCAATGAAACCGAAACTATGGATTCACATCGGCACCCATAAAACAGGCACCACATCCATCGAGGCGTTTCTCAAAACCAACCGAAAAGCACTAGCTCGCCAGGGAATTGGATTACTTACCTTCCCACGTGATGCACGGCGCGCGCTTCGCAAACATGCCGAAGGGAACGAGACAGCCGCCAAAAGATTGGCCAATACACTAGAACAACTAATCACCAAACAATCGCGAGCATGCACAAGCCAACTAAATACATACATCCTTAGTTGGGAAGGATTTTGCGGCAACGCAATCAAAGGCTATAACGACGCTCCCCTTATGGCTAATACTTTAAATTTAGCATCTAAAAATTCCAACCTCAACCCATATATCATTTTATATATTCGCCCACAGGAAGAGTTTATTAGTTCATATTACTCTCAAACTGTCAAAGACGGCAAAACAAAATCAATTCAAGAATTTCTGCATGACCTACCCAGCGATAGCTTCAACTGGCTCAAGCTAACTGAGACATTTGAACGTCAATTTGGAGCCGACCAAGTAGTCGTCGAGCGCTATTGCAGGGAATTATTTCCAGGAAAAAATGAAATTCTAAAAAACTTTTGCACACATCTATCCATCAATATTAGAGGCCTAACATTCCCCTTAAGCTCAATAAATTCTGCCAAAAATGCTGGGTGGTCAAAATCGATGATAGAGATCGCAAGAAGACTTAACGCGCAAGTCAGCAAGGACGAGCAGCAAACGATGAAGGAAATTTTCAACAAATTAACTCCTCAAATAGCAAAAAATGATTACGCTTACTTTGCAGCGGATACGACCACATTAATTAGGAATAGTTATTTCAAATCAAATCAGGATCTTTGCGCGAAACGCTTCCCTACACAGACATCTCTATTTCCAAGTCACGACACCAATGCCGACCACCATTCCCATCGAACATCACCGGAGGTCCTCATCAATAACATTACCGGGTTCAACTACAAGCCCAACCTTGACGATACTCTAGAACTTACCTTGAAGCTCGTTAAATTCATCCACGAAAGGCAATATCAATCTCAACCCACCCCTCCAAGAAGACAACACCCATTGAGGATACTAGAAAGACTTCACATAAAAATCAAACATACCTTAACCAAGGTGTTGCGAACAAACAACTCCAAATAAATCATTTAGCCAGATTTTCTCCAGCTAAATAACTTCATAGGAAACGAAAATAAGAAAGCCTCAATTAAAGAAAAAATCTAAGGCTGAAAAGATGAGTGATCCAAAGTCAAGCTCTCACTCCAGCAAACACCATCACTGGCTGACACAACTGGCGATGGCATAGATCACCCTGAGTGCTGCGATCGCCGACAAACAGGTCACCTATGACCTGGCCCGACTGATGGAACCCCAGGTGGATCCGGTGAGCTGCAGCGGTTTCGCGCAGGCCATCATTGAACGGTTCTGAATCAACAGAAACGAACTTAAAACAACCCTTGGGGCCAATGGCTGACCACCTTTTATATAAAAAATGCCCACAAATAATCGCTATCCATACATCGCAGCCTTAATCAGCCGAAAGAATTGGCATTCGACAGAGTACCGAATGGAGGGCAGCACTCAATGGATTTCGTCGAATATCATTAGGATGATGCTGGAAAAGAGTATCATTTCGAGGATCAATAAGACAGCGAGAATGAATACGATTGCGATCCAAATAATTTTCCCAATGCGCGTAGATATTTCGATACACCCTTTCAGCGTTCCGACGATTGACAAGGTCCAACTCAAACAATGCCAATACACGTTCGCTGATGCTTTCTTCAGCGTCCATCCTTGTTTGAATCCGTTGTCGCCATTCCTGGTATGGCAGGTAAAGCTGGATTGAATGAACGGCCCTGAAATGAGAAAAAACAATCGGGCAGAACTTCAAATGCTTGCCACGGCTGTCAGACGTCAGATCAAGATGAAGAATTCGATGGTGACGCTTCGGCACAAGACTCTCCCCTCGCTTGATCAACTTTCTGGCCGGATTCGCCCCCATTGAACGGAACCTGAAAGTCGGCGGAATAGCAATTGATGCAAGAGACCGCAGAGCTAAATATGGGCGATTCCGACGTTTCAGCTGCTTAATAAATGTCGACTTACCCGAGGCCGATGGACCCGCAACAACAACAAGAATTGATGCATGTTGCCCACGATTACTCAACATCATTCAGCATCTTGCGCCTGGCCAGAAAAACCAAATCCCCACCTGCAAGGATCAAAGATTAAAAGCAGGTTAAAGGTATCACATCATTGCTATAGGGGTCACGAGTGGGTCCAATTGTTGAACACACGGTTCAGAGCATCCATCCCATACCAAGGCCCCCAGAGAACAATTGAAAGATGCCAAGTTCATTATCAATGGAGCAAATCAACGACTCAATAGCGAACCAGCTGATACCAAATCAGAATTGAAATGATCCTGCACATCACGAAATTACTGACATCACAGTCAAGACATTCAAATCAATGAGTGAGGAAGGAATCTTATCAATCAGGCACGCATCCATACAACCAACGAATCCATCAAGTGGTTGCAGCGGAGGGTCGGCAGGTCAATTGCAATCAACCGTCCCAAACCACAACCCCTGAGTCAGAGCCTCCCTCCGAACTCGATGGGCCCGATCTGAACGGTGCAAATCAGCCAGAATTGCTGCATGGCCTTACCGACCGAGTTGCCCGGCCTCCCGCCGGGAGCCGCTGATCCTTGTGTGCATTGCGGCTTCTGTTTGCCCACCTGCGCCAGCTACCGCGTGCTCGCCAGTGAGATGGATTCACCGCGCGGTCGTATCCACGCTCTTCGCGCGATCGAAGCCGGTGAGCTGGAGCTGGATGCCACCGTTGCGAGCCATTTCGACACCTGTTTGGGCTGCTTTGCCTGCGTCACCGCCTGCCCTTCCGGCGTGCGTTACGACCAGCTGATCGAACACACCCGTCCAAAACTGATCAACGCCGGGCAACGCAGCGCCTGGCAGACCAGCTTCCGCCAGTTGCTGTTGCAGGTACTTCCCTATCCAGGTCGCCTGCGAGCCCTGCTGCAACCCTTGCGGGCCTACACCGGCTCACCGCTCCAGGCCCTGGCTCGCCGCACAGGGCTCACCCGTTTGTTCGGCCCTGAGATCGAAGCGATGGAGCGGTTGCTGCCGCCCCTGGCAGCGGAGGCCTTCAGCGATCAATTGCCTCTGATCAATCCCGCTGAGGGCGCATGCCGCGGCAGGGTTGCGCTGCTGCTCGGTTGCGTGCAGCGCTGTTTCGACCCGAATGTGAGCACCGCAACGGTGAGGGTGCTGCAGGCCAACGGCTTTGAGGTGGTGGTCCCCGCTGATCAAGGCTGTTGCGGTGCTGTGAGTCATCACCAGGGGGAGCTGGAGCTGACACGCAGGCTTGCCACCGATCTGGTGCGGAGTATGAATGGCATCGAAGGCCAGCTCGACGCGGTGCTGGTTGCAGCCTCCGGTTGCGGCCACACCATGAAGGCCTACGACGAGCTGCTGACCACTGAAGACACCCAGTTCCGTGCACCAGTGCAGGACGTGCAGGAATTTCTAGCGATTCATGGCCTGAGCGAGGCGTTCAGAGCCCGGTTGCAACCACTCGCCACCACCGTAGCGATGCACGATGCCTGCCACATGATTCACGGGCAGGGGATTCAGGCCCAGCCGCGCCAGCTGCTTCGCGCCATCCCGGATCTGCAACTCAAGGAAGCCACCGAAGCCGGCGTCTGCTGCGGCAGCGCTGGCATCTACAACCTGGTGCAGTACGAGGAGGCGGCTGAACTGGGGCGGATCAAGGCAGACGACCTCAGCAGCACCGGTGCCGAGCTGGTGGCCAGCGCCAACATCGGCTGCACGATGCAATTGCGTCGTCACCTTGGAGATCGGGCTGACGTGCTTCACCCGATGGAACTGTTGGCCGCCTCAGCCGGCCTGCATCCGCTGCCAGGCGTCCTGAAGGGTTCCAGGATCGCCAAGGTTGCCGGGGAACGTGAGGATCGGTAGTCCTCTGAACGCTCCCTCCAGAGGCCGCACCAGCGAGAGTCCTGGCAGCAGCTGACCCTCAAGCTGCACAGCCTCCAACCCGAGACCATGGGTCAGAAGCATCTGGGTCGTGATGCCCCCTTTGCTGATCAGGTAGCCCAGATCGGGAGCCAGGCTTGCCGCCAATCGCCCCATCAATTCCGCCAAAGCGCAAGACAACCGCCGCCCCTCCCGCTCTGAGGCGCAGCGCAGCTCACCGCGACTGGTCAACAGCACCGGTGTGAGGCCTTGATCAAGCAGCGCTTGCAGCTGCTGTAGCCAGACCTGCTCCAGATCAGCCAGCAACAGATCGGGTGTCGGCCCCTCCAGCACCCGGGCGATGCGAGGCACCGGCAGCTCAACCCCGTGGCAACCCGGTGCCGCCAGCAGCAGCTCCAGCTGCTGATCCGCCAGAGGCACATGGGAGCCCACCATCACCAGCCCTGGCAAAGGCTTGCCGCCTGGATCCTGTCTCCGCAACGCCGCGAGGCCCTCGGGATCCAATGGTGGCGGGCCGGGATCCGCCAAGGCCTTCACCATGCTCGCGGCGGAGCGGAACAGAAATCGTTTCTCCCCCTGAAGGGTTCGCACCGCTGCGGCCAAAGCGGTGAGCTGCTCCTGACGCTCGGCATCCACCACTACAGATGCGTTGCCGTGGAGACAACGCAGGCGATCGATCAACAGCGGCAGGCCCGCGGCACAGGCAGCATCAAGGTCACGGCCACTGATGCGCTGCACCGAAGCTGCAGCAATGGCCCCATCGCTTTTCTCCTCCAGCCAGCAGGCCAGATCACTGCTGCTGAAGCCGAACAGCCGGTCCTGGGCAAACGGCGTTGTATGCACCGGTTCCCCATGCAGCAAGTGCACACCATTCACGGTGGTGCGTCCTCCTTCCAGGAATGCCGGCACATGGAACGTGGCATCAAAGGGGCCGAAGCACTCCTCCAGCACCACCGGCTCGAGCACCCCATGGCCCCGCAAGGTGGAATCACCACGGCTCACCAGAATCACTTGATCGCGCGCCAATCCCTCCTGCTGCAGGGCTTGATCAAGTGCCGCCGCAATGCTGCGATTGCGTTCAGCCGCAGCCCCTGGCGTCAGCGCCCGGGTGTCCGCCAGCAGAAACAACAACGGAGAGGGATGCCGCAGCCCCTGCCTCAATGTCTCCACATCCCAGCGCAACAACAGCGGGCAGCTGTGCACCGTCTGCGAACCCGTGGGGTCGTCGTCAATCACCACAACCTTCATGGCACCATCGTGCCGTGAGCTATTCCCCCACCAGCCGCAGCGATCTGATCAACCTGGTGCGCCAGTGGCATCAGGACGCCCTGCCCTGGAGTCCCAGTGGCCTGGGCACCCGACTGGATTGGGGTCCACCCCTGGATCCAAGCCACGCCGTGTTGAGCTGCCGGAATCTGGATCGGGTGATCGACCACGCCGTGGATGATCTGACGATCACCGTTGAAGCCGGCCTGCCGCTGCAAGAGCTGCAAACCCTGCTGGCCGCACAAGGGCAATGGCTGCCGGTGGATTGGCCCAAGGCTGGCGCTGAGGGCAGCATCGGCGGCCTTGTCGCCCGAGGCCTGTCGGGTGGATTGCGACAGCGCCACCTGGGGGTGCGCGATCAGATCATCGGTATTGGCCTGCTACGCAGCGATGGTGTGGAAGCCCGCGCCGGTGGCCGGGTGGTGAAAAACGTGGCGGGCTACGACCTGATGCGTCTGCTCTGCGGCAGTTGGGGCAGCTTGGCCCTCATTACTGANCTCACCCTTCGGCTNCAGCCGATCCGTCCCGCCCANGGCGCCCTTGTGCTCGAGGGAGATNTGGCANAGCAGGAAGCATTCCGCGCCGACGTGCTGCGCTCCACCCTCACCCCGGAGCGCTGCGACTGGTACGGCAACGGGCCAGNTGGATGGCGNATGCAAGTGGTGATCAGCAGCATGTCTGATCAGGCGGTGGAGACGCAGCTGAACCGCCTCGAAGCCCTCGCACANACCCATCAACTGAGCGCGGAACGGCACTCCTGCAGCGACCCCCTCACGTCTCCCCTTGCAGTGCACGAGCGCCCTTGCTGGTTGGTGCGTCTGGTGCTGCCGCCAGCCCAGTTGCATGGCCTGCTCAGCAGCTCAGCCCTNANTGCTCTGCAGGGGTGGACCTGGGAGCTCGCAGCCGGAGCCGGCTGCGGCGACGGCTGGTGCCTGGAGCCCAGCCCAGACCATCAAGTGCAGGCTTTACGCNCCACAGTGGATGCACTTGGCGGTCAGCTCACCCTGTTGAGGAAACCGGCNGGATCACAGATCTCCTCCTGGATCAANCGACCCGCAAAGCCGGTGATCGAAGCGGTGAAGCGCCACTTCGATCCAAAGCTGCAGCTCAGCCGCGGCCGGCTTCCCGGCGTCGATCAGGAAACGGCGTAACGGCAGGCAACGGTGGTGGCTGCGCCAGGCTCAATCACCAGCTTGCGATCACCACTGATCAGCGACTGCCGTGGCCCTGTCCAAGGCTCAAGGCAAACCATCTTGCGGGGGGGTTCGGTCCAGACCACGGTGAGATCCATGGGGTCTTGATGTTGCAGTTGCAGCTGCGCCCCGTTGGTGTCGTCGATCAGGGTGACCGGTCCNGCAGGACGGCAGAGGAAATCCACCCCCTCCGGCAGTCGGTTGAGTTGATCAGCCGTGGCGGCATCNGCCATCTCAAGATGGTTGAGGCAACGCTCGGCCAGCCCCGTNAGCCGGGTCTGCGCCAGATCGCTCACGTTGAAATACGGATGCANCCCGAAGCTGAAGGGCATCGCCGCAGCNCTGCGGTTGTGAATCGTGGTGCTGATCTCCAAAGCAGCAGCCACCGGCCGCACCTCCATCTCCACAAGGAAGGCGAAGGGATAGGCCTTGAGCGTCTCGTCGGTGCTGCTCAGGCTTAGACGCACGCCGCTCTGATCATCGAGCAGCTGCAATTGCCAGGGCAGATTGCGGGCAAAGCCGTGCTGTTGGAGGGTGTGGTCAACCCCATCCACCGTGAACAGGTCACCGGGGAGATTGCCGCAAATCGGAAACAACACCGGAATGCCGCCGCGGATGCTCTTCGCAGGATCGGCATAACGCTCCTGATCGAAATACAGCACCTCGCGATCGCCGCAACGCCACTCGCTGACGATCCCACCCCGCTCAGGCACGATCCGGAGCCGGTCACCGCTGGTGGGGTGCACATACTCCCAGTGGGCATAGGGAGCGGCTTGCTGGGTGAGGGTCATCGGCATCCGCCAAGGTGCGGAAAGTCTGGCCCAATCAGATAGCGGCGTGATCCGGTTTTGTCGGTGCTGTGGCCGACGTCAAGCCCACAAGCCACTCCAACAGAGCTGCATTCACCTGCTCGGGCACCTCATCGTGGGGGCAGTGACCGGCATCCAACACCACTTCAGTGGTGGCAGCAGGCGCATGGCGCTGGAACGTCGACCGTCGGCCTGGAGCGTTGATCCAGGGATCACGGATCCCCCACAGCAGCAGCAATGGAGCCGTGAGTTCAGCGAACAGCTCATCGAGGGGCTGGCCGCGGGGAATGTCGAACACCGTGCGGAACACCCCGAAGGCTCCTGGATCCAGGGATGGACGTCGGATCGACTCCACGAGCCAGTCATCAACGTTGGTTTTATCGACGTACACCTGATTGAGAGTGCGGCGAATTGTGGCAGGGCGACGCAGGTTCTCGAACATCAGCCGCTGCAGCACCGGGCTTTTCAAGAGGGCCGTGCCAATGCTCTGACGCGCGATGGCACCCCAGCCTTTGGGCGGCTTCTGCTCATCACTGAACGGACCAGCCGCATTCAGCAGCACCACACCAGCGCAGTGTTCTTGAAGCGCCGCACCAGCCGCCAAGGCTGCAAATCCACCGAGCGAATTGCCCGCGATCACAGTGGGCCGGCCAATGCGCTCCCGCACGTAGGCCACCAACTGATCACGCCAGAGGGGGCCGCCGTAGGCCAGATCGCTGGGTTTGGCACTGCGGCCAAAACCCAACAGATCGATGGCATGCACGCAGTGGGTTTGGCCCAACACAGGAATGTTGTGACGCCAGTGGTCCGTCGACGCCCCAAAGCCATGCACCAGCAACACAGCTGGGAGAGACGCGTCATCCGCCTGAGGCAGCTGCTGCACCGCATGCACCGCGTGGCCGCGATAACTCCAGGGGGTGATTTCCACAACAAACGGCATGGGCGGCGATGCTAGTCAGCAGATTCCAAGACCCGGATGCAGGACTACAGCGTCTACGCCAGCCCCCTCACCGATGGCGGCGTGTGGCGTGGGGCGTTGCTCTGGGCAATCGCCCTGTACGTGCCGCTCAGTGCCCCTTTAGCGGCCCTGGAAGCCAGCCTCAGCGAGAGTGGATTACCTCAGGCATGGAGGCAAACCACTCTGGTGGTGAGCAGTCTGCTGTTGGCCTTGGCCGTGGGGTTGCTCACCCAGCTTGGAGCCAGCTGGGCCCTGGGGCCCGGATGGGCGACNAGCCTTGCGGCCATCGCCATCGGNTGGAGCTTGTTACTGATCGCCGCGAATCGCGACGATCAGAGTTGAATTTCAGGACGCACCAGCCAAAGGGTCTGCAGCCAATTCCTCCGGTACCTGATCGCCGTCTTCCGGTGGTTTGTTCTTGAGTACAACGCGAAGAAGCACGGGTGCCAGGAACGTGGTGCCAATCACCATCAACAGAATGGCGGCTTCCAAGCCTGGGCTGAGCAAGCCTGCGGCTGTACCAAGACCAAGGAAGATCAAGCCAACTTCGCCTCGGGGCATCATCCCAAGCCCCACCACCAGGTGATTGGTTTTCTGCTTCCCAAACACGGCCCAACCGGCTGCCACTTTGCCGATCACCGCCACCACAAACAGGAAGGCGGCCACGATCAAAGCTGAGCGAGCTGCAGGATCAGACGGATTGATCACCGAGAGATCCATCCCAGCACCCACCAGCACGAAGAACACCGTGGCGAAAAGGCCAACGATCGGGGCGACAGCGGCCTGAATCTCATGGCGGTGCTTGGAGGTGCTGGCAATCAGACCTGCGGCAAACGCACCAAGGGCCGCTTCCAGGCCGATGGCCGTTGCAGCAAAACAGCTCACGCCAAGCAATAGGTAAGAGCCGATGAGCTTGGCTCCAGGCGCCTTGAGCTGGTCAATCACCCAATCAAAGGCGGGGGCTGCCTTCTGGCTCAGGAACAGCGCCACCACCACGAACAACACGGCGGCAATCACCAACTGAACAATCGGAGCGATTTCCAGCGTGCCTCCGGCTCCGAGAGACACCACGATCGCCAGGATGACGATGCCAAGGATGTCGTCGAGCACGGCGGCTCCAATCACAATCTGCCCTTCGCGGGTGCGCAGATATCCCAGCTCGCCGAACACACTTGCCGTGATGCCGATGCTGGTGGCTGTCATCGAAGCGCCAGCGAAAATCGCTGGAATCGGATCCACGTGGAACACAGCCATCAAACCGAGGGTGCCGAGAGCAAACGGGAGCACCACGCCAACCACTGCCACCGAGAAAGCTTGAGCGCCGACGGCCATCAGCTCCTCGAGCTCACTCTCGAGACCGGTAATGAAGAGCAGGGAATAGAGGCCAAGGGTCGCCACCGACTGCAGCGCCCCAAAGCTCTCGTTGTAGAGGAGGGGAATTTCATCTGCCGGCACATGGGCGATGCCGGCTACCGCCTCGGCAAAAAAGCCAGACAGCTGAACCTGGGTTTCCGGCGGCACCAACAAGTGCAAACCAGAAGCACCGATGATCACGCCGGCGAGCAGCTCACCAAGAATTGTGGGCAATTCCAAACGAACCAGGATTTCCGCCAAGGCTCGTGCGGCGACGAAAATCAACAGAAAGCGAAGAACGCCGATCAGCGTTTCAGCGACTTCCAAGTCGTGGCTGCTGATTTCGCTCAGCAGAGTGGGCAACAGCATTGAGACGGTCATCTCTCAAGCCGACCTTAGTTGCAGTTCTCGGAAAGAACTGTGTCGTTGCTGATCCGATTTAGACGCCTCTTGATGGGTTCTTAAAGGCGCACCCAAATGAGACGGCTACGTTCCGGGCAACGGGATGATCCGGCTCAGGAGCACAGCCTGAGCCCGTTGGTATCACTCCCTTCTTGCCCTGCTGCGATCCCATGACGACAGCCCCCCATCAATCCCTGGCGCCGGTCACCACACCGGCGGATGACGAGCTCCAGCTGCTCGATGCCTACTGGCGCACAGCCAACTATCTGGCGGTGGGCATGATCTATCTGCAGGACAATCCCCTGCTCAAGGAACCGCTGAAGGCAGAGCACATCAAGAACCGGCTCCTGGGGCACTGGGGCTCCAGCCCGGGGCAGGCCTTCATCTGGACCCATGCCAACCGGCTGATCAAGAAATACGACCTGGACATGATCTACATGTCCGGCCCCGGTCATGGCGCTCCTGGGGCCCGTGGCCCCGTCTACATCGACGGCAGCTACAGCGAGAGATATCCCGACAAATCAGGCGATGCCGAAGGGCTGAAGAAGTTCTTCAAAATGTTCTCCTTCCCAGGGCACATCGGCAGCCACTGCACCGCTGAAATGCCCGGGTCCATCCATGAGGGTGGTGAGCTCGGCTATGTGCTTTCCCATGCCTGCGGCTCAATCCTCGATAACCCCGAGCTGATCACCATCGCCTGCGTCGGCGACGGTGAAGCGGAGACCGGCCCGCTGGCCACCAGCTGGCACATCAACAAATTCATTAACCCAATCCGAGACGGCGCTGTGCTGCCGGTTCTCCACTTGAACGGGTACAAGATCGCCAACCCCACGATCCTGAGCCGGATCGATCACGAAGAGCTGGAAAACCTCTTCCGGGGTTACGGATGGACGCCGATCTTCGTTGAAGGATCGGATCCAATGACGATGCATCGCGACATGGCGGTGGCCTTCGAGCAGGCCGTGCTCGAAATCCGAACGTTGCAGGAGCAGGCCCGCAACAGCGGCGAAGCCTTCCGCCCCCGCTGGCCGATGATCGTGCTGCGGTCTCCCAAAGGATGGACAGGCCCCGACGAGATCGACGGCAAAAAGATCGAGAACTTCTGGCGGTCGCATCAGGTTCCCGTCGCTGATGTGAAAACCAACGAGGGCCACCTGCGGCTGCTCGAAGACTGGATGAAGAGCTACCGCCCCTGGGAGCTGTTCGATGAAAACGGTGCTGTGCACGAGCACATCCGTGCCCTCTCCCCCAAGGGAGACCGAAGGATGGGCAGCAACCCCCACACCAACGGCGGTGTTCTGCGCCGTGACCTGCTGTTCCCCGCCATCGAGCGGTACGCGGTCGACGTGCAGAGCCCAGGCACCACCGAGATGGAGAACACTTATCCACTTGGGGAGTTGATCCGCGATCTGATCCGGGAGAACCCCGGCGGTTACAAGCTGTTCGGGCCGGACGAAACCCACTCCAACCGACTGCAGGCGGTCTATGAGACCACCAAGAAGGTCTGGATGGCCAACTTCCTGCCGGAGGATCTCAACGGCAGCGAACTGTCCCGCGATGGCTCGGTGATCGAGATGCTCTCCGAGCACACCCTCGTCGGAATGATGGAGGGCTACCTGCTCACCGGGCGCAATGGCTTCTTTCACACCTACGAAGCCTTTGCCCATGTGATCTCCTCGATGTACAACCAGCACTGCAAGTGGCTGGAGCACTGCGAAGAGATTCCCTGGCGCGCACCAATCGGCCCCTGGAACTGCTTGATCTCCTCCACCGTGTGGCGGCAAGACCACAACGGCTTCACCCATCAGGATCCCGGCTTCATGGACCTGGCCGGCAACAAGAAAGGGTCGATCACTCGGCTCTANTTACCTGCCGACTCCAACAGCCTGCTGGCCGTCGCCGAGCACGCCCTCACNGAGACCAACGTCTCCAACATCATCGTCTGCGACAAGCAGAAACATCTTCAGTACCTGACCCTCGATCAAGCCCGTCGCCACGTGGCCAAAGGGCTCGGCATCTGGGACTGGGCCTGCAATGACGACTGCGGCACCGAGATGGATGAACCGGATGTGGTGCTTGCCTCAGCAGGGGACATCCCCACCAAGGAGTGCCTGGCGGCCATCGAGATCCTGCGCGAACANATCCCNCAGCTGAAGATCCGCTACGTGAACGTGGTGAAGCTGTTCTCCCTGTCCCCCTCGTCGGAACATCCTCACGGTCTCAGCGATCGCGATTTCGAGGATCTGTTNACACCTGATCGCCCAGTGATCTTCAACTTCCACGGCTACCCGTGGCTGATTCACCGGCTCACGTATCGCCGACCGAACCATGCCAACTTCCACGTTCGCGGTTACAAGGAACAAGGAAACATCAACACCCCCCTGGAACTGGCCATCAGCAACCAGATCGATCGTTTCAACCTGGTGATCGACGTGATCGACCGGGTGGAAAGCCTCGGCTCCCGAGCCGCTCATATCAAAGAGCGGATGAAGGACGAGATCCACAAGCACCGCAACTACGCCTACACGCACGGCATGGATGCGCCCGAGATCAACAACTGGCGTTGGACCTTCGGCCACGGATCTGCCAACAGCTGAGCCTGACAACACCACTCCTCCTCCCATGACCGCCTCCCAACCCCTCGATCTGCGTCTGCCGACGCCTGGCTGTTACAACGACCCCGAGCGCGCCGGCCTCGATGCCAAGAGCGTGTTCGACGGCATGACCGAGCATCTGTTCTTCACCCTCGGCAAGCTCGCTCCCACCGCCAGCCGCCATGACCTCTACATGGCTCTGAGCTACGCGGTTCGCGATCGGCTGATGATGCGCTACCTGGCCACAACNGAGGCCATGCGGGCCCACCCGCAGAAATCGGTGGCGTACCTGTCAGCGGAATTTCTGATCGGCCCCCAGCTGAACAACAATCTGCTCAACCTGGGGATCCAGAAGGAAGCCGAAGAGGCTCTGAAGAACTTCGGGATCGAATCCCTGCAGCAGATCCTGGATGTGGAGGAGGAGCCTGGCCTCGGCAATGGTGGCCTGGGCCGCCTGGCAGCCTGCTACATGGAATCCCTGGCCAGCCTCAAGATTCCGGCTACCGGCTACGGCATCCGATACGAATTCGGCATCTTCGATCAGCTGATCCGGGATGGCTGGCAGGTGGAAATCACCGACAANTGGCTCAAGGGCGGCTGGCCCTGGGAACTGCCCCAGCCCGATGAGGCTTGTTTCGTGGGCTTCGGTGGCCGCACCGAGAGCTACATCGACGACAAGGGCAGCTACCGCTCCCGCTGGATCCCTGCNGAACATGCCATCGGNATTCCCCACGATGTGCCAGTGCTTGGCTATCGCGTCAACATNTGCGATCGCCTCCGGCTCTGGCGCGCCGATGCCACNGAGAGCTTCGACTTTTACGCTTTCAACATCGGCGACTATTACGGCGCCGTTGAGGAGAAGGTNGGCAGTGAAACCCTCTCCAAAGTTCTCTATCCCAACGACGGCACCGATGAAGGCCGCCGTCTGCGCCTCAAGCAGCAGCACTTCTTTGTGAGCTGCTCGCTGCANGACATGCTGCGCAGCCTCGACAATCGCGGGCTANCCGTTGAGGATTTCCCCAAGTACTGGACCGTTCAGCTCAACGACACCCACCCCGCCATCGCCGTGGCGGAGCTNATGCGNCTGCTGATCGANGACCGCCATCTGGATTGGGACAAGGCCTGGGACATCACCTCCCGCTCTGTGGCCTACACCAACCACACCCTGCTGCCAGAAGCCCTGGAGAAGTGGGACCTCAACTTGTTCGGCAGCCTGTTGCCTCGCCACCTGGAGCTGATCTACGAGATCAACCGCCGCTTCCTGCAGCAGCTCCGGCTGCGCTATCCCGGCAATGACGCCATCCAGCGCAAGCTCTCGATCATCGATGAAGACGGCTGCAAGGCCGTGCGTATGGCCCACCTGGCCACGATTGGCGCTCACCATGTGAACGGCGTTGCCGCGCTGCACTCCGACCTGGTGAAAACCGATCTGCTGCCGGAATTCGCCGCCCTGTGGCCTGAAAAATTCACCAATGTCACCAACGGTGTCACCCCCCGCCGCTGGGTGGCTCTGGCTAATCCAGAACTCTCAGCTCTGCTGGATGAGCACGTTGGACCGGACTGGATCTCCAACATGGAGAACCTGCGCAAGCTGGAGGAGCGTCAGAACGACCATGGCTTCCTGGAGCACTGGGGCGCCACCAAGCTCTCGGTGAAGCGNAAGCTGGCCAGCTANATCCACCGCAACACCGGCGTTCTGGTGGACCCCGCCAGCTTGTTCGACGTGCAGGTGAAGCGGATCCACGAATACAAGCGCCAACACCTGAACGCTCTTCAGGTGATCACTCAGTACCTGCGGATCAAAAATGGCCAGGCTGAGGGGATGGCCCCCCGCACCGTGATCTTCGGTGGCAAGGCCGCTCCCGGCTACTACATGGCGAAGCTGATCATCCGCTTCATCAACGGCATCGCCGACACCATCAACGCNGACCCCGACATGGATGGTCGCCTGCGGGTGGTGTTCCTGCCGGATTACAACGTGAAGCTTGGCGAGCAGGTGTATCCCGCCTCCGATCTCTCCGAACAAATCTCCACAGCCGGCAAAGAAGCCTCCGGCACAGGCAACATGAAGTTCGCCATGAATGGTGCCCTCACCATCGGCACCCTGGATGGCGCCAATGTGGAGATCCGCGAGCTGGTGGGTGCGGAGAACTTCTTCCTGTTCGGNAAAACCGTGGAAGAGATCAACACCCTCAAGCAGGACGGCTACCGCCCCGGTGACTTCATCGCAGCGATGCCAGAACTGCAGGAAGCTCTNCGCCTGATCGAGATGGGGCATTTCAGCAATGGGGATGGAGAACTGTTCCGCCCCCTGCTGGACAACCTCACCGGCAACGATCCGTTCTGCGTGATGGCNGANTTCGCCGACTACCTGCGGGCCCAGGAGGCTGTGAGCCTCGCCTGGACCGATCGGATGCACTGGAACCGGATGTCGCTGCTGAACACNGCCCGGACAGGGTTCTTCTCCTCTGANCGATCCATCNGCGANTACTGCAAGAACATCTGGAACGTTGATCCCCTCAACGTGGAAATCACCTGCGACGTGCGCTGATGAATGCTCTATCGCTGGTGATTAACCTCGGTAGCTCCAGCCTCAAGGCGGCCCTGGTGGAGACCACCGGGGCTTTTCTTTGGCAAGAAGGCCGAAGCATTGGTGCTGAGGAATCTCTCGAAACGGTGCTGGAAACCTGGCTGGCACCGCAGCTGGAGCCTCATCGCCACCGGGTCGATCTGATCGGCCACCGGGTGGTGCATGGCGGCGAGCAGTTCACGGCACCAACGTTGATCACACCGGACGTGGAACATGCCCTCCAGGCCTTGATCCCCCTGGCTCCACTCCACAATCCACCGGCACTGATCGGGCTGGCCTGGGCTCGCCACTGGGCTCCTGAGCAACCTCAGTGGGCTTGTTTCGACACCGCCTTTCACAGCAGCCTGCCAGCGGCGGCCTACACCTACGCGATCCCGGAAGATCTGCGCAACCGAGGATTCCGCCGCTTTGGATTTCACGGCATCAACCACCAGCACATCGCGGAAACCGTTGCCGCGCAATGGCGTCAACAGGGGAAAGATCCATCACAGTTGCGCTTGGTCAGCGCTCATCTCGGCGCAGGTGCCTCGCTGGCGGCTGTGAAAGGGGGACGCTGCATCGACACCACGATGGGATACACCCCTCTGGAAGGGCTGGTGATGGCCACCCGTTCCGGCAGCGTCGACCCTGGACTGCTGCTGGAGCTGATGCGGGAGGGTTACGGCGAGGAGCAGATGGCCAGGATCCTGCAAAAAGAATCAGGTCTGAAGGGTTTATCCGGCCTCAGCGGCGACATGCGTGAAATTCGTGAGGCCGCGGCCAACGGCCATAACGGAGCGATCCGAGCCCTCGAGGCGTTTCGTCATCGGTTGCTGCAGCTGCTGGGCTCCATGGCGGCCAGCCTCAATGGCGTTGATGTGCTGGCACTCACCGGAGGAATCGGTGAACACGACCAAGCATTGAGGTCGGAACTTGAAGAAGCCTTGGCGTGGGTGCCCAATCTGGAGATGGTGATCGT